>NZ_JBIUVJ010000022.1:42082-72838 GCF_044742875.1 Pseudomonas sp. NPDC087817
TTGAAACCCGCTGTTCCGAACGGCTGAAACGGCGCTTATTGCACTCTTTTATTCACCCCGAAACAAAAAGACCCGCCCAAGACAATGTCATGGCGGGCCTGCTCCTTATTTTGAGTCATGGCGGTTGGCCACAGGCGTTAGGCCGAATCGTAGCCGCGCCCTGAACTATGTGTCAATTTCAAGAATCGTCTTTAAATAGGCAAAAATCGTCTAAGAATCGTAAATTTTGCGCTGACTCCTTGCTGGGAAATGCCGCCAGCCAGTGAATCAAGGCGTATCACGCACAACCATCAAGACCACAGAGCGCTGGCGATTCACCTGCCGCATTCACTTCAACGGACTGTCCCAACCAAGCAGCGAAGGCTTGTGGCTTGCCCAACCAAGGGCTGATATCGACCAGCGTGAACTGGCCGTCCCGCTCTAGCGCAAACGTCGGAAATCCCTGGGCGCCAAGCTGAGCCAGCAGTGCGCGGCTGTCCTTTATATGTTGTTCGGTATCCACGGATTGGAACGCCGCGAGAAACGCTTCACCGGCATAGCCCATATGACGGGCGAGTTCGAGCAATACAGACTCATCGGCAATCCGGCGCCCTTCCACGTAATGCGCCGTCTGCAAACGCCCGAGCAGCTCAAGACCACGACCATCAACGGCCTCTGCTGCCATGACGGCGGCGATCGGGGGCGTCGAATCGAAAACAGCCGTGTCATCGCGCAATAAACCTTCGAAATAGGCTTCGCCGAATGGTTGCGCGGTGTATTCGGCAATCCGCCGATCATGGGGCATGACGTAGTTGCGCAGTTGCGACGAAACACGCTGGCGATTGGCGCCGCTCATCATCCCGCCGGCATGAGCGATCACTGGCAGCACTGCCTGCGCCGCCTGCACCAATGGTTTGGCGCCGTAGCACCAGCCGCACAGCGGGTCGTAAATGTAGTGAAGGATCATCAGAAAACTCCGGCAGAAAAGTGGGGAAAATCGATGCCGGCAGACTAGCCCTCGACTTGTTGCGGAAAAACGCCAGATTGGCTTTCAGTCTGTTTCGCGAATCGGACGAATTGTCCGATCGTTCAAGTTGTATCGACATCGACACAAATAGAAACAATCTGACAAAGGAACTTATAGGGAATAATTAACGGAAGTAAATGCAAAGCATTACCATTCGCGCACTCGAATTCTTCCACCCTTTCGGATGCGCTTTTCAATGCCTGCCCCGTTCCGTCTTACGCCCGTCACTCTTGGGCTTTCTGCCTTTCTGTCCAGCGGTTTTGCCTACTCGGCGACTGAATTACCCGCCACCGCCATCAGCGCTCAAGCGCAAGAGGAAGCCGATGACCCGCGCGTAAAAATCAGCAACACCGCAACCCGCACCTCGACTCCGGTGCGCTACGTGCCGCAGGCCATTGATTCGATCAAGACGTCGAACGTTGCCAACTACGGCACCAACGACATCGGCGATGCCCTGAGCGGCATGCCCAACGTCAGCAGCAGCGCCGACACCCGTTTCGACAGCTTGCGCATCCGCGGTTTCGACGCCAGCAACGACTTCTATCTGGACGGCATCCGCGACGATAGCCAATACAAACGCGACCTGCACAACATCGAACGCGTTGAAGTGCTCAAAGGCCCGGCCGCCGTGTTGTACGGTCGCGGCAGTCAGGGCGGGATCGTCAACCGCGTCAGCAAGGCGCCTGAGGCTGGCCGTCGCTCGACCATCGAAGCCCAGGGCGGCAGTGAAGACTTGCGCAGCCTGTACGCCGACCTCAGCACCGATCCGAGCGAGAACATCAGCCTGCGCCTGAACATGGGCAACATGGACGAAAACAGTTTCCGCGACGGCGTCAGCGGCAACCGCCAACTGTTCGCACCGTCGATGAGCTGGCAGCTGACACCCGACCTGAACTGGCTGGTGCAGTACGAATACAGCCGCTACAACCGCACGCCGGATCGCGGCATTCCAGGCGTAAACGGGCGGCCAGCCGATGTCGGCCGCGACACGACCTATGGCAACGATCACGATTTCATCGACGACAAGGCGCAATCGCTGCGCTCGAAACTCACTTACGAGATCAACGACAACTGGCAACTGCGCCAGACCCTCGGCGTGTTCAAGCTCGACAGTGATTTCGACAACACCTACCTGACCGGTTACACCCCGGCGACCAACAAGGTTACGCGCCAGCACTGGCAACAGGATCTGACCACCCGCAACGTCACTAACAACCTTGAACTGGAAGGCGGTTTCGATACCTTCGGCCTTGAGCATCGCCTGCTGACCGGTATCGAAATCGGCAGCCAGCGTCGCGATCCGAAGTTGTACAACGCCGCCACCGGCAGGACACCTGGCGCGCAAGCCGTGCCGTCGCTGGACCTGTTCAACCCCAATCGCGACCTGCGCCACACCGGCAGCATGCAGACCTTCAGCGACAGCCACACCGAAGTCGAAAGCCGTGCGGTGTACGTGCAGGATCAACTGCGCCTGAACGATCAATGGCAATTGCTCGGCGGTTTGCGTTACGACACCTTCGATATCGAATCGACCAACAAGCTCAAGAACATTTCCGAAGACCGCGACAGCCACAGCACCAGCCCGCGTGTGGGCCTGGTCTGGACGCCGTTGCAGAATCACTCGTTCTACGCCTCGTGGTCGAAGACCTTTTCGCCGGTGGGCGGTGGCCTGATTGGCATCACTCCTGGTGCGGCCGGCAACACCAACGACCTCAGCCCCGAGCTGACCAAGCAGAAAGAAATCGGCGTGAAGAGTGACTGGCTCGATGATCGTTTGAGCACGACGCTGGCGATCTATGACCTGGAACTCTACAACCGCCGCACCACCGATCCGAATGATCCGACCCTGACGGTGATGTCCGGCCTGCAACGTTCACGCGGGATCGAGCTGACCGCCACCGGCAACATCGTCGGTAACTGGTACATGCGCGGTGGCATCGGCATGCAGGACGCGAAAATTGAAAAGGACAACAACGGCCTCGAAGGCAAACGCATCAACAACGTCGCCAAGCACAACGGCAGCCTGTTCCTGACCTGGAAACCGGAGATGGGCTGGTATGGCGAAACCGGCCTGACGCTGGTCGGCCAGCGTTATGCCGATAACGCCAATACCACGGTACTGCCGGGTTATGGCCGCTGGGATGCGCTGGTCGGTTATCGCTTCAAGGACTGGGATTTGCGCACGGCTTTGAACAACATCACCGATCGCGAGTACTACGCGTCGGCAACCAGCGCCGCGCAGATAATGCCGGGCGCGCCACGTAGCGTGGTGATGACAGGTACCTATTCCTTCTGATTCAACCCAATACCTGTAGGAGTGAGCCTGCTCGCGATAGCGGAGTGTCAGTTGATATTTATGGCGGCTGACAGATAGCAATCGCGAGCAGGCTCACTCCTACAAAGGGTTTTGTGTCGTGCATAAAAAAGCGCCGCCATCCCGGCAGCGCTTTCAGTAATCCCTGTTGTTTTTCTTATCCTTCCATCACAGCCCACAACGCTTCCAGTTCGGCCTCGCTGAACAGGCCAGCGGGGTAGCGCTCGATCATCATCCGGCGCGGATCAGCTTCCCTGATCTGACGCGTTCCATTGGACTTCAAAAAGTGCGCGACAATCTGGAGCGATTCGCCGTTTACGGCCATGGGATGCAACGTCCGCTCGCTGACTACGTTCACTTCGGCGTTCATTTCAGCGCTCTCTCCCCGTTCGTGAGCGGCTACGTTATCCAAGGTTTATGACAGAACTGTTGAAGTTCTTTCCCCCTCCCTAGTGCGCCTGGACCGATACAAGAGCTATGCCAAGGTTTGCGATTTGTCGACAAGCGGATACAAAGAAGCCCGCCGTCCTTTCGGGCTGCGGGCCTCAGTTGATGCATAGCGAGCTAATCATTGCCCGGCTGATTTGTTAATCAACTCAAGCTGTTACGACTCAACTCACTCTTTGTGCGGTGCTGGCTGCTGTTGGGTAAGGCAGTGAATGTTGCCGCCACCCAGTAACAGTTCACGACCCGGCACCATCACCACTTCGTGTTGCGGGAACAGGTTCTGCAAAATTTCCCGAGCCGGTGCATCCATCGGATCGTCGAAGCTCGGCGCGATGATGCCGCCGTTGACGATCAGGAAGTTCACGTAGGAGCCGGCCAGGCGCACGGACGGATTACGCTCCTGCGTACCGTCCACCGGATCAACACCGGCGCACTCTTCTTCGGTGGCGAACAGCGGCCCCGGAATCGGCATCTTGTGCACCGTGAATGGGCGACCCTTGGCGTCGGTGCTGCTTTCCAGCACTTTCATCGCGGCCTGGCAGCGTGGGTAGTTCGGATCCTGTGGATCATCGGTCCATGCCAGCAACACTTCGCCCGGACGCACGTAGCAGCAGAAGTTATCCACATGGCCGTCGGTTTCATCGTTGAACAAACCGTCCGGCAGCCAGATGATTTTATCCACAGCCAGATTGGCGCTGAGCACCGCTTCGATTTCTTCGCGGCCCAGGTGCGGGTTGCGATTGCGGTTGAGCAGGCATTCTTCGGTGGTGATCAGCGTGCCTTCGCCGTCGACGTGAATCGAGCCGCCCTCAAGCACAAAACCTTCGGTGCGATAACGCGGGCTGCGCTCGATCTCGAGGATCTTGCCGCCGACCTGCGAATCACGATTCCACGGCGAGTACAGACCGCCATCGAAGCCGCCCCAGGCATTGAAATCCCAGTTCACACCGCGTACTTCGCCGCTGTTGTTGATGACGAACGTCGGGCCGCTGTCGCGCACCCAGGCGTCATCGCTGGACATCTCGACCACGCGGATATTCGGCACGTCGAGACGCGCGCGGGCGTTTTCATATTGGCCGGCGGAAACGGCCACGGTCACCGGTTCGAAACGGGCGATGGCCTTGGCCACCGCCGCGTGGGCGGCTTGCGCCGGTTTGCCGCCCAGACGCCAGTTGTCCGGACGCTCGGGCCAGATCATCCAGGTCTGAGTTTGGGGAGCCCACTCGGCCGGCATGTAGAAGCCGTCGGCACGTGGGGTACTTTTCAATGTGGTCATCGGGATCAGGACTCCAGGGAACCGTCGAGGGTTTTCAACGCGCCGTACAGGTTTGGCCGGCGGTCACGGAATGAACCCCACGCGCTGCGAATATGTTCCAGCTCGTCGAGGTTGAAAGTGTGCACAAGAATACCTTCTTCGGTTTTATTCAGCTCCTGCACTTTTTCACCGAACTGGTTGGCGATGAACGACGAGCCGTAGAACGTGATGTCGTAGCCGTCCTGTTCTTCGTTGCCGATGCGGTTGCTGGCGATCAACGGCATCAGGTTGGCGCCGGCGTGGCCCTGCTGCACGCGCTGCCAATGATCGCGCGAGGAGATGGTCTTATCGTGCGGCTCGCTGCCGATGGCTGTTGGATAGAACAGGATTTCCGCACCTTGCAACGCCATCGCCCGCGCCGCTTCCGGGAACCACTGATCCCAGCAGATGCCCACGCCGATCTTCGCGTAACGGGTGTTCCACACCTTGAAACCGGTGTCGCCTGGGTTGAAGTAGTACTTCTCGTGATAGCCCGGGCCGTCCGGGATGTGGCTTTTACGATAAATCCCGAGGTTGCTGCCGTCGGCATCGATGATTGCGATGCTGTTGAAACGCGCACGCCCGGCCAGTTCGTAGAAGCTGATCGGCAGCACCACTTGCAGCTCTTTGGCGATTTTCTGGAAATGCTTGATCGCGACGTTTTCTTCCACCGTCGTCGCCAGTTGCAGATAGTCCGGGTTCGGCTTCTGGCAGAAGTACGGCGCCTCGAACAGCTCCTGAATCAGGATGATCTGCGCGCCTTTGGCGGCAGCTTCACGCACCAGCCTTTCAGCGATTTCGAGGTTGGCTTCCAGATCCCAGGAACAGGCCATCTGAGTGGCGGCGACGGTAACGATACGGCTCATGAATCATCTCCGGGCAAGTGCTTTGACGGCCGAGGATTCGACCGAAAAGAAAAAACGCGCGCACCGGACAGCCATCGCCATGCCGGAGCAATGGCGACTTTATAGCCGATAAATATCGGCTTTAGAAGCGTGTAAAATGCCTTACGTCTAAATAATCCGAATAAATACCGATATAAATCTAACTAACAACCCAAAAAAATGTGGGAGCGAGCCTGCTCGCGTAGGCGGCGCGTCAGTCAACCTAATCAGTGACTGACATACCGCATTCGCGAGCAGGCTCGCTCCCACAGGGATTTGCAGGGTTTACAGCCCCTCGGTTAGAACGCGATCAAGCATGTCGACAAAGAAATCCACACTCTGGCGCGACGTCACCATCGGCGGTTTGATCTTGAGAATGTTCAGGTCATCACCGGTCGGCTGCATGAAGATACCCAGCTCGCGCAGGCGATCGCACAGCAACGCCGTCTCCTCGGTCGCCGGCTCCAGCGTCTGGCGATTGCGGATCAACTCAAGCCCGAGATAGAACCCTGAGCCGTGCACCGCCCCCACCAGCGGATGTTTATCGATCAGCGCCTCGAGCCTTGCCTTGAAATGGCCACCGACCACCTGCGCGTTTTCCCAGAGTTTTTCTTCTTCCATGACGTCCAATACCGCCATGCCGATCTGGCAGCTCACCGGACTGCCGCCCGCCGACGAGAAGAAGTAGCCTTCCGCCTCCAGCGCTTCGGCGATGTCCCGACGGGTGATGACCGCACCCAATGGCTGACCGTTGCCCATGCCTTTGGCCATGGTGATGATGTCGGGGACCACGCCCTGCTCTTCGAAACCCCAGAAGAAATGTCCCATGCGCCCGTAACCGACCTGCACTTCATCGGCAATACAGACGCCGCCTTGCGCGCGGACCTTCGCATACACCGCTTGCAGGTAACCCGGCGGCAACGAGATACCACCGGCATTGCCGTACACCGGTTCGCAGATAAACCCAGCCAGTTGGCGTTTCTGCTCGGCGATTTTCGCCAGATGATGCTCGACGCTGCGCACATATTCCGGCGCCGAATCGAGGCCACGGAATTCCCCGCGATAGATATTCGGTGCGGTCACCGGATGTACCCAGTCCGGGCGGCTTTCGAGGGCTTTGGGGTTGTCGGCAATCGACGTCGACACCGCATCGGCGCCAACTGTCCAGCCGTGATAGGCCTCCAGCACACTGATCATGTCGCGCCCGCCGCTGTAGGCCCACGCCAGACGGATCGCCAGGTCATTGGCCTCGCTGCCGCTGTTGACCAGAAACACCCGGTCCATGCCTTGCGGCGCAAGCTTCAGCAAGCGCTCGGAAAACTCGGCGACCGCCGCATAGTTGAAGCGCGAGTTGGTGTTGAGCAACGACCATTGACGTGCCGCGACTGCAGCCATGCGCGGGTGACCGTGACCGAGCACCGCGACGTTGTTGAGCATGTCGAGATAGGAGCGGCCCTGCATGTCGATCAGGTGATTGCGCCAGCCGCGTTCGATGCGCGGCGGGTCGACGTAGTAGTGTTTCTGCGTGCGGGCAAAACTGGCATCGCGGCGTTCAAGCAGGGTTTTCGCGTCCAGCTCCGGTTCGGCATCGCAGGCCAGTCCCAGCAACGCGGCGGGCGATGGGCACAGTGCTTGCCAGGCCGGCGCATGGGAAGGCGTGCAGAACAGCGGCGCGTTCAGTTGCGCACCTCGGCTCAACTGCACGATCAACGGCCCGCTGACCGCGCCCAGCACCTGACCTTTGACCAGTGCCGCGCCGCTGTGCAGTGAAGGCGTCACGCCCCACAGCCGCACACTGAGCTGCGGGCCATCGAGTTGCAGCACGCCGTCCGCCGTTTGATGCAACACACCGGCAAACGGCGCTTCGACCGCTGTGCCATCGGGTACGCGCAATTCAACGTGCAGCGCGAAGGTGTCCGGTTCCTCGGCGCTGTCGGGCCGGGTGCGCGACAAACGGTACTGACCATAACGGCTCGCCGCCAGGCCATGGGCCGCCGCCGCTTCGGTCAGCAAGCGCTGATCGATGCCTGCCTGCTCCCAATTGCCGGCCTCGAAATGCGGGCTCAGCACGCCAAGGTCGATCAGCGCGAATTCGCGCCCGACCAGACTCGGGAGTAACGGTGCAAAACCTTCGCCGTTGATCGCCGGCAAGCTCTGCCCCACCGCCGTCAGGATCGCCGCCTCCATCAGCGCCAGCGGCACCGATGTCGCGACGCGGAAGATTTCCCATTCGTGGGTGAGATTGTCGCGGCTATAGGAGTTGCCCGGGTCGATGCTGACCTGCTGCTCGCCACTGAGCACCAACACCGCCGCACGCGCGACGATCAATGGCCACAGCGCTTGCAGTTCTTCGCGTTGCAGCGGATTGACCGAGTGATAAGCCTGCACCGCCGGCAAAATCACCAAAGGATCGTCGCCGGCGTGATGCAGCAATGCCGCGCAAGTCACTGACAGATCGGTGATCCGCCACGTGCGTATCAGATCGCCAAAATCGATGACGCCCTGCAATTGCCAGTGGCGCTGGGCGTCGCGCTGCCAGACCACGTTGTCATCGGTGATGTCCATGTGGATGGCCTGCACCGGCAGTTTGTCGAGCAAGGGTCGCAAGCGGCTTTCGGCCTGCTGGGCGGCATCGGCAATCAGCACGCGTTGCCGTTCATCCTCGATCACCGGCAGCAAATGGCTGATCAATGCACTGGCATGGCGTGCGTCCCACTGCAAAGTGCGCTCAAGGCCCGGATGGTCAAACCCGGCCAGCGCCAGATCCATCTCGCCACAGAGCCGGCCAAACCCGGCCACCACGGTATTGCCCAAATGATCGAGGTGGGTCAGCGACTGGCCTTCGATGTAATCCAGCAGCCGCACATGCACCACTTCGCCACCGACCTCCAGCGACAGCAGGTCCTCGCCGTTATTGGCCGCAATCACCCGTGGCACATTGACGTGAGAATGTTCGGCAAGATATTTCAGCCCGGCGTGCTGGGCCTGCAACTCAACGAGGGCGTAATCGCCACGGCAGATCTTCAGCACAAAGCGCCCGCGCGCACTGTCGACACGAAAATTCAGATCCTGCTGACTGCCAAGGGCCTGCAACGTGCCACTGAGCCCGTAATGCTCCGCCAGCCATTGCAGCGCCTGCTCTTCACAAATTTGCGGACTGGGCAAACTGGCGCGATGAATCAACGTGGCGAGCGGCATGAAACGACCCCTGAAATTTTATTAGGCGTCTATATCGCCATTGCTTCCGGCGAGACGCAACCCCTTGTACCGACTATCGATCTAATCAAGGGCGCAACGCTGCACCGAGAGCACTCCGGGTAACTTTTCCCACAACATTTTCAGATTGTGTTTGAAGGCTTCACTGTTCAACCTGAGACGCTTGAATGTCATCAGCCAGAAACCATTATCGACTAGAAACCATTACCGAAATGTCCCGCAGCGCTTCGCCTGCGTATGTCCCGAACGGAACAGGCTATCGATTGTCGAACGACGACCCCCTCTGCCTGCCCTGACATGGTTTCCATGTGACAGATACATCAAAACCGCTAAAAGGCTGGTAAAGAGTGGAGACTCGTCTTGCCGCAGGACGTGGCAGAGAGAGGCCTGCGCTACCATGTTGAATATCAAGAAGGCCAGACCTATGAAGAACAACGTTGGCATTGGGGTGAAGTCGAATGAGTATCCCGTCGCGGTTCTCACTCGCACTAACCAATACTTTGCGCAAGAATGTCAGCAATCCACACCTATCACTGGACAATCCTCATGAATGTAATCACCACCGATCTGCCCGGTGTTCTGATCATCGAACCCAAGGTGTTTGGTGACGAGCGCGGTTTCTTCTACGAGAGTTTCAACGCCAAGGGGTTCCAGCAAGCGACCGGTCTGGATACACAGTTCGTCCAGGACAACCATTCGCGTTCGCAAAAAGGTGTGTTGCGTGGTCTGCATTACCAGCTTGAAAACACCCAAGGCAAACTGGTCCGCGTGACCGCCGGTGAAGTGTTGGATGTGGCCGTGGACATCCGCCGCAGCTCGCCGCACTTCGGTAAGTGGGTAGCAGTGCGCCTGTCAGCTGACAACCATCGTCAGCTGTGGATCCCGGAAGGTTTTGCCCATGGTTTTGTGGTACTGAGCGAGTTCGCTGAATTCCTCTACAAGACCACCAACTACTACGACCCTTCGTCCGAGCGCAGTATTCGCTGGGACGACCCTGCTCTGGGTATCGACTGGCAGTTGGACGAAGCGCCGACGCTGTCGGCCAAGGATCAGGCAGCAGCCCTGCTCAAGGACGCTGAAGTCTTCGCCTGAGCCATCGGGCCCCTGCGAAAACCAGCCGAGCGACGATCTGGCAAGGCAAAAACAGGCGAGTAAGCGGAGTTCAGGGGCCTAAACGAGCATTACGAGCCTGTTTTTAACGCGGCATGATCGACGCGCAGGCAGTTCGTAGGGAGCAAGGGCATAATGCGCCTGTCCCCACAGGCGCACGCTCATGAAACCATCTCTCCCCCGCAGACCTCGCTGGCGCAGCCTCGCCCTGCTGGCCCTGTGTCTGGCGCCACTGCTGTGGCCGCTGGAACATCTGGCCGAGCGCTATTACCGCAGCGAACTGGCCGGTCAGAACCGCCAGACGCTCGACCTGTATGTCGCCAACCTGTTGGGCACCCTGCACCGCTATGAAGTACTGCCGCAAATCCTCGGCGACCTGCCAGCCCTGCGCGCGGTACTGGGGGCACCGGACGATGGTGTCACCCAAGGCAATGCCAATCGCCTGCTGAAAAACATCAGTGCGCAGACCGGCGCTGAAGTGATGTACCTGATGGACACCAACGGCCAAACGCTGGCGGCGTCGAACTGGGACAAACACGACAGTTTCGTCGGCCGCAATTTCTCGTTCCGGCCGTATTTCAGCGAAGCCATGGCCGGGCGCCTCGGACGATTCTTCGGTCTTGGCACGACGTCTGCCAAGCGTGGTTATTTCTTCGCCGCCGCCGTGCGCAATGGCGAAAAGATCATTGGCGTGCTGGTGATCAAGGTCGATCTCGACCACACCGAAAGCCTCTGGGGCAAAACCCCGGAACAACTGCTGGTGACCGACCATAACGGCGTGGTCATCCTCACCTCGCGTCCGGAGTGGCGCTTCCGCTCGACGCGTGTCTTGAGTGACGCCGAGCGAGCGGCGATCACTGCGATCCAGCCTTACCCGACCCGCGAACCACGCCCACTCAATCTCAGCCCCGATGCCTGGCTCACCCAGACCCACGACATCGCCGAAACCGGCTGGAGCGTCAGCATCCTTGCCCCGCGCACGCTGATCGACCGGCCGGTGCGCACCGTCGTAGCCATCGGCGGCGCCACGCTGTTGGTGGTGATGCTGTTGCTCGGTCTGATGATGCAGCGCCGCCGTCACTATCTGGAACGCATCGCCTTCGAAGCCAAGGCGCGACGGGAGCTGGAAGGTCGGGTCGCCGAACGCACCAGCGACCTCGAAGGCCTCAACCGCCGCTTGAAACAGGAAGTGCTGGAGCGCGAACAAGCCCAACAGGAACTGGTACGCGCCCAGGATGATCTGGTGCAGGCCGGCAAACTCTCGGCACTGGGCACAATGTCGGCGAGTATCAGCCACGAACTCAATCAGCCACTGGCAGCGATCCGCAGCTATGCGGAAAACGCCGAAGTGCTGCTCGATCATCAGCGCACCGATGACGCGCGCGGCAACCTCAAGCTGATCAGCGAACTGACCGGGCGCATGGCCTCGATCATTGCGCATCTGCGCGCCTTCGCCCGCCGCGATCGCCACGCCCCGGAAAGCGTCGCCCTGCAACCGGCGCTGGACGATGCGCTGGCACTGCTGGCGAAACGTCGCCGCAGCATGGAGGTCGAACTGATCCGCGATCTGCCCGCCGCCACCCTGTGGGTCGAGGCCGGCGAAACCCGTTTGCGCCAGGTGCTCGGCAACCTGCTGGCCAACGCCCTCGACGCCCTCACCGAAAAAGGCCCGCCGCGTAAATTGTGGCTGAGTGCCGAATCCACCGCCGAGGGCGTCAATCTGTACATTCGCGACAATGGCCCGGGGTTCTGCATGGAAGCTCTTGGCCGCGCCAGCGAACCTTTCTACACCACCAAGACCCGCACGCAGGGCCTTGGTCTAGGGCTGGCCATTTGTGAAACGCTGATGCGCGCCTTCGGTGGTGAACTGTCGTTCGCCAACCACAAACAGGGCGGCGCCTTGATTACCCTGCGGCTGCGCGCCGGTGCGCCCGGGGTCAGCCTGCAACCGTCCGAGGATCGAAGTGCATGACCATCGACAATCGCATTCAGGTAGTGTTGATCGACGACGATCCGCACCTGCGTCAGGCCCTCGGCCAGACCCTGGATCTGGCCGGCCTGAAAATTCTTCAGTTGTCCGAAGCCAGAGGCCTCGCCGCGCAACTGGAGCGTGACTGGCCCGGCGTGGTGGTCAGTGACATTCGCATGCCGGGCATGGACGGTCTGGAATTGTTGAGCGAATTGCACGCTCAGGACCCTGAACTGCCAGTGCTGCTGATCACCGGCCACGGCGATGTGCCGCTGGCCGTGCAGGCGATGCGCGCTGGTGCCTACGACTTCCTCGAAAAACCCTTCGCCAGCGACGCCCTGCTCGACAGCGTGCGCCGCGCCTTGGCCCTGCGCCGCCTGGTGCTGGACAACCGCAGCCTGCGTCTGGCCCTCAGTGATCGTAACGAATTGAGCGCGCGATTGGTCGGCCATTCGACGCCGATGCTGCGCTTGCGCGAGCAGATCGGCGCACTGGCAGCGACCAAGGCTGACGTGCTGATCCTTGGCGAAACCGGCGCCGGCAAAGAAGTGGTCGCCCGCGCACTGCATGATTTGTCGAGCCGCCGTAACGGTCCGTTCGTGGCGATCAACGCCGGCGCGCTGGCCGAATCGGTGGTGGAAAGCGAGCTGTTCGGGCATGAGCCGGGCGCATTCACCGGTGCGCAAAAACGCCGGATCGGCAAGTTTGAATTCGCCAATGGCGGCACGCTGTTCCTTGATGAAATCGAAAGCATGAGCATGGACGTGCAAGTGAAGTTGCTGCGCATGCTTCAGGAGCGCGTCGTCGAACGCCTGGGCGGCAATCAACTGATCCCGCTGGACATCCGCGTGATCGCCGCGACCAAGGAAGATTTGCGTCAAGCAGCCGATCAGGGCCGTTTCCGCGCCGACTTGTATTACCGCCTCAATGTCGCACCGCTGCGCATTCCACCGTTGCGCGAGCGTGGCGAAGATGCGCTGGTGCTGTTCCAGCATTACGCCGATGAAGCCAGCGCCCGTCACGGTTTGCCGCCCCACGAATTGCAACCGGCACAACGCGCTTTGCTCCTGCGCCACACCTGGCCGGGCAACGTCCGCGAATTGCAAAACGCCGCCGAGCGTTTCGCCCTCGGCCTGGAACTGGCGCTGGACAACAGTGGATCCGACGGCGTTGCTACCGTGGAAGTCATCGGCGGCGGGCTCAGCGAGCAAGTGGAAAACTTCGAGAAGTCGTTGATTGCCGCCGAACTGGCGCGCTCGCACAGCTCCGTGCGCAGCCTCGCCGAAGCCCTGGGCATTCCGCGCAAGACCTTGCACGACAAACTGCGCAAGCATGGTCTCAACTTCGGCGACAGCAGCCATGGGGAAGAGAGCGAATGACCGATCACAGACAATATCTGGAGTCCGTTCTCCATCACGACATCCCGTTGACCCGGGACATGGGCCTGAAAGTGCTCGACTGGCGTGAGCAGCAGTTGAGTCTGCACCTGCCGCTGGATCCCAACGTCAATCACAAGAGCACCATGTTCGGCGGCAGCCTCTACTGCGGCGCGGTGCTGGCCGGTTGGGGCTGGTTGCATTTGCGCTTGAAGGAAGAAGGGATCGAGGACGGGCACATCGTCATTCAGGAGGGGCAGATCAGCTATCCGCTGCCGGTGACGGGGGATGCCACGGCGATTTGCCCGGCGCCAGATGCAGCGATGTGGCAGAAGTTTCTGGCGATGTATCGGCGATATGGGCGGGCGCGGCTGACACTGAATACGCGGATTGTTAATGCGCGCAGTGATGAGGATGCGGTGAGGTTCAGCGGGCAGTACGTCCTGCATCGGTAAAGCCCAAGAGCCCCTCACCCTAGCCCTCTTCCGGGGGGAGAGGGGACTGACCGAAGGGTCTTGCGTCAGATATCGACCTGAAAGATCGGCGGCGATTATGGATTCAGCACAGCTCGCTCAAGTCGGTGTATCCCTCCAATATCCCCCAATCGGCCCCTCTCCCTCCGGGAGAGGGCTGGGGTGAGGGTCTGGCGTCAGGATCAGGCCACTTACCCCCGGGCCAACTCCAACAATCTCGCCCGCCACGCAGCCTTCGCCGGCAGCGCCAGAAAGAACTCGTTGCGCAGTGATTCCCGCGCCGGATAACAGAACGCATTACCGCGCAAATCCAACACTTCACCGCCCGCGCCTTCCAGCACACCCTGCGCCGCCGCCGTGTCCCACTGCGAAGTCGGCGCCAGTCGCGGATAGCAATCCGCCGTGCCCTCAGCCACCAGACAAAACTTCAACGAACTGCCGATATTCGCCAATTGCAGCTCACCCAGATTCGCACTCAATCCGGCCAGCAGGCGTTCCTGCTCGGGACTGGAATGCCGACGGCTGGCGACCACAGTGAACGCTTCACCTGGCCCAGGCACGTCACGCACTTGAATCGAAACCGGCGTTCCACCCTTATCGCAACGCCAGGCACCGAGCCCGCTACCACCGACATAGAAGCGACCATTAGTCGGCATCGACACCACGCCAAACACCACTCGACCGTGTTCGATCAGCGCGATATTGACGGTGAATTCTTCGCTGCCGCTGATGAACTCCTTGGTGCCATCCAGCGGATCCACCAGCCACCAGCGCTGCCAACCGGCCCGCACGCCTTGCGGGATATTGGCGTCCTCTTCGGACAGGATCGGAATGCTCGGATCAAGCGCTGTCAGCCCGGCGACGATCAGGTGGTGCGCCGCCAGATCGGCGGCGGTCACCGGCGAGTCATCGGACTTGGCCGTGACTTCAACGCCTGAGCGCCAGAACGGCAAAATCGCTTCGCCCGCGCGCAATGCCAGCTCAACTACCGGGGCCATCAACGGGTTGGGGAAATTCATCAAGTGCTCACTCATAACTGAAAACGCCGCGCTGACTCAGCAGATCACGGGTCAAATAAAGGGCCGCCAATGCGCGACCTTCGGAAAACTGCGGATTCTGCGCCAGCGCCGACAACTCGCGCAGACTAACCTTGTCGACGCGCATTGGCTCGGGCTCGTCGCCTTCCAGACGTTCCTCATAAAGATCAGTGGCCAGTACCACTTGAATCTTCTGGCTCATGTAGCCGGGTGACAACGACAGCTCGGTCAGATGCTCCAGTTGCCGCGCGCCGAAACCGGCTTCTTCCTTGAGCTCACGCTCGGCCGCCGCCAGCACATCCTCACCCGGCTCGATCAGGCCTTTGGGCAAGGACAATTCGTATTCGTCAGTGCCGCCGCAATACTCCTCGACCAACACTGCATGCTCGGCATCGAGCATCGCCACGATCATCACCGCGCCGTAGCCCGCACCTTTACCGACCAGACGCTCGTAGGTGCGCTCGACGCCATTGGAAAAACGCAGCTTCAGTTCTTCGACGCAAAACAGGCGACTGGTGGCGACGATCTCGCGGGCGAGTACGGTGGGTTTCTGGCGCATGCAAAGCTCCTTGGCGTGAACGCGCTACTATAACGCGGCTTTCCCGATTGTTTATGTCGGATATCTTTCTACCGTTCGAGACGTTGCCATGCCTTCATTACCTTGGTCCGACATCGATACCGTTCTGCTGGACATGGACGGCACGCTGCTGGATCTGCACTTCGACAACCATTTCTGGCTGGAACACCTGCCCCAGCGCTATGCCGAGCTGCACGGGGTAAGCCGGGCAATGGCGGAAATGGAGTTGCAGCCGCTGTTCGAGCGCCATGCCGGGCAATTGCAGTGGTACTGCCTGGACTTCTGGAGCACGGAGTTGAAGCTTTCGGTGCGCGAACTGAAGCAGGAAACCGCGCACCTGATCGCCTTGCGCCCGGATGCGGATACGTTTCTGGAGGCACTCAAACGGGCTGGCAAACGGGTGATCATGATCACCAACGCGCACCGTGATTCGTTGTCGTTGAAGCTGGAGCGGATTGAACTGGCGCCCTATTTCGAGCGTTTGATCAGCTCTCATGATTACGGCTTCCCGAAGGAGAACCCGCAATTCTGGGATGCCCTGCAAGCGGATATCCGCTTTGATCCGGCACGCAGCCTGTTTATCGACGACACTCTGCCGATCTTGCGCAGTGCGCGGGATTTCGGTGTGGCGCATTTGCTCGCGGTCAAAGAACCGGACAGCCGCAAAGGCCCGAAAGACACGGCCGAATTTTCCGCGGTCGAGGATTACCGCGACCTCATCTGCAACCTATGAAAATCCATTGTGGCGAGGGGATTAATCCCCGATCGGCTGCACAGCAGTCGAAAAAAAGCAGGGGCCGCGACGCAGCCCATCGGGGATAAATCCCCTCGCCACAGGATCTTGCGGGTTACTCAGGAATACGCAGCGTCTGCCCCGGATAGATCTTGTTCACATCCTTGAGCATTGGCTTGTTGGCATCGAAGATCTTTTGATACTTGTTGGCATCACCGTACACACGCAGCGAAATCGCGCTGAGGGTATCGCCCGATTTGACCACAACAAATTGTGCGGCAGTCACAACCGGCCCGCTCACGGTGATCTGGTCATCAACACTGCCAACCCCGGCAATGTTGCCCACCGCCAGCAGAATCTTCTCTTTCTCTTCCTGGCTCGCCACCTCACCGGTGACCGTCACCTTGTCGCCGTCCACTGTCGCCTGGACATTCGGATTGCCCAGTCCGACCTTGCTGATGTGTTCCTTCAACTGCTCGCTGGCATTGGCATTGCCCGGGGTCAGCAGATCGATCAGCTTTTCACCGGCTTCTTTCACAAAACTCAAAAGACTCATAGCGCACACTCCTTGATTTGGGTTCCAGACGTCCAAGCCTAGACCACGCCAGACAAACCCGGTTCCAAGCCGACCAATGACCCTGCCACCCCCAAGCGGTAGAATCGCCTACCCCGCCAACACCCTCCGGAGCGAAGATGGACATCAAGCAGCTGAAATTCCTCATCGCCCTCGACGAAACCCGCCACTTTGGCCAGGCCGCCGCGCGGTGCCACATCACCCAGCCAACGTTATCGATGCGCTTGCGCAGCCTCGAAGAAGAACTCGATCTGCCGCTGGTCAACCGTGGCCAGCGCTTTGAAGGTTTTACCGCGCCGGGTGAGCGCGTGCTGGCGTGGGCGCGGTCGGTGATGGCGGCTTATGACGGGTTGCACGCCGAGGCGGCGGCGTGTCGCGGCAACCTCATCGGCACACTGCGGCTTGGGGTGGTGCCGCTGTCGAGTTTCGATCCGTTACCGCTGATGCAACGCCTGTATGCCGCGCATCCGAACCTGCGCTTTGAAATGTCGGCGTTGAGCTCCGAGCAGATCCTCGAACACCTGGCGAACAACCGCATCGACTTGGGCGTTTCCTATCTCGATCGTCTCGACAACGAGCGCTTCGAATCATTGGCCTTCAGCGAAACGCGCATGGGTCTGCTCTACGATCAGCGCTCTTTCACCTTCGGCGAGGCGCCGTTGAGTTGGCAATCGCTGATCGAACTGCCGCTGGGCATGCTCACCAGTGGCATGCACTTTCGCCAGTCCATCGACCACAACTTCCACAGCCGGGGTCTGACCCCGCAGCCATTGCTGCAAACCGATGCCGTCCATCAATTGTTACAAGCCGTGCATGGGGGCTTTTGCTGCGCGATCATGCCGCTGGACGGCGGCCTCGAAAAACTCACCGATCACCTGCGCCTGCAGCCCATCGAAAACGCGCAAACCCTTGCGCCACTGGGGCTGATCATGCGCCGGGGCGCGCCGCGTTCAGCGCTGGCCGAGGCCTGTTTCGCCCTGTATCAAAAATCGCCAGGCGATTCTTGATCGACGGCATCTATCGGTAGATCAACATTAGCGATTAGACGCGACATCTTGCCGCGCCTAGTCTTAACGTTGATCAAACCGTCGGTGATGCCATGAACGCCAAGCGCCCAGCCTGCGCGGCGCCAGCACTCGAAACGCCCGCGCCCGCCGCCAGCCAGACCTACAGTTACAGCGATTTACCCCTTGTGGAATCGGCCAGCACCGCGCTGGCCGAGGAAGTCGCGCTGGCGATCGCCTACAACGGCATCAGTCAGGCCGTGATGCTGGTGACGCCGACCGACCTTGAGGACTTCATCGTCGGTTTCAGCCTCGGCAGCGGCATCATCGAGGATGCCAGCGACATTTATGACCTGCAATTGACCGGCGCAGGCTCAGCGCAATACGCGCAAGTGACGATTGCCAACCGCGCCTTCTGGAATCTCAAGACCCAGCGTCGGCAACTGGCCGGCACCAGCGGTTGCGGCCTGTGCGGCGTCGAAGCCGTGGAACAGGCGCTGCCCGACCTCAAGGTATTGTCCGGTGCGCCGTTGCCACCGATTGCCTGGCTTGACGGTTTGCGCCAGCGCATCGGCGCCTTCCAGCCGCTCGGTCAGCATTGCGGCGCGGTACATGCAGCGGTGTTCATGGACGCCAGCGGCGAATTGCTGCTGGGCCGGGAAGACATTGGCCGGCACAACGCCCTCGACAAACTGATCGGCGGGCTGATCCGCCAGAAGATATCCACAGACGGCGGCCTGGCGATTGTCACCAGCCGTTGCAGCCTCGAATTGATCCAGAAAGTCTTGCGCGCCGGCATCCAGACCCTGGTCAGCCTGTCCGCGCCGACCGGCCTTGCCGTGCAATGGGCCCGGCGACACAACCTCAATCTCATCCACCTGCCGCAGAAAAGTGCGCCGCGGGTGTATAGCCCCGCGATGGAGAATCAAGCGTGAGCCAACATCATCAAGCCGACCAGAAACCTGTCCCGCGCTACAAGCCCTACAAAGGCGCAGCTGGCGGCTGGGGCGCGCTGATCAGCGTGGCTCAGGCCTGGTTGACCAGCGACAACGCGCTGAAAAACCTGCGCATGATGCTCAAGACCAACCAGAACGGCGGCTTCGACTGCCCGGGTTGCGCGTGGGGCGATTCGCCGGAAAGCGGTATGGTCAAGTTCTGCGAGAACGGCGCCAAAGCGGTGAACTGGGAAGCGACCAAGCGCCGCGTCGATGCCAAATTCTTCGCCAAGCACAGCGTCACTTCGCTGCTGGAACAGAGCGATTACTGGCTGGAGTATCAGGGTCGCCTGACCGAGCCGATGGTTTACGACGCCGAGACTGATCGCTATAAGCCGATCGCTTGGGACGACGCCTACGCGCTGATCGGCAAACACCTGCAAGGCTTGTCGAGCCCGGATCAGGCCGAGTTCTACACCTCGGGCCGCGCCAGCAACGAAGCGGCGTACCTCTATCAACTGTTCGTGCGCGCCTACGGCACCAACAACTTCCCTGACTGCTCGAACATGTGCCACGAGGCCAGCGGTGTTGCACTGGCGCAAAGTGTCGGCGTCGGCAAAGGCACCGTGACCTTCGACGACTTCGAACACGCTGACGCGATTTTCGTCTGGGGCCAGAACCCCGGCACCAACCACCCACGCATGCTTGAACCGCTGCGTGAAGCGGTGAAACGCGGCGCTCAGGTGGTCTGCATCAATCCGCTGAAAGAGCGTGGACTGGAGCGGTTCCAGCATCCGCAACACCCGATCGAAATGCTCACCAACGGCGACAAGCCGACCAACACCGCCTACTTCCGCCCGGCACTCGGCGGCGACATGGCCGTGCTGCGCGGTATGGCCAAATTCCTCCTGCAGTGGGAGCGTGATGCGCAGAAGGCCGGCACCCTGGCGGTGTTCGACCATGACTTCCTCAACGCCCACAGCGCCAACGTGCTGGAGTACCTCGGCGTCGTCGACGATACGCCGTGGGAGCAGATCGTCACGCAGTCCGGCCTGACCCTCGTGGAGATCGAACAAGCCGCACGCATGTACGCCAAAGGCAAAAACGTGATCATGTGCTGGGCGATGGGCATCACCCAGCACCGCCATTCGGTGCCGACCATTCAGGAAATCGCCAACCTGATGCTGCTGCGCGGCAACATCGGCAAGCCGGGCGCGGGCCTGTGCCCGGTGCGCGGCCACAGTAACGTGCAGGGCGACCGCACGATGGGCATCAACGAGCGTCCGCCCGTGGCGTTCCTTGATTCGCTGGAGCGGCGCTTCCAGTTCAAGGTGCCGCGTCACAACGGCCACAACGTGGTCGAGGCGATCCATGCGATGGCCGAGGGCCGCGCCAAAGTCTTTATCGGTCTGGGCGGCAACTTCGCCCAAGCCACGCCGGACAGCCCACGCACGTTCGCGGCACTGAGCAATTGCGACCTGACCGTGCAGATCAGCACCAAACTTAACCGCAGCCACCTGGCTCACGGCAAAGACGCGCTGATCCTGCCGTGCCTCGGGCGTACCGACATCGACATCCAGACCGAAGGCCCGCAAGCGGTCACCGTGGAAGACTCGTTCAGCATGGTCCACGCCTCCAACGGTCAGTTGCAGCCACTGTCGAACCAGATGCGCTCGGAACCGTCGATCATCGCCGGCATCGCCGCCGCTACCCTGGGCAGCAAACCGGTGGACTGGAACTGGCTGGTGGCCGATTACGGGCGTATCCGCGAGCTGATTGCCGACACCATCCCGAACTTCAAGGAGTTCAACGAGAAGATCAAGAACCCGGGCGGCTTCTACCTCGGCAACAGCGCCGGCGCACGCAAGTGGAATACGCCGTCAGGCCGCGCCAATTTCCGTGCGAACCTGCTGCCGAAAGATCTGGTCCACGAACGCACCCGCGCCACCGGGCAACTGCCGGACTTGATCCTGCAATCGATGCGCTCCCACGATCAGTACAACACCACGATTTATGGCCTCGACGATCGTTATCGCGGGGTCAAAGGCCAGCGCGACGTGGTGTTTGCCAACGAGGCCGACATCATTCGCCTGGGCTTCCGGCCGGGGCAGAAGGCTGACATCGTGTCGATCTGGGATGATGGGCGTGAGCGTCGGGTGAAGGGTTTCACGTTGTTGGCGTTTGATATCCCAGCAGGGCAGGCCGCTGCGTACTACCCGGAAGTGAACCCGCTGGTGCCGCTGGAAAGCACCGGGGATGGCAGCCATACACCGACGTCGAAGTTCATTGCGATCCGCTTGGAAGCGGCGAGTGAGACTGGGTTGATCATGGCCAAGTCGGCCTGACACACACGGACCACTGTGGCGAGGGAGCTTGCTCCCGCTGGAGGCCGAAGGACTCCCGTTTGTTGATCGTTCTCACGCTCCGCGTGGGAACGCAGACCGGGACGCTCCGCCCCAATAGCAGACGCTGAGCGTCCAAGGATGCATAACCACGCAGAGCGTGGTTACGATCAGCTCTTGTTTTTGCGTTTCCATCGCCCACAAAAAAGGCCGCTTTTTCACAAAAGCGGCCTGTCCGAAGTAGCTAAAGACCGGCGAAAATCGGTTAAGTTCCGCATAAAAAACAGTAACTTGCACAATTGTATACAAGTCGTGTTATTCGTCGGATTTTGATTGTCAGCCTTGCTCCACAGCCTCAGGATCGGCGCCGTCATCCCTTTGAGGCTCATCTATGAAGTTCTCCTCGATTCTCTTGTTGTCCCTTGGCCTGGTCAGTGGCTTCGCTTCTGCCGGAGGCACCACCGAAGCAGGTGTGGGCGGCGCATTGGGCGGGGTTCTTGGCTCGGTCGTCGGTCAGTCTTTAGGCGGCAATACAGGTTCCACCATCGGCGCAGCCCTGGGCGGCGCGGGTGGTAGTGCGGTCGGCGCAGACAAACGCAGCCGTGGCGAAGCCGCCATTGGCGGTGCGTTGGGCGCGGCCGGCGGTAACGTAGTCGGCCGCAGCATGGGCGGCACCACCGGCAGCCTGATCGGCTCCGCAGCAGGTGGCGGTGCCGGTGGCGCGCTGGGCAACTACATGGGCAACAAGAGCGATGACGACGATCGTCGCTATGATCGCGGCCGTGACGACCGTCGCTATTATCGCGACGACCACCGTGGTCGCGGCCATGCCTATGGCCATCGCAAGCATCACAAGTACTATCGCCACCGTTAAGGCGAATGCTTGAACAAAAATCGCAGCCCTCGGGCTGCGATTTTTTTTGCCTTTTTCACACCACCAATCGTTCCAGCGCTGCGCGTAACCCGGCAGGAATCGGCACCGGTTGATTGCTCGCACGATCAACAAACACATGGACGAAACGCCCGGCCGCACAAGCCTCGCTTTCGCCAACCTTGAACACCGCCAGTTCGTATTGCACTGAACTATTGCCCAGCTTGCCGACCCGTAGGCCGATCTCGATCAGATCCGGAAAAGCGATCGAGGCAAAGTAATCGCACGCCGAACTGACCACAAACCCCACCACCTCGCCATCATGAATATCCAGCCCGCCAACCTGAATCAGGTAGGTGTTCACGGCGGTGTCGAAGAAGCTGTAATAGGTGACGTTGTTGACGTGACCGTAGGCGTCGTTGTCGTGCCAGCGTGTGGTGATGGGCTGGAAGTGCGGATAGTCAGTGCGTTGGTTCATGCGTAGTTCTCGTATTGATCGTTCTCACGCTGACCGTGAGAACGATCACTATACCTGTGGGAGCGGGCTTGCCCGCGAAGGCGCTGATACAGGCGCCACTTCATTCAACGGTCAGCAAACCCCTTGCCTTGCGCCGCCAACTCAGCAATCAACCGCGCCGGCGTCCAGTGATCGCCCTGCCGCGTCTCCAGCGCCAGCAAACGCTGATGAATATCCGCCAGCCCCTGCTGATCCGCCCACGCCATCGGTCCGCCCTTGTCCGCCGGGAAGCCATAACCGTTCAGATACACCAGATCAATGTCATGGGCCGACTCGGCGATGCCTTCCTGCAGAATCTTCGCG
Organism: Pseudomonas sp. NPDC087817; assembly: GCF_044742875.1. NCBI lineage: Bacteria > Pseudomonadati > Pseudomonadota > Gammaproteobacteria > Pseudomonadales > Pseudomonadaceae > Pseudomonas > Pseudomonas sp. NPDC087817. The sequence continues at coordinate 65,065 of NZ_JBIUVJ010000022.1, forward strand.
CCTTCGTTAACCAGCGCCAGGAGGCAACGCTCAAGAATCTCTTCCGGGCCGATCTCACGACGCTGAAAACCCAGCCCCTCGCTGATCTGCAACACCAGTGCATCCACTTCAGGATCATGCTCTGCCTGACGACTGCCCGGCTCGTAGTGGTAATAACCATTGCCCGATTTCTGCCCAAACCGGCCCATCTCGCACAAGCGGTTATCCACTTGGACCTCCGGTGCATCCTGGCCCTTGCCAGCCAGCTCACGCGCACGCCACTCCAGATCAATGCCGACCACGTCGTACATGCGAAACGGCCCCATCGCAAAACCGAACCCCTGCAACGCCGCATCCACCTGCTGTGGATAAGCGCCTTCGAGCAGCATCTTGCGCGCCTCCAGTACATACGGATGCAGCATGCGGTTGCCGATAAAGCCGTGGCAGTTGCCCGACACCACACTGACCTTGCCCATGCGCTTGCCCAGCGCCAAAGCCGCTTGTAATACCGCAGGCGAAGTTCGCGCGCCACGAACGATTTCGAGCAGTTTCATGATGTGCGCCGGGCTGAAGAAATGCAGACCCAGCACTCGCTCGGGACGCTGGGTAGCCGCCGCGATCGCATCAATATCCAGCGCTGAGGTGTTGCTCGCCAACACCGCCTCAGGCTTGAGCACGCCATCCAGTTCACGGAAGATTTTCTGTTTGAGCTCAAGGTTTTCGTAGACCGCCTCGATCACCAGATCGACATTACGGATCGCCACGTAATCCGGCGCTGCGCTGATCCGGGCGAGACGCGCATCGGCTTCGGCCTGATCAATACGACCCTGACGTACGTTGTGTGCGTACGTATCGGCCACGGTCGCGAGCGCCTGCGCCAGCATCTGTGGATTGTTATCCACCCATTGCACCGTCACGCCGGCATTGGCCAGGCACATGACAATGCCCCGGCCCATGGTGCCTGCACCGATTACCGCCGCCTGCTGAATATCGAATGTCTGGCTCATGTTGTTCTCTTGTTGGCGATCCAAAGACTGGTCTCACCATAGTCAGCCATCGACGGTTTTTGAAGTTTATTACCGTGATGATCGACATTCAGCGGATGGATGCAACCTCAAAGGTGTTCCTGGGCCCACCCACGCACCTCGGCATACGGATACTCCTCCAACGTCGCATACCCGGAAATCGCCCGCGCCTTGAGCTTGGTGAACAGCGGCACACTGATGCCGCACAGAAACCGCGTCAATCGCTCCGCTGTCGGCAAACTGCCCGTGTGCTGCTCATGCCTGTGGATAAATTCACCGCACAGTGCTGCGAAGTTTTTATCCACAAGCGCCGGTAGTTCCGGAGGTGCTGGTAAACGAGCAATCTGTCCGTGACACACCGAGCAATGCCCACAACGCTCAGGGGCATCGTGATCGCCGAAATACTCCGCCAGTCGATAACCCAGGCAGCGTTCAGTGGCGAACACGTCAAGCATCGCGTGAATCCGCGCGACTTCGGTCTGTTCGTGGCGAGTGAAGTAATCGTGCAGCTCGCCACTCAACACATCACTGTCAAAGTCGCTGTGCAGCAAGCTGTAGACCTCGGTCATCTGCTTGCTCTCAAGCTCGACCCAGCCCTTCTCCTGAAAGTAATCCAGCGCCTTCACCACCCGATTGCGCTCAGCCGAATATTGCGTATACATCGCCTCGAAACTGACCGTGGCCCAGGTACGCGCACGGCTCGACGTCTGGATGATCGCCGCAACGAAGTCCCGGCGCTCACCCTCGAAACGCTCGAGCAATGCCTCGGGTTCGAGCAAATACTTGAAGCGGTATTCGGCGTAATACGCATAGCGCGGCGCGATCAGACCACGCAGCTCCAGTTGCACCAGCAAGGTCTTCAGCGGTAACGCGCGAATGTTGCTCTGATCCGCCAGCGGACCAAGCAGAAACTCCCATTGCCCTTCCGGTGCCGAGGCCTTCAACTCATCGAGCACATAACGAATGCCGTCACGCTCCGGCGTGTCACCGTAGACAAAGTTTTCCAGCACGTTGAGGCTGTCACGATTGGCCAGCACGAGGCAGTCCGACGGTTCTCCATCACGCCCCGCACGGCCGATTTCCTGGCTGTAGTTTTCGATGGATTTGGGCAGATCGAAGTGCACCACATTGCGGATGTCGCTCTTGTCGATGCCCATGCCGAAGGCGATGGTCGCAACGATGCAATTGGACTGCCCGGCCATGAAGCGCTTCTGGATGGCCTCGCGCTTATCGTGGGGCAGACCGGCGTGATAGGCCTCGGCCTGAATGCCGTTGCGCTCCAGATGTTCGGCGATGTGTTCAGCGGTTTTTTGCAAGGTCACGTAGACAATGCTCGGCTGACCCGGCCGTTCGGCCATCCACTCCACCAGCCGCCGACGCTTGTCCTGGCCACGCACCGGCTCCACCAGCAGATTGAGGTTGGGCCGATAGAAACCGGTCGTTACCACATCCTCGGCGGCAATAGAGAATTTCGCCTGCATGTCGGCGATGACTTGCGGCGTTGCCGTGGCCGTCAGCAGCAAGGTCTGCGGGATGTTGAACTGACGCTGATAGTCCGGCAACTTGAGGTAGTCGGGGCGGAAATTGTGTCCCCACTCCGAGATGCAATGCGCCTCATCCACCACCAGCAACGAGATCGGCACCTGCTGCAAGAAATTGCGGAAGCGCTCGTTCTTCAAACGCTCCACCGAGATCATCAGGATCTTCAATTCACCCGAACGGGCGCGGGCCATCACGTCATTGGCATCCTCGCGGCTCTGCGCCGAATCGATGCTGCCGGCCGAAATGCCGTGGCGTTGCAGAAATGCCAATTGATCCTGCATCAACGCCAGCAGCGGCGAGACCACCAGCGTCAGGTTCGGCAGCATCAGCGCCGGCAATTGATAACAGAGGGACTTGCCGGAACCGGTGGGGAAAATCGCGGCTGCCGAACGCCCGGCCAGTACCGCACTGATCGCTGTTTCTTGTCCGGGGCGAAACTGTGGATAACCAAAAACCTGTTCCAGGGTGTTGTGCATTCGCTGTCACTCCTTTGACTGCTGCCATGCCAACAGCCTAGCGGGCGATCGCAGCGAGTCGAGAAAAGGTCGGGGCCAAATCGATTCGGAATGATACAGCCCCTGACGCTGGGTCACAGGCTGAAACAAACGCCACAATTTGTTTATCGCGGTCTTTTCCGGCATCGCGATAAAGTCCCACCCACTGTTTCGCCCGCATCACGCCCGGACGGCGGATGCGTGAAAAATTCTCAAAGGAATGATCATGCACTCTAGATTGAAGCTAATACTCGCCCTCACCCTCTCCGCCCTGCTGCTAGGCGGATGCATGCGGTTTCCAGACGAACTTCCCCAACTCGCGGCCGGTGCGACGATGCAGGCAGCCGCTGTGGCCTAGACGTCAATCAGCAGAGGTCACGGCAGCAGTACGGCCACTCGCAACTGCTCGTTCAATGCCTGTTCATGCACACTCTGGCTTCTACTTGCCCAAAGTGCATGGGCCGGGCTGATGTCGCCAGTGAACGCCGCCGCCAACTGCCGCAGGTCAGCGACGCTGCGCACCTGAGGGCAAAAGGGTTGTTCGCCACAGTCCTGACTGGCGTTGCGATAAGTGCTCAGCAGGTGATCCCACAAACCGTCGCGCACTTGCCGGATCGACTTGAGTTGCACTTGCGGCACACCCAACCGTTGTTTCAGACCTGACTCATCGAGCGCTTCGCTGGCGAGCAGAGCTTTGCCGAACATCAGCACTTCGGCGCGCGAGGCCGTGTCGACGTTCGCCGGGCTGGTGAGCGCCTCCGGCCAACCGGTTCGATCCAGATGATCGAGAACCAGCGCGTTATCCAGGTCAACCGCCATTACTACACGGCAACCACTGGCCCACAGCACCACAATCAAGGCCATTCGTAGCCACTGCATACCTAATTCCCTTTATGCGCGTATAGGACGTCTGGAAACGTCCCACAGATTCTGGCGCGCACCATACAGAGGTTTGTTCAGAAGCGCCTGACAAACCCGTAGGAAAATTCCGAGCTAAGGGTTTTGCCTTGAAAAGCCCATGAAAACACGTAGGGCAAATACCCGAACACCGGAAAAACCCCTACGAACTCTGTCCATTGCAGCCGTCTTGTCCCACAGCCCGATGCCCTCCTATAGTGGCCGACGCGACTGAATCGCACCGTAGCGACTTCTCAAAGGACAGCCTAATCCATGAACTCACTGCACCCGCCCCTCAACCGCTACCGCCGTTTGAAAACCAGTTACAGCGAGAATCCGGTGCTGGTCATCGACACGGACGCCTGCCATGAAGACCTGCTGGATGCCGCACAGCAACGTCTGTGCGCTGCCAGCAATCTGTTGGAAACTCTTTACTGTTTGTGTTTCCAACAAGCAGACGTCAAAGACATCCCGAACATTGTTCAGGCGCTTTACTTGTTGACTCAAGACGGTTGCGAACTACTGGAAGTTGCAAAACTTAAAATCGCCCAGCGCAATTAAACCCAACAACCAACAAATCTCGAAACAACCCACTTCTTTGCCTTTTAAAAGAACAATACTACGTTGACTGCTCTTTCATTAAACAAGAGCAATAAACATGACTGTTTTAACTATCTTTTTTTGCGGTACGGGTTCCAACAAGTTTGACACCACCCATGAAAACTTCTGGAACGGCGAATTGATTTCCACCTTGGCCGCAAACCATTCCGGTCGCGAGTTTGCCGAATGGATCGTGGTCGATGGGCCGGGCAGCGGCAACCTGCAAGCGGATGACCTGTTTACCAAAACCAAGGAATACGGTCTCAGCGGCACGTTGTTCGGCAAGGGCTGGGAAGAAAACGTACAGCACGCGCTGAATATCATCAAAGGAAAATGCGACTGGCAACGCGAACAACTGACCGAAGCCGGATACAACCGCCTCAAAGCCGCCGGCATTCCCATTGAAGATGTCAAAGCCGAGGGCTCGTGGTTTTGGCGCAAGTACAACTATGGCGACCGCAGCATCACCCAACAGAAGTTGCAGGAGGGCATTATCAAGACGTTCCGCAAAGACGGCGTTATTCCCACCCGCGTCAACCTGGTGGGCTGGAGCCGCGGCGGTGTAAGTTGCCATATGCTGGCCAATGCAATGTTGAAAGACACTCAACTTAAAAATATTCCGGTGAACATCTTTGCCCTGGACCCCGTTCCGGGAATCGGTAACTTCCAGGAAGATCGGGTCAAACTCGGCAGCAACGTCAAAGAATACATCGCCTTCTACGCCCGCGATGAACGCTCCAAAGGCTTCAGCTGCATCATCCCGCAAACCGCCACCGGCACCAAAACCTGCATCTATCCCATGGCCGGCCGTCACGCGACCATGGCCGGCAACGCCACCGCCGACGGCGGCGTCCCTGTCAGCGCCAGTGACCTGAAAACCCTGGTGGAACCGGGCCGCGTCGTCCGTCATTTCGCCGAAGCCTGCCTCAAGCGCTGGGGCGTGCAACTGAACAAAACCCTGAACCTGACCCAGACCGATCTGAAGACCCTCACCGACGGCATCGTCCGCGATGAGGCCCGGTACAAACGGATGCACAACATTTCCTACACTTACTTCACCGAACTGGATAAAGGCGAGCGCTACGTGTCTTTAGGCAGCAAAGGCGTACCGTTCTCGGCGGTGAAAGGCTCGATCTACACGCCTGCGACGGGGCTGACGACCAGTGTGCTGGATGTGGCGGCGTATCGGGTTATTGGCTGAAGATTCTGAGTGTGTGATTTGGCGAAAAAACCTACAGCAATGGCCTATCGGGTATTCGTCCCATTCCTACAAACTCAGACTCCCTTGCCGTCTATCGCGGCTTGGTAAGCCAAATCTATAGTCGTGACTGTCGCTGCCAAATCAGCGGCTCGGGCTTGGTCACCCGATTGGATCGTGTATACGCACGCGCTGTATGCTGCCGGCACTCACTTGCCTGCGGTTTATGGTGACTGTGTTTGGGACACCTTCGGGTGTGCCGGGTATGTGCGCGATCCTCACCGGTTGACCAACCCGAACACAGTCGCCTCCTGTCGCTTGGTCACGATGCGGTGGCTTCTTTCGAAGCAATTGAGGATTAAAAAATGACAACTTGGAATCAATTCACCACCGATCGCTACCGCGCCCTCGAATCCAACCTCACCGACACCAAGCCCCTGATCATCGACACAACGGCCAATCCACAAGACATCCTCGAATGCGCCGTCCAGCGCCTGCGCGCCTCCGCCGATCTGCTACGCACCCTCTACTGCCTCAGCTTCAAACAAGCCGACGTCGAAGACATCCCCCACATCACCCACGCCCTCTATCTGTTGACGCAGGATGGGTGTGACCTGCTGCAAGTCGCACAGCAGCAGATGCTCAACTGGAAAGCACCAGCCTGACGAACTCCTCGGCAGGCGCGTTCACAGCTAGAACTACCTGCCTCTATCTCGAACACTGACGCTGGGATTTCGGCGCAAAGCTTAAGGAGCTGCATTTTGCAAACTATTATTGATTGCGTACGATGGGAGCCATTGTTCAACCAAGGGCTTGCCTTCATGACCACTGAAACCATTGATCACAGTACTCTCGCGCGATTGTTTGAGAATGGTTCGATCAGTAGCGCACATATCGTCGCCAAACCCGGTGGCTGGTCAATTCAGATTCAGCAAGGAAACAAAGAATATTCACTGGCAGCACAACGCAGTGGTCAGGTGCGACTGTTCAAGCGGTTTGAAACACTGGTGACCTACCTGCAAGGAGTAGGTATCAATCACTTCGATGTGGACGCCTCCAGCTATGACCCTCTGCAGATAAAAACCTATGCCCGACCTGATCGCGCCGAAGCGATGAAACAAGCGCATGAAGCTGCGGCATATGAAGAATGGGTCAAGCAACAGGTACAAATCAGCATTGATGACCCAAGACCCAGCGTCAGCGATGAAGACGCTCGCAGGATATTTGCCGCCAAGCGGGATGCTCTGCGTCAGCGAGTACGTTGATGAGGTTGGTCTGGCGCCAAGAGGCGCTGGATGATCGAGAAAACATCATGGAGCGTATCGGCCAGGAAAATCCCGCTGCAGCGATCAAGCTCGATGAGCTTTTCGAATCGAAGGGAGAAAGCGTCCGCCAGCAGCCAGCTTTATACAAAAGAGGTATCGCGCAAGGCACCCGCGAAATGGTTGTCACCCCAAACTACTACATCATCTACACAATCAAAGTTGATGCTGTGGAGATGCTGCGAGTACTGCATACCAGGCGGCAATGGCTATGAAGGCTGAAGAGAAGAAGAACGGCGTTTAGAGTTCGCGGCTACTTAAGTGGCATTATTCTGGCTGTTTAACGCGAACGCTGCGGGAATATTGGCAGTTGGTCTGATAATGACACCCAACCCATCACCCACAAAAAAGCCGCCCTCAAGAGGCGGCTTTTTCATTCACCAGAACTAAGTCTTACAACTTAGGCCCAGCAGCCTTGATCGCGTCGCTCACTTCGAACTTCTTGAAGTTCTCGATGAACAGACCGGCCAGTGCCTTGGCAGCCTCGTCGTAAGCAGCCTTGTCAGCCCAGGTGTTGCGCGGGTTGAGCAGGTTGGTTTCAACGCCCGGTACGGCCAGTGGCACGTCGAGGTTGATGGTGTCGAGGTGCTCGGTGGCGGCACCGATCAGCGCGCCGCTCTGGATTGCTGCAATCACCGCGCGGGTGGTCGGGATGTTGAAGCGTTTGCCAACGCCGTAGCCGCCGCCGGTCCAGCCGGTGTTGACCAGGTAGACCTT
>NZ_JBIUVJ010000023.1:0-72772 GCF_044742875.1 Pseudomonas sp. NPDC087817
TTTCCTGCCGAACCTGCAGCATCACCGCTTCTGGGTTGAAGAAGAGAAACGTTTCGTGCGTCTGCGCGTATCTGCCAAAGGCATGCGTATCATCGACAAGCGCGGCATCACTGTCGTGCTGGCCGAACTTCGCCGCGATGGCAAGATTTAAGGGAGCTAATCATGCGTGAATTGATTCGTTTGATCTCGAGCGCCGGTACTGGTCACTTCTACACTACCGACAAGAACAAGCGTACTACTCCGGACAAAATCGAGATCAAGAAATATGATCCGGTTGTTCGCAAGCACGTGATCTACAAGGAAGGCAAAATCAAGTAATTGATTTTTCCTGACTTACGAAAAAGGCCCGTATCTCACGATACGGGCCTTTTTTGTTGCCTTTGAAAGGGTAATCAACCGCAAATGAGTTCAATGATCTCGTTGCGCTCGTTCACCAACACTCGAATTCGGTCCGGATCAGTGCGCAGGTTGTAAAGGCCGTCTGGCACTTCCAGGCGATGTTTCTTCACGCCGGCGGCATTGCGCACAGCGAGCAGGTTGTCCGAGTCGGCAATATCGCCGAGGAAAAATTTTGCGTTATTCAGGTTGCAGTAGTTGGGCATGATGCCTCCTTGCGTCGATTCGAAAGAAAGGCGCCTTCTGGTCAAGCCCGTCGACACTTCCTGTGCCGGCATGGGAATTAACGCTGAAATTTGGCGCCTTCGCGAAGTTTCGCTCAAAGGGCTTGCCCACGTCCTACCTGTCTCGTCACCTTCTATGTCGGATCAGCCCTTCTGTTCAAAGATCACATAGATCTTGCGGCACGCCTCCAGCACTTCCCAAGTGCCACGGAAGCCAGCCGGAATCACAAAGCGGTCGCCAACACGCAAGGTCTTGGCATTGCCATCGCTGTCACGCAGCACCGAAACCCCCTGCAGGATCTCGCAATACTCATGCTCGGTGTAATTCACCGTCCATTGCCCGACTGCGCCTTCCCACACGCCGACACCCATTTGCCCACAAGGGCTTTCGTATTGATGGAACACGGCTTGTTCGGGGTCACCCTTGAGCACTTTGGCCGGGTCCGGGCGATAGCGTTCGGCTTCGCTGCCGGTCAGGCTGATGTCGACGACGTTCTGGATGTTCATTGTTGTTTTCTCCCGTGATGACGGCGCGATGGCTTGAAAGGGCCAAAGTCTATGTTTATTAAAATGAACACCGCAAGGCCGTATAGCGCGCTTATGTCAAATATATTGAAACAACCCCGGCCGCTGGTTTAGGGTGGCGGGTGCCTTGGGCCGAAAGCATGCTGGCCTGGCAGAATTCCTGAAGACGTCCGCGAAGAGCGCGGCGCTCTATTCAACAAGAGGAGGACACTCGAATGACCACCCTGACTCGTGCCGACTGGGAACAACGCGCCCGCGACCTGAAGATCGAAGGCCGCGCCTACCTCAACGGCGAATATACCGACGCCGTTTCCGGCGAGACCTTCGAGTGCATCAGCCCGGTCGATGGCCGTCTGCTGGGCAAGATTGCCAGCTGTGACGCCGCCGACGCCCAGCGCGCCGTGGAAAACGCCCGCGCCACCTTCAATTCCGGCGTCTGGTCGCGCCTGGCGCCGACCAAACGCAAAGCCACCATGATCCGTTTCGCCGGCCTGCTCAAGCAGCACGCCGAAGAGCTGGCCCTGCTCGAAACCCTCGATATGGGCAAACCGATCAGTGACTCGTTGTACATCGACGTTCCGGGCGCGGCGCAAGCGCTGAGCTGGAGCGGTGAGGCGATCGACAAGATCTACGACGAAGTCGCGGCCACCCCGCACGATCAACTGGGTCTGGTGACCCGCGAGCCGGTCGGCGTGGTTGGCGCCATCGTGCCGTGGAACTTCCCGCTGATGATGGCCTGCTGGAAGCTCGGCCCGGCGCTGTCGACGGGTAACTCGGTGATCCTCAAGCCGTCGGAAAAATCCCCGCTGACCGCCATCCGCATCGCCGCGCTGGCAGTCGAAGCCGGCATCCCGAAAGGCGTGCTCAACGTGCTGCCGGGTTACGGTCACACCGTTGGCAAGGCGTTGGCCCTGCACAACGATGTCGACACTCTGGTGTTCACCGGTTCGACCAAGATCGCCAAGCAACTGATGATCTACTCCGGCGAATCGAACATGAAACGCGTCTGGCTGGAAGCCGGTGGCAAGAGCCCGAACATCGTCTTTGCCGATGCGCCGGATCTGCAGGCTGCTGCCGAATCCGCCGCCAGCGCCATCGCCTTCAACCAGGGCGAAGTGTGCACCGCCGGTTCGCGTCTGCTGGTCGAGCGTTCGATCAAGGACAAATTCCTGCCGATGGTCATTGAGGCGCTGAAAACCTGGAAACCGGGCAATCCGCTGGATCCGGCGACCAACGTTGGCGCGCTGGTCGATACCCAGCAGATGAACACCGTGCTGTCGTACATCGAATCCGGTCATGCCGATGGCGCCAAACTGGTGGCCGGTGGCAAGCGCATCCTTCAGGAAACCGGCGGCACGTATGTTGAGCCAACGATTTTCGACGGCGTGAGCAACGCCATGAAGATCGCTCAGGAAGAGATCTTCGGGCCGGTGCTGTCGGTCATCGCTTTTGATACAGCCGAAGAGGCGATCCAGATTGCCAACGACACGCCTTATGGCCTCGCCGCTGCGGTGTGGACTCAGGACATCTCCAAGGCACACCTGACCGCCAAGGCACTGCGCGCCGGCAGCGTGTGGGTCAACCAGTACGACGGCGGCGACATGACCGCGCCATTCGGCGGCTTCAAGCAGTCGGGAAACGGTCGCGATAAATCGCTGCACGCGTTCGACAAGTACACCGAGCTGAAAGCGACGTGGATCAAGCTGTAAGCCTTTAGCGGGAGCCTGACTCGTTCAGGCTTCCAACTACAGAGATCCCCCTGTGGGAGCAAACTTTTGTGGTGAGGGGATTCATCCCCTGATCGGCTGCGAAGCAGTCGCAAAACCAGTGCATGCGAGGGTGCAGGTTTTGAGGTCGCTGCGCGACCTGTCGGGGATGATCCCCTTGCCACAGGGTTTGCTCCCACATTTGGTTTTGTGGTGCACATAAAAATAATCCACAGGAGCGTGGACCATGCGTTGGGCGACGTATTTCGCCGTGTTGGCGTCTGTCTTGAGTGTCGGCCTGGCCCTGGGGGTCAGCATGCCGCTGGTGTCGTTGCGTCTGGAGGGCTGGGGTTACGGCTCCTTCGCGATTGGCGTGATGGCAGCGATGCCGGCGATTGGCGTGTTGTTGGGCGCGAAGATTTCCAGTCACTTGGCGGCGCGTTTCGGCACGGCGAACCTGATGCGCCTGTGCCTGTGGGCCGGAGCCCTGTCGATCGGTTTGCTGGCGCTGCTACCGAGTTACCCGATCTGGCTGCTGTTGCGCTTGATGATCGGCGTGATCCTGACCATCGTTTTTATCCTCGGCGAGAGCTGGATCAACCAATTGGTGGTGGAGCACTGGCGCGGGCGGCTGGTGGCGCTGTATGGCAGCAGTTACGCATTAAGCCAACTGTCTGGTCCGTTGCTGCTGGGCGCGCTCGGCACCGAACACGATTACGGCTTCTGGGTTGGTGTTGCGCTGCTGACGATCTCGCCCTTGCTGTTGCTGCGCCGCAGCGGTGCGCCGAGCAGTGAAGCGAGCAGCGTGACCTTCAGCGATCTGTGGGGTTTTGCTCGCGAGCTGCCAGCGATTGCCTGGGCGGTGTCGTTGTTTGCCGCGTTCGAGGCGATGATCCTGACGCTGCTGCCGGTGTACTGCCTGCAGCAGGGCTTCACCGCCGAGATCGCATTGGCGATGGTCAGCACGGTGGTGGTCGGCGATGCGTTGCTGCAACTGCCGATTGGCGCGTTGGCCGATTACCTGTCGCGGCGCACGTTGTTCACGGGCTGCGCGGTGGTGTTGATGCTGTCGAGCCTGGCGATCCCTATGTTGATCGATACGTTGCTGATCTGGCCGTTGTGGGTGTTGTTTGGCGCCAGTGCCGGAGGGTTGTTCACGCTGTCGCTTATTCTGATCGGTGAGCGCTATCGCGACGATGCGCTGGTGCGGGCCAATGCGCACATTGCGCAGCTGTGGGGTGTGGGTTGTCTGATCGGGCCTTTGATGGCGGGGGCGGGCAGTCAGTGGGTCAGTGGGCATGCATTGCCGTGGTTGATGGCGGCGGGGGCGTTCGGGCTGGTGATTCTCCTTATGCGACAAGGTGCATTCGGTACGGTGGCCGAGCCGGCCTGAGTCTGGTTGCAACGTTTGTGATTAGCTTGTGGTGAGGGGATTCATCCCCGATGGGGCGCGCAGCGGCCCTGCTTTTTTCCACATGACAGCGGAACTGCTATGCAGTTTATCGGGGATAAATCCCCTCACCACAAGAGCCTCCTCTCACAGTAGAAGCTGCGTGTCCGGCTACAACATCCGTTCCAAACCGACCGAGGTGCTGAACCACGCATTGAAGCGCCGCCACCAGCTCCCAGGCTCCTTGGTCAGCGTGTGCATCTGGCCGTTGTCCTCGGTCACCCAGACGATATTTCCATTCTGCATTTTCGCTTCGTAGCTGAGCGCCGGCGCCATACCTTGCAACGCCAGTTCGCGGACGTGTTCGGCCAGCTCCGGACTGTCCACCAGCACGCCCACCTCGGTGTTCCACAGCACTGAGCGAGGGTCGAAGTTGAACGAGCCGATAAACGCTTTTTGCCGGTCGAAGATCATCGCCTTGCTGTGCAGGCTCGAGTCCGAGCCGCGAAACGATTTGCTGTAGAACACGTGCGGGGCGCTGCCGCCACCGTCCCCCGGCTGGCGCCGCAGTTCGAACAATTTCACCCCATGCTCCAGCAGTGCCTTGCGATAAGGCGCGTAGCCACCGTGCACCGCCGGCACATCGGTGGCTTCCAGTGAGTTGGTCAGCAAGCTCACCGAGACTCCGGCGTCGGCGCGTCCGGTCAGGTACACGAGCCCTGGCTGGCCCGGAACGAAGTAGGCAGAGATCATGATCAGTTCTTTGCTGACGCCGCGCAGTTCCGGCGCCAGTTGCGTGGTCAGCAGCAATTGCGGATCCGGCTCGGCCTTGGCCAACACCTTGCTCGGCGCATCCCACAGCGCCTGATTCCACGCCCAGATCAGTTCCTTGCGCCAGATGTCCATGCGCGGTGCGGTCTTGAACGTCATCAACTGCTGATACAGCGCGTGATTCTGCTTGCGGGTTTCTTCGAGGGATTCTTCCAGGCGTGTGCGGGTGTTCTGCAAGTCCTTGGCGGTCGGTCTGCTCGAGAGAAACTCGTCGATCGGCTTGCTCAGCGCACTGTTCCAGTACTGGTCGAAACTGTGCCCGAGCTGTTCGGCCACCGGGCCGACGCTGAGCATGTCGATGTCGGTGAAATTCAGGTTTGGCTCGGCATCGAAATACTCGTCGCCCAGGTTGCGTCCGCCGACAATCGCCACGCTGTTGTCCGCCAGCCACAGTTTGTTGTGCATCCGCCGATGTTGCAGCGACAGATTGAACAGGCGCCCGGCTGCCCGCGTGACACCCGTGCTACGACCCAGATGCAACGGATTGAACAGGCGAATCTGGATCTGCGGATGCGCCGCGAGGGTAGCGATGATCTGGTCGAGGCCGTCGCTGGTGGTGTCATCGAGCAGAACCCGCACCCGGACGCCACGGTCGGCAGCCTTGAGCAGTTCTTCCACCAGCATCCGCGTGCTGATGCCGTCATGGACAATGTAGTACTGCAGGTCGAGGCTGTTTTGTGCATTGCGGATCAGTTCGGCGCGGGCGGTGAAGGCTTCGGTGCTGTTGGACAGTAGACGGAAACCGGAGCGCCCCTGATGTGGCGCGGCCTGTGCCTGGATCGAGCGACCAAAGCTGGAGTCTCCGGCTGGTAATGCCTGGCTGGGTTCGCGAGGTATTTCGAGGCTGGCACAGCCAGCGATCCAAGTGACCAGGAGGCACACAGCAAACAGCTTTAGTCCAGGGCGCACGTTGTGTTCTCAAATCGTGACAGGAGGCGAAGTATGGCACGCACTGCAATGACATCAACGCTGGCAGTAAGTGCGTGCTGTTCATGCAGTAGGAAAGCGTTAGTAAACGAATTTTGCCTATAGAAGTTGTCGTGCTTTCCCTTTGTGATCAGTGTCGTTTCCTACAGATTTATCTCTCATAAGCCGCAATCATCTACCCGCTTACTTGCATCAAAAGTTAGTAGGGAACGAACTTTCATTTAAATGGATATGACGACTTATGAAAAAGACAATTCGGATTGCTGCTCTGGCGGCGATGCTTCTACCCGTATCGGCGATGGCCGAAAGCGTTGACCTGAACGTTATCGGCACCATCATTCCAACCGCCTGCATTCCTGCCTTTGCGGGCGGCGGGACAGTGGATTTGCGCAAGATCTCCGCTGCAACACTGAATCAGACAGCGCAAACCATTCTCGCAGGTCGCGATGTTTCGCTGACCATCAACTGCGATGCTGTGGCACAAGTTGAAGTGTCGGTTCGCGATAACCGCGAGGCAACCAAATTGCCTGGCATCAGCGATGGCACGGGCCAGACTGATCCGGCACTGTTCTTTGGTCTCGGCGATATCAATGGCACGCGTATTGGTGGATTTGCCCTGCGTCACGGCACTCCCGAAACCGACGGCACGGGCCGGGCGTTGCTGACCCGAGCGAGCTTCCTTTCTCCTTGGCAGGTGCCCACCAGCACATTGGTGAGAAATGCACCGGATTTGTATTCCTGGGGTATTAGCGCCGCCACCGGTCCGATCGGAGCCAGGCACCATGCCTTCCCGATGCACTTGCTGCCGATCATTGGCCCCAGCAACGCTTTGCCGATTGCCAACGAAATCCCGCTTGATGGCTCGGTAACGTTCGACATTTTCTACATCTGACGGCCTGCCCCGGCGGTTGCGTATCGTCGAGTACCGTTCGCCCATGCAAGAGCGCCCCGGCACGGCCCGGGGCGCTCCCAGGATTCTCCCGGATATCCCGATGCCTATTTCTCTCAGTCTTTTGTTCAAGGCGGCGCTGCTGTGCCCGCTCGCCTGGCTTTCGATCGCTATCGCCCACTCCGCCGGCATGGTTCCACAAACGCCGGTCCTCGTGGTGGAGGAGGGCGTGGGTGAAGCCGTCATGAATGTGCGCAACACGGATTTGCATCCTGCGTTGCTGCATTCAAGTGTTGAAAACGTCGAGCAGGATGATGAAATACTGCTCCTCGTTACGCCCCCTCTGGCGCGCGTCGAAGCGGGCAGCATTCAGCAGGTGCGGTTCATCCTGCAAAACCCCCGTTCTTTGCAGGTCGAGCGCTTGAAGCGAGTGGTGTTCGAAGGCATTGCTCCTGCAGCAGACTCCAGTGGCGCCCGAGTCAGTCTGGGGATAAGGCAGAATTTGCCGGTGATTCTGCGTCCCGCTGGGCTGGCGGTTGAACGAGAGCCGTGGAAACGACTGAGCTGGAGTACCACACCTGGCGGCCTACAGGTGTTCAACCCCAGCCCTTATGTCGTACGGCTGGCCAAAGCCTTTGTGCCGTTGCCCGGCTCAGACATGGCCAATTTGCCGCGCACCTACATCCTGCCCGGCGAACGCTTGAACATTGCGCTGCCCCTGAGCACCTCCGTACGAACAATGTCGGTGCGGATCTATCCGGCGACCACTTACGGATTTTCGGTTGAACACTTCGATGCCCCGGTCACTCGCTAGTGTGGGTCAATTTTCGCCGTTGCCTGATGGTGGTTCTGGTGAGCGGTTCGAGTTTCGTGACAGCGCGCGAGCCTGTGGAATTTGATGCCAAAGTACTGAAGGACCGCGGAATCGATCCGGCACTGGCGCAATATTTTCGTGATTCGCCGCGCTTTACCCGAGGCTCGCGTTTAGTCGCGCTGGAGGTCAACGGTCAGCCCAAGGGGCGCGTGCGCATGACCTTCAGTGCTCATGGCGAGTTGTGTCTGGAGCCGCAGTGGTTGAAGGCTGCCGGCATACGGCCCTTGTCTCCGGTGGCCAAGTCGCAACCGGATGGATGCGTGACCGTCACAGAAGGTTTTCCCGACGCCATTGTGCAGCTGTATCCAGGCAGGGAGCAGGTCGAGTTGTTGGTGCCCACCAGAACCCTTGCGTTGCCGGAGCGTACCGCGCATGACTTTGACGATGGCGGTGTCGCCGGCGTGTTCAACTACGACTTGCTGGTGGCGGGCAGCGAGCTCGGAGGGCAGCGCAGCACTTATCGAAACCTTGGCTCCGAAGTCGGCTTGAATGCCGGAAACTGGATATTGCGCAGCCGGCAGTCTTACACGGCGTTACCCGGCAGTACGCGATTCGAACATCTTTACGCCTATGGCATGCGCACGTTGGAGGCCTACGAGGCCAGTGTGCAAGTCGGTCAGTTGAATCTGGCCTCAGCGCTCTTTGCCGGTGAATCCTTCACTGGTGTGCAGATTCTTCCCGAGACGGCATTCGCGCAGTTGCGTGCCGCGCAGAACGGTGCTCGTGGTCACGTCGAAGGGGTGGCTTACTCGCCGTCCCGGATCGAGGTCCGGCAGAACGGTGTGGTGATCTACACCACGATGGTGCCGGGCGGCCCCTTTACGTTGCGCGCGTTGCCACTGTTGAGCAATCAGCTCGATCTTGAAGTGAGCGTCCATGAGCAAGATGGGCAGATACGGCGATACCAGGTTCCGTCCGCCAACCTGCGCGAGGGGATGGTTGAGGGGACGGGTGGATTCAATTTTGCGCTCGGTAGCGTACGGCGACTGGGAACGGACGACCGACATGCGCCGTCCTTTGCCACATTCAGCAAGGACTGGGACTGGAACCGAGTCAGTCGCATCACCGGCGGCTTGTTGGCGGGAACGGACTATCTGTCGGCGGGTTGGGGGTTGCAAAGGCAGTGGGGCGATCTCAACCTGGGCGTGCAACAAGTGTTTTCTGACGCGGGCGTCGAGGGCGTGTCCGGCAATCAGGTGCAGATGACGCTTAACGCGTCAATATCGCCAACACTGTCGACCAGCCTGATCGCGGTGCATCAGAGCGGGGGTTTTCGCACGCTATCGGATACCGGCTGGAATCAGGAGCGCGGCGAGCCCGCGTCACGCAGTCGCAATCACTTACAGGGTTCACTCAATCTCTCGACCGAACACTGGGGCGCCTTTGGTGCGACGTGGTCGCGTTACCTGAGCGAGGGCGCACCGCCACAATCGCGGACGGGTTTGTCCTGGTCACGGACATTGCCACAGCGAATCAGCCTTTCCGTCAGTCTGGAACGGGATGTGGGGGGGCAATCGCGAGAGAGGCGGGGTACTTCCGCCTATCTGACCCTGGGGGTTCCGCTTGGCGGTCAGGCGAGGCTGCGGAGTTACCTGCGCACTGATGAACAATCCGGAACGCGCAAGGGCCTGGCGGTCAGCGATGTGCTCAGCGAAAACCTGGCTTACACCGTCAGGGCGGAATATCCGGACGCGGCGTCCGCCAACTACACTGCGCGCATCAACGCCCTGCCGTACTACACAAGCCTTGATCTGGGGGTCGGCCAGCGCTCCGGTGCGACGGACTATGACGTGGGACTACGTGGAGGCGCAGCGTTTCATCGCGACGGTGTGACATTGTCGCCCTATCCGCTAAGAGACACGATTGGCGTGCTGAAGGCCGGTGATCGGGCCGGCGTCAAACTGAACACGCCTCAGGGCCCGGTCTGGACCGACGGCACAGGCCACGCGATAGCCGCGACGCTCCCTGCCTATTCGACGGCCAGGCTGGAAGTCGATCCTTTGAGCCTGCCGCGTAATGTCGAGGTGCTCGACGGGTTGCAAGAGGTGACGATGGGGCGCGGCTCGGTGAAGCACCTGGATTTCTCTATCGTGACTGTCAGGCGTTTGTTGTTGAGGGCCATGACAGTTGATCGGCAGTGGCTGACTCAGGGGCTGACAGTCGAGGACGAGCAGGGCCGTTATCTGACAACCGTGCTGGAGTCCGGAACCATTTTTCTGCCGGATGTGAAGTCCGATCAGACCTTGCTGGTGCAACTGCCCGACACCACACGGTGCATTTTGCAGTTCGCCCTTTCCGATGCCCCCGAAGACAGCGCACAGATTGAGCGCGTCGATGCGATGTGCACCCCTGTCGAGCTGTCCTGAGCGAGTGTCTGACATGAATGTATTGGTTACTGTGGTCTTGCTTGTTTGCCTGTTCTCACCTTTTGCGCTGGCGAGCGACCAATGCCGACTGGGGCTGTCCCCGGTGGGGGTGGATTTTGGATCACTCACTCGGGCCGAGCTGTTCGAGCGTTCGGGCTCGTTCGGTGAGGGCGGCAGTTTCGGTGGGCGCACGCTCCATTTGCGAATTCAATGCGCCGTTCCTCGTGCCATGACGTGGGGGTTCGTTGCGACGATGGCGGATGCCCAGCGTTACCGCTGGTCTGCGGGTACGTTTCAGATCCGCATCATTGCGGCGCGGCTGGACGGAATGGCAGTGCGACTGCGGCGGGCCGGCGATGACGCCGTCGAGGCGGATCTGTTGCGCCCGGGTGAGCGCCTGGTGACATGGCGTTCCGGCGCAGTTGTCCAGGGCGGACATCTGGAGGTCGAGTTGCGGATCGAGGCCCATGTGGATGAAACCATGAGCCGGGTTCGCGACTTGACCCGTCATGAGGCACAGGGGACATTTCTGCTCGACTGAAGACGATCCGCCTGCACGTTTCAGCCTGAGTTGAGGGTGTTCGCTTCGGCCAGCAGCCGGATTGCCGTCGCGCCGACCTTGCGCACCGCTTCTTCGATCTGCGGCGTCGGTTTGGCTGCGTAGTTCATGCGCAGGCAATTGCGGTACTTGCCCGAGGCGGAAAAGATGCTGCCGACGGCAATCTGTACGCCTTGATCATGCAGCTCACGATTGAGTTTCAAGGTGTCAAAACCTTCCGGCAATTCCACCCACAACATGAAACTGCCCTGCGGACGGCTGGCGCGGGTGCCGGCCGGGAAATAGCGGGTTACCCAGTCGATCATCAGGTCGCGATTACGCTGGTATTGCGTGCGCATCCGCCGCAAATGCGGTTCGAAGTGGCCGGACTTGAGAAATTCTGCAATGGCGATCTGCGGTTGCGGCGCGGTGGAACCGGTGCTGATGTATTTCATGTGCAGCACCCGTTCCAGATAGCGGCCCGGCGCAACCCAGCCGATGCGCAGCCCCGGCGCCAGGGTCTTGGAAAACGAACTGCACAGCAACACCCGGCCATCTTCATCGAAGGATTTGATCGTGCGCGGACGGGGGTAGGTGTAGGCCAGTTCGCCGTACACGTCGTCTTCGATAATCGCCACGTCGAAGCGCTGCGCGAGGTTGAGCAGCGCGCGTTTGCGCGACTCCGGCATGATGTAGCCGAGCGGATTGTTGCAGTTGGGCGTGAGTTGAATGACCTTGATCGGCCATTGCTCCAGCGCCAGTTCCAGCGCTTCGAGGCTGATGCCGGTGAGCGGGTCGGTGGGGATTTCCAGAGCCTTCATGCCCAGCCCTTTGAGGGTCTGCATGGCGCCGTGAAAACTCGGCGAATCCACCGCGACGATGTCGCCCGGCTCACAAATCGCGTGGATGCTGGTGGACAGCGCTTCGTGGCAGCCGGTGGTGACGACGAGGTCGCTGGCGCTCAACTGGCAGCCGGAGTCGAGCATCAATCGGGCGATCTGTTCGCGCAGTTCGAGGGTGCCGTGGATATTGTCGTAATACAGACCGGGCATGTCCTGCCGACGACTGATTCGCGCCAGGCCACGCAGCAGCGGTTTCATGGTCGGTGAGGTGACGTCGGGCATGCCACGACCGAGTTGCACCACATCCTTGCGCGGCACCGCGCGAATCAGTTCCAGCACCTGATCCCACTGCGAAATCTCCACCGGCCGCTGCGCCGGACGGCCGACGGCGGGCAACTCCGGCAACTCGCGGCCGACCGGCACGAAATAGCCTGATTTGGGTTTCGGCGTGGCCAGGCCACTGTCCTCAAGCATGCGGTAAGCCTGCTGCACCGTGCTGAGACTGACGCCATGTTCTACGCTCAAGGCGCGCACCGACGGCAACCGGTCACCCGGACGATAGAAGCCTTGTTCGATGCGGGTGCCGAGCAGCTCGGCGAGGTTCACATAAAGCGTCATGGCACTGCCTCGATGCAGGTGATTCAAAAAACCAGTACAGATGCGGCGTAAATCGACAATTCAGTGGCAGAAACAGCAAATCTGTATGGAAATAATACAGATGTGTTGAATCTGTAATGCTTTTGCCGACCCGCGCATCATGGAATCTCTGGCTACCCAAGTAAACAGGAGCGACAAAAATGAACGGCTTGAGCGATGTGCGGCTGACGTTACACAGTCAGGAACTGGAGGCAGGGCAGGAGGACAGTGCGTGGAACACGGCCATGCGCAACGCGCCGTCCGGCCTCAGTCGCTGGGCTCTGTTCTGGCATCGTCTGCACACGCGCAAGGCGTTGCTCGGTTTGACGCCCGAGCAGCTCAAGGATGTCGGGCTGACGCGGGAGCAGGCGCTGGAGGAGGGGTTGAAGCCGTTCTGGCGGATCTGAGAGCTGTATTGTTTTTCGGGCCTCATCGCTGGCAAGCCAGCTCCCACAGGGTCTGTGCTGGACACTGATTTTGTGAACACCGCTAATCACTGTGGGAGCTGCGGTGCGACGATTCGACTTGCCAGCGATGGCGTCCGCAAGAACGCCGAGAATCGATCAGACCAACTCTTTAAGGCGATGCCACAACATCCCCAGCGCCAGCAACGGCGAGCGCAAATGCTTGCCGCCGGGGAAGGTGATATGCGGCACCTTGGCAAACAGATCAAAGCCGCCGCTGTGCTGCCCGCTGATCGCCTCGGCGAGCAACTTGCCCGCCAGGTGCGTGGCATTCACCCCGTGCCCTGAATACGCCTGGGCGTAATACACGTTCGGTTGGTCCGCGAGCCGGCCAATCTGCGGTAAACGGTTGGCGCCGATGCCGATCATGCCGCCCCACTGATAATCGACCTTCACCCCGGCCAGTTGCGGAAACACTTCAAGCATCTTCGGCTGCATGTACGCGGCGATGTCCTTCGGGTCGCGCCCCGAGTAATGACAGGCGCCGCCGAACAGCAACCGACGATCCGCCGAGAGTCGGTAGTAATCCAGCGCCACACGCTGGTCACAGACCGCCATGTTTTGCGGCAACAGGCGATGCGCCTGCTCTTCGGACAACGGCTCGGTGGCGATGATGTAGCTGCCGGCGGGCAGGACCTTTCCGCTGAGTTGCGGGTTGAGGCCATTGAGATAGGCGTTGCATCCCAACACCAGCGTCTTCGCCCGCACCGAGCCTTGCGCCGTGTGCACTTTCACTTCAGGGCCGTAATCAATGCGGGTCACCGCCGATTGCTCGTACAGCTGCACGCCCAGTTGCTGCGCCGCTGCGGCTTCGCCCAATGCCAGATTCAGCGGATGCAGATGCCCGGACCCCATATCGACCAAGCCGCCAACGTAGCGTTTGGAACCGACCACTGTGTGCATTTCATTGGCTTGCAGCAGACGGGTTTCGTAGCGATAACCAAGGCTGCGCAGCTCTTCGGCGTCCTCGGCAAAACCCTCGAGGTCAGACGGCTTGTTGGCGAGGTCGCAATAGCCCCAGGTCAGATCGCAGGGGATCTGAAAGCGCTCGACGCGCTGGCGGACGATTTCCACGGCTTCCAGGCCCATCAATTTCATCTGCCGCACGCCGTCGGTGCCGATCACGTTGGCGAACTGGTCGAGACCATGACCGACGCCGCGAATCAGTTGCCCACCATTGCGACCGCTCGCGCCCCAGCCGATCCTGTGTGCTTCCAGCAGCACCACGCTGAGGCCGCGTTCGGCCAGTTCCAGCGCGGTGTTCAGCCCGGAAAAGCCGCCGCCGACCACGCACACGTCGGCAATCACTTCACCTTGCAGCCGCGGATGATCCGGTTGCGGCAGGCTGCTGGCGGCGTAGTAAGAGGCAACGTGGGGTTGGCTCGCGGTGGTTTGGGCGCGGGCGGTCATGGGCGTCATCCTGAGCGGGGTGTCGAGAAAATTTGACGGAGCATAAGCCGCACCCGCGAAGGTGGGCAACATTGGTCGGTCTACGGTGTCTGGATTGCGGCTTTTGCGGCACAATTGCCGCCTATTCCACGTTGGTCACCGTTTCGATGAGCTGCAACAGCGAGAAAATCCGCACCCTGCGTCAGCAGATTCCCTCGTTCGAGTGTGTGCCCGGCTGCCACGATTGTTGTGGGCCGGTGACAACTTCGCCGGAAGAAATGGCGCGCTTGCCGCGCAAGACCCGCGCCGAGCAGGATGCGGCGATGGAAGAGCTGAACTGTGTGCACCTGGGGCCGAATGGCTGCACGGTGTATGGCGAGCGACCGTTGATTTGCAGGTTGTTTGGCACCACCAAAACCTTGCCGTGCCCGAATGGGCGGGGGCCGGTGGAGCTGATTCATCCGCGCGCAGAAAAGCAGATCTTCGAGTACATGGCGGCGAATCGGCAGGTGTTGGTTTAGCGGGTTCACTCTGGACCGAGTCGAGGCCATCGCTGGCAAGCCAGCTCCCACAGTGATTGTTGTCGGACACTGAATTTGCGTTGGCCACTGAACCTGTGGGAGCTGGCTTGCCAGCGATAGGGCCGGGTCAGACCTGGCAAAACTCAATCCGGAATCGGCAGGCTCAGGCTCTCCTTCACTTCTTCCATCACGATATAGCTTTTGGACTCACGCACATGCGGCAGCTTCAACAGAATGTCGCCCAACAGCTTGCGGTACGAGGCCATCTCGGAAATCCGCGCCTTCACCAGATAGTCGAAATCCCCTGACACCAAGTGGCACTCCAACACATGCGGCAACTTCAGCACCGCGCGTCGGAACTCTTCGAAAGTGTCGCCGGATTTGTAGTCGAGGCTGATCTCGACGAACACCAGCAAGCTACCCTTCAAATGCTGCGGATTCAGCCGGGCGTTGTAGCCCATGATGATCCCCTCACGCTCCAGACGCCGCACCCGCTCGGTGCACGGCGTGGTGGAGAGGCCGACCTTATCCCCGAGCTCGGTGAAGGAAATCCGCCCGTCCGCCTGCAGGATCCGCAAAATGTTGCGGTCGATCTTGTCCAGCTCACGTTTGGTCTGAGTGTTGGTACGCATAGGGGATGCGCCTCCGTGAAAAGGGTTTTTGCCGAGAATTGTCGCCAAATATAGGCGCTTATATAGTGAAAAGCACTGGCATTTATTTTTTACACTGCGCGCATCATTGCTCTAACAACAGACGTACGCGGCCCCTGCCGCGATGAGGGATACAAAATGCGCGTAATGGTCTTGGGTAGCGGCGTCATCGGTACCGCCAGTGCTTACTATCTGGCCCGTGCCGGGTTTGAAGTGGTGGTGGTCGACCGGCAGCCAGCCGCCGCCATGGAGACCAGTTTCGCCAACGCCGGCCAGGTCTCGCCGGGCTACGCCTCGCCGTGGGCCGCGCCGGGCGTACCGCTCAAGGCGATCAAGTGGCTGCTGCAACGTCACGCGCCTCTCGCGATCAAGGCCACCGCCGACATCGATCAATACCTGTGGATGGCGCAGATGCTGCGCAACTGCACCGCCAACCGTTACGCGGTGAACAAAGAGCGCATGGTGCGTCTGTCCGAGTACAGCCGTGACTGCCTCGACGAATTGCGCGCCGAAACCGGCATCGCCTACGAAGGCCGCAGCCTCGGCACCACGCAACTGTTCCGCACCCAGGCGCAACTTGATGGCGCCGCCAAAGACATCGCCGTGCTGAAAGAGTCCGGTGTACCGTTTGAAGTCCTCGACCGCGCGGGTATTGCCCGCGTCGAGCCGGCACTTGCAAATGTCACCGACATCCTCGCCGGTGCTTTGCGCCTGCCGAACGATCAGACTGGCGACTGCCAGATCTTCACCACCCGTCTCGCTGAAATGGCGGTGAAACTGGGTGTGGAATTCCGCTTCGGCCAGGACATCCAGAAACTCGACTTCGCCGGTGACCGCATCAACGGCGTATGGATCGACGGCAAGCTGGAAACCGCCGACCGTTACGTGCTGGCCCTCGGCAGCTACTCGCCGCAACTGCTCAAGCCGCTGGGCATCAAGGCCCCGGTGTATCCGCTCAAGGGTTACTCGCTGACCGTGCCGATCACCAATCCGGCGATGGCCCCGACCTCGACCATTCTCGACGAGACCTACAAGGTCGCGATCACCCGTTTCGACAACCGCATTCGCGTCGGCGGCATGGCCGAGATCGCCGGTTTTGACCTGTCGCTCAACCCGCGTCGCCGCGAAACCCTGGAGATGATCGTCAACGACCTTTATCCTCAGGGCGGCAATCTGGCCGAGGCGAGCTTCTGGACCGGCCTGCGTCCGACCACGCCGGACGGCACGCCGATCGTTGGCGCCACCCCGTTCAAGAACCTGTTCCTCAACACCGGTCACGGCACCCTCGGCTGGACCATGGCGTGCGGTTCCGGTCGCTTGCTGGCTGACCTGATGGCGAAGAAAAAGCCGCAGATCAGCGCCGAAGGCCTCGATATTTCCCGTTACGGCAACAAGACCCAGGAGTCCGCAAAACATGGCAATCCAGCGCCAGCTCACCAATGAGCGCATGAGTCAGATCGTCAGCCACAACGGCACCGTGTATCTGGCCGGGCAGGTCGGCGACGATTTCGACGCCGGGATTGAACAGCAGACTCGCGACGTACTGGCCAATATCGAGCGCCTGCTCGATCTCGCGGGCACCGATAAACAGCACCTGTTGTCGGCGACGATCTACCTGAACGACATCGAAGCGCACTTTGCCGGGATGAACTCAGTGTGGGATCAGTGGCTGCCCAAAGGCGCCGCCCCGGCTCGTGCCACCGTCGAAGCGAAGATGGCCAAGCCGAGCATCCTGGTCGAGATTTCCATCGTCGCCGCGCTGCCGTAAACCGCTGTAAAGATCCCTCTCCCGGTGCTGTTGGCGGTTCACGCCGTCAGCCAGCGCCGGTTTTTATTCCCATGACCGCCTAGAAGTCTGCCGCCATGCGTCCTGCCCGTGCTCTGATCGACCTAGAAGCCCTGCGCCACAACTACCGAATTGCCCGCGAAGTCACCGGCGCCAAGGCGCTCGCCGTGATCAAGGCTGATGCCTATGGCCATGGCGCGGTGCGTTGCGCCCAGGCGCTGGAGGCCGAGGCCGATGGTTTCGCCGTCGCCTGCATCGAAGAAGCGCTGGAGCTGCGCGCCGCCGGCATCAAGGCCCCGGTGTTGTTGCTCGAAGGCATCTTCGAGGCCGATGAACTGGCGCTGATCGTCGAGCATGATTTCTGGACCGTGGTGCACTCGCTGTGGCAACTCGAAGCGATCGAGCAGGCTGCGCTGAGCAAACCCATCACTGTGTGGCTGAAACTCGATTCGGGCATGCACCGCGTCGGTTTGCATCCAAAGGATTACCCGGCGGCGTATCAACGCCTGCTGGCCAGCGGCAAGGTGGCGAAGATCGTATTGATGAGCCACTTCGCCCGTGCCGATGAATTGCACGCGCAAAGCAGCACCGAGCAAGTTGCGGTGTTTGAGGCGGCTCGCCAGGGTCTGGCTGCAGAAGTCAGCTTGCGCAACTCGCCTGCCGTGCTCGGTTGGCCGCAGATCCACAGCGACTGGGTTCGCCCGGGCATCATGCTCTACGGCGCCACGCCGTTCGAAGAAGCCAACGCCGTGGCTGATCGCCTGCAACCGGTGATGACTCTCGAATCGAAAGTCATCTGCGTGCGTGAATTGCCGGCCGGCGAGCCTATCGGCTACGGCGCCAGATTCATTACTGATAAGCCAATGCGCATCGGCGTGGTGGCCATGGGTTACGCCGATGGCTACCCGCGTCAGGCGCCGACTGGCACACCGGTGCTGGTGGCCGGCAAACGCAGCCGCATCCTTGGCCGCGTGTCGATGGACATGCTCTGCATCGACCTTACCGAGGTGCCGGAAGCGGACCTCGGTTCGACCGTCGAGCTGTGGGGCAAAAACATCCTCGCCAGCGAAGTCGCGCAGTGGGCCGACACCATTCCCTACCAGATCTTCTGCAACCTGCGTCGAGTGCCAAGGCTCTATTCCGAGGCTTGAGGCTGCGACGGGTCCCGAGTGTTGTAAATACTGAACGCTGTCGCCATGATAACGCTCAATATTTCTACAACACTCTGGAGGCTCCAGCCTTGGACGTCGGTGAACGACTGCAATCGATCCGCAAGCTCAAAGGGCTTTCCCAGCGTGAACTCGCCAAACGCGCGGGCGTCACCAACAGCACCATTTCGATGATCGAAAAGAACAGCGTCAGCCCTTCGATCAGTTCGCTGAGAAAAGTTCTGGGCGGCATTCCCATGTCCATGGTCGAGTTCTTTTCCGAAGAAATCCTGCAGGAAGTCCCGACCCAGATCGTCTACAAGGCCAACGAGCTGATCGACATTTCCGACGGCGCCGTGACCATGAAGCTGGTCGGCCGCGCACACCCGAGCCGGGCTATCGCGTTCCTCAACGAAATCTACCCGCCGGGCGCCGACACCGGCGAAGAAATGCTCACCCATGAGGGCGAGGAAACCGGGATTCTGGTCGAAGGTCGTCTGGAGCTAGTGGTGGGTCTGGAAACTTTTATTCTCGAAGCCGGCGACAGCTACTACTTTGAAAGTACCAAGCCGCATCGTTTCCGTAATCCGTTCGACGCGCCTGCGCGACTAATCAGCGCAGCCACGCCGGCGAATTTTTAAAGATAGAGGCGCCAAGCCATGACGGCGAAGGCATCCAACGAGTTTTTCCACCGTGCGGTATAACCCCTTCGACTATGGGGTTGTTTCAGTGTGGCGGGCTACCCGCTATACTTCCGCCCGCCTGCGAACCGTGGCCGCAGGCGTGAATAGCCACCATTGAGGGTGAACGCGTGAACCTAATTATGAAAATGCTGGCCGCACCAGCAACCGTACTGGCCCTCTGGGCTGTCAGCGCTCAAGCTGCGACGAATGACGACATTGCCAAACGCCTCGAGCCGGTTGGCCAGGTGTGTGTTCAAGGGCAGGAATGCAAGGGGATGGAAGTGGCTGCAACTGCCGGCGGCGGTGGCGGTGCGAAAACCCCGGACGAAGTGATTGCCAAACATTGCAACGCTTGCCACGGCACCGGCCTGCTGGGCGCACCAAAAATCGGTGACACGGCAGCCTGGAAAGACCGCGCCGATCACCAAGGCGGTCTCGACGGCATCCTGGCCAAAGCCATCACCGGCATCAACGCCATGCCGCCGAAAGGCACCTGCGCCGATTGCTCGGATGACGAGCTCAAGGGCGCAATCCAGAAGATGTCCGGCCTGAAGTAAGGCGCGCATCTGATGAAAAAAACCGTCTTCGGACGGTTTTTTTGTGTCTGCCATCTCACTGCATGTTTTTCGCGATATAGGCGCCGGAAGAATTAAGCACAGCTTTGTACACAGCATAAGCATCAGTATCTACCGGGGCTATTGGTTCGGAGCGCCCTTCCGATATCTGTCTCAGATCACATCCCGGGATCGACATAATGAGAGGTGAGTGAGTAGCAATGATGAACTGTGCGCCTTTGCGCGATAGCTCCATTACGCGGTTGATAAATACCAATTGCCTCAATGGAGATAGCGACGCTTCCGGTTCGTCAAGAACATACAGCCCCTGAGCTTTGAACCGGTGTTGAAACAGTGCCTCCATTGCTTCGCCATGAGACATGCAATGCAGATCCACACCGCCATAATAGGTCTTTATTTCGGGATCAAAGCTTGTCTCTTGATCAAGCTTGCGAATCGCAGTGTTCAAGTTATAAAAGGTTTCGGCTCTGTAGAAAAATACATCCTTCTCCCTTCGATAACCTTTTGATAGCTTCAGAGTTTCGTGTAACTCCGAGTGAGTATTCTCGGTCGAAAAGTTGAAGTTCTTCCCGCCGCCTTCTGGATTGCATCCTAAATTGATGGCAAGTGCTTCAAGCAGCGTGGATTTTCCAGAACCGTTTTCACCGATAAATACGGTAATTCTGTTACTGAATTGAAGCGGAAAAAGGCCGCGTAGAAAATGAGCCGCTACCCTGTCTGGTTTCAGGCGTATCTGCTGGATGAATAAATCATTCATATTGGTGCCCCCTGAATACTCTACCTACGGATACCTTTACTCCAATCATCGTGATGCCAAGTCTTATCGAACTCGTGCTAGCCATGGTAAAAATCCCGACGTAGCCAAGATAGGCAATAAGACGCTCGCCGAATAACTCCGGCGTCGCAGTGGCGCTAAAAATGATGACCGATACTGTCCCGGCCGAGATAGCCATTTCCGGCCAGAAGCACTGAATGGCGTTGGCTTTTTGATATTTGTAGCGTGCTAGTATTGTGTTCCTTAAACATTCATTACTACTGCTGATAAGTGCCTGATAACTTTGCTCATCAGTTGTGGGTGAACTGAAAGTGCTGATGAGCGACTCCTTGTACAGGTCTTCATTGATCATTTCTGCTTTATACAGACTCTGGATTTGTGGTTTGACAAATTTTAACTGCACACAGGTCAACACAATGATAAATGTCAGGGGGATGAAAAAATAAGCGTTTTCACGAAGTAAGATATAGGCTGTGGCAAATGTCAGAATACAAGATCCTGCCAGATGAATTGAGTCATGAAGGACTGAAGCAATTTTCTCGGCATCTTCTTTGATCATCGTCACGCGACAGCTTAATGGACAAGGTCTTTCATCATGCACAATGAAATTGATGAGTGAAAAGCGAGATTTCGCTTCCATGAGCGCCGCGATGGAGCTGCCCAGAGTTTGCGTCGCGAGTTTTGATAAAAAAACAGCGGTGAGAATGAAATACAGATTAGTGCTTACAGCACCACTGCTGAGAGCAGTAAGTCCCTCTGCCACGATCGAAGGTATTAGCAACTGACATGCAGCTGCTAAAGTCAGGCACATTGTTGAAAACAAAAATAATGCCACGTTTTTCTGCAAGCACATAAGCATAATTCAACGCCCCCCGTACTGTAGTTTATAGCTCAGAATTCGGTTGCGGCGATAAGAGGCCTCTCTGCTTGAGTAGTAAATGGATATAAGCGACATAGTTGGGCTGAGCACGCGTTCGAGGTAGATGGCGGAGGCAAAGATAGCGCCTGTTGTCAAAGCGCGTTCACTTATTAAATGAGCAGATATCAAGAATAAAAAAACTATCGCTACCAAGTAACAGATTCCTGAAATTGATTCGAAAAATGATGCTTTCAGATTTGAGCGAAAAGCGAGGCGCTCAATGTTTTTGATGTCCAGCTTGACTCTATCGTTGTATGGTTTTGCATCGCATACATGCGCACAGATTGCCCCGATTGCAACGGTGTTTTTTTGTACGTATTCTTCAAAAAGGGTTTCGCTCTTTTTCCGGGTTATAAAATATGCAGCTGAGGCATATAGCAGACCGCCAAGGGGGGGTAGCGCCAGAAGTGGATGATACTGAGCTGTTATAATCAGTGCGAAGATTATGATGCTGAAGTTGAGTGAAGTGTCAAAGAATACCGAGTGGTAAAGATACATCGAGCCGTCAACATCACCGTCTATGAGTTCGATCTGTTCACCCTGGTTTCTCGTGTGTGTGGATGCCTTGCTTCGCAGGTGCGTTAGGATTTTCCTTTTCAGAGTATATCTTGTCTTGGCAGCAGTCTTTTGTAGATACATGTTAGCTGCTAGCTTCAAGGGAGGCGTCGCGATGATAAGAAGCGAAGCGCCTGCGAGTGCATATAAATATAGGCGATCTTGGGATAGATACAAATTAATTGAATTACCGATTAGGTAGGGCGATGCGCTTGTTAGAACTGAGACGCCCAGGCCAAAGCAGCAAAGTATGAGGTTGCTTTTCATGGTTTGATAAATTCCATTTGGTGCGGAAGAAATGGAAACTCGTAGTTACGGTCAATCAAACCAATGGAACCGAGTAGTGAACCCACGCGCCCGATCCATAACCCTAATGGATCGGCAGTTTTTGTTCTCAAGACTCTTGAGTCTTGTTCGCTTAAATTGATGATATTCGACCATAGAAAAACTTGTGGATCGAGCAACGATTCGGGTGAGATCTTTTTCATGATATTCAGAATCCCGTATGCACCATGACATAAAGAGTCATTGACGGGTCTCTTTCTCTTTTCGAGATTCGAATATGAGAATGCACCTTTGGGTGGGTGCCTTTCCAAGAAATCTAGCGCGGGCTGGACTCCATTGTTTGCGAAATAGCTGATCGCCAAATAATTTCCAGGTAAACCGTGGCTCCACGCAAACTCGCCGGCGCTTGATTCCGAGCGTTTTCTGTAGTCACGCCAATTTTCAATTGACTCATCATATTCGTTAAGCTCCCAAGACAGAAATCCTAGGAATAATTCGTGGATTGAATCTTTTTTTGCGATCACGTTATTAAAATAAAATAATGAGTATGCGCATCCCATTATTCCGTGAGATAGACCACTCAATAAAGCGTCGCTTCTCGTTGTAATTGCATTGTCGAATGTGGTTAGTCTTCTTCCAGATATAAAAGTGAGTTCGGTCTCTATTTTTTCGTATAAGGAGCTAGCTAAATCGGAAAACGATAAATCTTTGGTAAGATCGAATAGCAGCGTGAGTACATTTAGAGTGCCGAACATGCCTGATAGAAAGTCAGAACCCCCTATCAGGAGCGGAATCATTGCAGACGATAGACCGAAGTGAAAGCCCCCTAGGTGCGTACCCTTATGTGTCAGTTTTTTTACTACTCTACTGTGGCAATGATTGAGTAGTTCGGTTACCAGGGTTTTATCTATGGCGCTACTATGACTGGCCGCCACTACGCAGCCATAAAGAATACCGGACAACCCGTAATAGAAATTATCTCCTAACTCCGAGAATTCCATATAGCCACCAGGTGATGAGTGAAAACCTAGCCAGAGTCCGTTACTCGAAATTTCGGTACGTAACATTTCATTGATCAAGCATGCGTTGATTTTCGATGACGCTCTGATTTTGTTAATAATTTCGTCAATATTCGAATAGCGGGCGTCTTTCACGTCGTCGTGTTGTTTGAAGGAGTGGTCTGTGAGTTTATTTCCGTGCTCATACATATTTTTCATTGCTAAGAGGGTATTTGAAGTTAGTTTTTCTTCAAATGCAATTCTGTTTTTGTCCAAGGTTTTTATGTATTGGATGCTGTTATCTATTCCGTTTATATAATCATTGCTATCGAGGTGCCCTGAACCGCTGTAACTGGGTTCGTAGAACTCAAGAATACCGGCTTGTCCTCGAGCAAAAGGTATGTCCAGATCCAAGCAAGCTGAGACCTCCGCGTCAAGAAAACCTATCGCGGGGGCTGTGTCGTTATTAAGGATGTTTTCCAGAAAGGCCGTTCGTTTGTCAGTGCAGCGCATTAAGGTTGCATGCAGGGAACATTGAATGGCGTAGTGATATGTCGCGGTCGGTCTGGGAATATACCTGTTTTGTCGACCTCTAAAAGATTTAATCTTTTCAAAAATTAGTGTTTGTTCATTGGTCAACATAAGAAATAGTGCGTTTAGGCCCTCAATGATTTCTTTTTCGTAATCCCACGGCTGTGCGGGTTTCCCATTAAGATACAAAACGTTCTGATTTGGATAGATTTTAACTCCGTCCATTCCAAACTGGCTGTGACCTGTTTCGTCTTCTAAGTGCTGATATAGATTTAGACTGACATATTGCTCTGATAATCCACCCGGCGCGCTCAAGTCTACACCGATGCCATCGGTGCCTTTCCAAGTCCAATTCGGAAGAATACTTGTTTGTGTCACATTCCATCGGACTTCTCTCGGGATTGTCTCAATGTTTAATGTGCTGTAAAAAATTGTCTCCAGATCAATTGGTATAGGGCTTGCTCCATGTGCAATCAGATTGTCAGAGGTAATGTCAGCAGCCATAAAAGCAGTGCAATAACCTAATAAAAACCCTGCCCTTTTAAAGTATTGCCGTACATCTTCTTCAGTTTCTGCCTGCTTTTGAGGTGTATGCTCTGACCATCCATGTTCTTTTTTCACCAAGTAAACTGGTATTTTCCATCCGCAAAAATCATTGTCGGCGGCTCTGCTCAAAGACAGTAGAAGACCGGATGCCTCCGCTTCAAGTTTAAGATTTCTTGGTTTATAAACTATTTTTATGGAGTTAAAGGAAAGCGTGCAGACGGTCCTCGATCCATAATGCGTTTCGCCAGCCGAGACATCAATTGCGGAGAGATTGACGTCAGCCCCGATATTGAATACTTCGTTAATCTCCTGCCTGTCTTCTATCAAGTCAGTAATAAGCTGTAACGTAAATTCGACGAAATTTTGTGATATTTTGGTGAGGACTCGATCTAGCTCCGGATAGGCTTTAATAATCTCGGTGAGATAGTTTTTGTTTTCGCTAACTAACTTGAAGTAAAGGGAGGTTTCCATCTCCTGGCCGATGATGGATTTTTCAAATATTTGTTTTTCAGTGATTAGAACATTATTAGCTGCGTTGGTAATTCTCGCTGCTAGGTTAGTTGCGAAGCCGCTGATAATGACTGACTGAGCTTTCAGGGTGTTTCCGGATGCTTTTGGAAGTTTCTTTTCGATATGATAAATATAGTAAGACAGGTATGGCCATACCGGGCAGTCAGTGGTAAGGCTTCGGTTGGAGTTCAAGGGTTCAGTTAAAAACTCAATCGGCGTTTTCAATGTAAAAGTCCTAAAGAAAGTAAGAGGGGCGGCACGTATTGACCGCCCCTGACTCATAACTACATGTAAGTCGCGTAGCAGCATCCCTGCCAACATTGTGAACAGCAACTAGTGCATGGGCGCGAACCACTGCTGGCTGCACTCAAGTTGCTGAATGCTTGAATTGCCAACGTTGAAATAGGTGCGCTTGAATTTAAAATGCGTGCCCGTGCACTACGGATTGCTAAGAAGTCGATTTCCATAACTTTTCCTCATAAATTTATGTTTGGCCTAAAGGCATTGGTTGCTAATGAAGTGTTACGTTTTAATGCTAGCTGTGACTCAAATAACTTCAATTCAGAAGTGTCTTGAAGTTCTGCATGATTAAATTCGAACCAATGTAGGAAATAAGCTGCAGGTTTGTACGATGATTCTCTTGGTGTTTTTAATTCATTGTTATTGTTGAAAGTTTTTTGGATGTGCTTGCACCAAACACCACTCTCGCCTATTTCATTTTTTTCGCAGTAATTGCCTTCCCTCTGAAGTAAATCCCCGGCAAGCTCGGTCTACCTCTATTCACGGAACGGGCGGGAGGCTTCAGATGGTGCAGTTGTGTTCGATCGAACAGGCAGTGGACGACGTGCTCGCACGGTTGCCGGCGCATATCCACATGGGCTTGCCGCTGGGGCTGGGCAAGCCCAATCATTTCGTCAACGCGCTGTACCGGCGCATCAAGGACCTGCCCGAACGGCAACTGACGATCTACACCGCGCTCTGCCTGGGGCGGCCGAGCCTGGGCGACGGTCTGCAGAAGCGCTTCATCGAGCCCTTCGTCGAGCGTGTCTTCGGTGATTACCCCGAATTCGATTTCCTCGCCGATCTGCAACGCGACAGCCTGCCCGCCAATATCCGCATCGAGCAGTTCTTCATGCAGCCGGGCAGCCTGCTCAACAGCGCGCCGGCCCAGCAGGATTACGTCAGCAGCAACTACAGCCACGCCGCCCGCGACATCAATGCCGCCGGGCTGAATCTGGTGGCGCAGTTGCTCGCCAGCAGTAGCGAACATCCTGATCGTCTAAGCCTGAGTTGCAACCCGGACATCACCCTCGACCTGTTGCCGATGATCGCCAAACGCCGTGAGGCTGGGGAGACGATTCTGCTGGTCGGGCAGGTGCACACCGATCTGCCGTACATGCCTGGCGATGCCGAGGTCGACATCGACACTTTCGACCTGCTGATCGACGCGAAGGACAGCAGCACGCTGTTTTCCACACCGAACATGCCGGTTGGTTTTCAGGATCATTTCATCGGTCTGCATGCCAGTACGCTGGTGCGCGACGGCGGTACGTTGCAGATCGGCATCGGCTCGATGGGCGATGCGCTGACTGCAGCATTGCTCGCGCGTCAGGCCGATAATGGCGGTTATCAAGCGTTGCTCAACGACATAAACCTCAGCCAGTGGGCGCAGTTGATCGAGCGCGAGGGTGGCACCGGACCGTTCGCCAAAGGCCTGTACGGTTGCAGCGAAATGTTCGTCAACGGCCTGCTGGTGCTGGCGGACGCCGGGATCATCCGGCGCAAGGTCTACCCCGACGTGCAGACGCAGGAACAGGCCAATGCCGGCACTCTCGATGAAGCGGCGCAAATCGATGGCATCTCGGTGCACGGCGGTTTCTTCCTCGGCCCGCGCAGTTTTTACGAGCGCCTGCGCGAGCTGCCGCAGAGTAAGCGCCTCGAATTCAACATGACCCGCATCAGCTACATCAACGAGCTGTACGGTCAGGAGGAACTCAAGCGCCTGCAAAGGCTTGATGCGCGGTTCATCAACACCGTGTTCACCATGACTCTGCTAGGCGCGGGCGTGGCCGATCAACTGGAAGACGGGCGGGTGCTCAGCGGCGTTGGCGGACAGTACAACTTCGTCGCCCAGGGCCACGCGCTGCACGATGCGCGTTCGATTCTGATACTGCGCAGCTGGCGTGAGTCCGGTGGCGATGTCAGTTCCAACATCGTCTGGGAATATGGCCATTGCACGATTCCACGGCATCTGCGCGATATCGTGGTCACCGAATACGGCATTGCTGATTTGCGCGGCAAGACTGACGCGGCGGTCATTGAGGCGTTGCTCAATATCAGCGACTCACGCTTCCAGCCGGGGCTGATCGAGCAGGCGCAGAAGGTTGGTAAATTGCCGAAGGGTTTCCGCATCGATCCGCGATTTGCCGAGAACACGCCGCAACGTTTGCAGGCAATTGCAGAGAAGCATCCGCATCTGTTTCCGGAGTATCCGCTGGGCTGTGATTTCACAGTGATAGAGAGGGATTTGCTGCGGGCGCTGAACTGGCTGAAGAGCAAGTTCAAGCTGACCGAGATTCTGGAGCTGGGCAAAGCAGCGCTGGATGCGCCGGAGGCTTCGTTGTATCCAGAGCATCTGGAGCGGATGCAGCTCACGAACCCGGAAGGCCTGAAGGAAGACCTTTTCCAGCGCCTGCTCCTAACCGGCCTGAAGGCCACCGCGCAATAACTGCCTGGCCCAAAACAACTGTAGGAGTGAGCCTGCTCGCGATGGCGGTGTATCAGCTGACGAAAATATCAGCTGATACACCGCCATCGCGAGCAGGCTCACTCCTACAGGGGGGCTGCGGTGAGGCTGGATTATTCGATGAAGGTAACGACGCCATCCTTCAGCGATTTCACGCGAGCCAGCGATTCAACGCGATAACCCTGCGAGTCCAGCTCGGCACGGCCGCCCTGGAACGACTTCTCGATGACGATGCCCAGACCGGCCACGGTCGCGCCAGCCTGTTTGATGATCGAGATCAGCGCCTGCGACGCCTTACCGTTGGCCAGGAAGTCGTCGATGATCAGCACGCGGTCGCTGCTGGTCAGGTGACGCGGGGAGATGGCGACGGTGCTTTCGGTCTGCTTGGTGAACGAGTAAACAGTCGCCGACAGCAGGTTTTCGGTCAGGGTCAGGGACTGGTGCTTGCGGGCGAAGATCACCGGCACGCCGAGGTTCAGACCGGTCATGATCGCCGGGGCAATGCCCGAAGCTTCGATGGTGACGATCTTGGTGATGCCCGAATCCTTGAACAGCGTGGCGAATTCGTCGCCGCTCAGCGTCATCACGGCCGGGTCGATCTGGTGGTTCAGGAAGGCGTCGACCTTCAGGACCTGGTCGGAAAGCACAATGCCTTGTTCGCGGATTTTCTGCTGCAATGCTTCCATGAAGCTGTCCTCATTTTGCGCTTTGAGCGCCGAAGGTCTAGTAAAAAGTGGTCAATTCTAGCGCTTTAACATCGCGCGTATATCGGCCAATGCGTTGTTGCCGCGCACGGCTTTGACTTCGGTCGGTGTGTCGTCGTTGCCTTCCCACGCCAGATCGTCCGGCGGCAGCTCATCGAGGAAGCGGCTGGGCGCGCAATCGATGATCTCGCCGTACTGTTTGCGCTTGGCAGCGAAGGTGAAGGCCAGGGTCTGACGGGCGCGGGTGATGCCCACGTAGGCCAGGCGGCGTTCTTCTTCGATGGTGTCGGCTTCGATGCTGGAACGGTGCGGGAGGATTTCCTCTTCCATGCCCATGATGAACACGTAGGGGAATTCCAGACCCTTGGACGCATGCAGGGTCATCATCTGCACGCCTTCGGCGCCGTCCTCTTCTTCCTGCTGACGCTCGAGCATGTCGCGCAGGACCAGTTTGCCAATGGCGTCTTCGACGGTCATCTCGCCTTCTTCGTCCTTCTCGAGCGTGTTTTTCAACGCCTCGATCAGGAACCAGACGTTGCTCATCCGGTAGTCGGCAGCCTTGTCGCTGGAGCTGTTGGTGCGCAGCCAGTTCTCGTAGTCGATGTCCATGACCATGCTGCGCAGCGCCGAGATCGGGTCTTCGCCGGCGCACTGCTCGCGGACCTTGTCCATGAAGCGCTTGAAGCGCGCAAGACGATCGGTGAAGCGGCTGTCGAGGTGTTCGCCAAGGCCGATTTCGTCGGTGGCGGCGTACATCGAGATCTTGCGTTCGGTGGCGTAGTTGCCGAGTTTTTCCAGGGTGGTCGAGCCGATTTCACGGCGCGGCACGTTGATCACCCGCAGGAAGGCGTTGTCGTCGTCCGGGTTCACGATCAGGCGGAAGTAGGCCATCAGGTCTTTCACTTCCTGACGGCCGAAGAAACTGTTGCCGCCGCTCAGGCGGTAGGGCACCTGGTGGTGCTGCAACTTCAGCTCGATCAGCTTGGCCTGGTAGTTACCGCGATAGAGGATCGCGAAATCGCTGTACGGACGGTCGGTGCGCAGGTGCAGGCTGAGGATTTCCATGGCCACGCGCTCGGCTTCGGCGTCCTCGTTGCGGCAGCGGATCACGCGGATCTCGTCACCGTGGCCCATCTCACTCCACAGCTGCTTTTCGAATTCGTGCGGGTTGTTCGAAATCAGCACGTTGGCACAACGCAGGATGCGGCTGGTGGAGCGGTAGTTCTGCTCCAGCATCACCACTTTCAGCGACGGATAGTCGTCCTTGAGCAACATCAGGTTTTCTGGTCGCGCACCGCGCCAGGCGTAGATCGACTGGTCGTCGTCGCCTACCACAGTGAACTGGTTGCGCTTGCCGATCAGCATTTTCACCAGCAGGTACTGGCTGGCGTTGGTGTCCTGGTATTCGTCGACCAGCAGGTAGCGCACCTTGTTCTGCCACTTTTCGAGAATGTCGGCGTGCTCTTCGAAGAGCTTTACCGGCAGCAGGATCAGGTCGTCGAAGTCCACCGCGTTGAACGCCTTGAGCGTGCGCTGGTAGTGGGTGTAGACGATCGCGGCAGTCTGTTCTTTCGGATTGCGCGCGTTCTCCAGCGCTTGCGGCGGCAGGATCAGGTCGTTTTTCCAGGCGCCGATCATGTTCTTGATCTCGTCGACGCCGTCGTCGCCTGCGTATTCCTTCTGCATGATGTCGGTCATCAGGGCTTTGACGTCGGTCTCGTCGAAGATCGAGAAACCGGGTTTGTAGCCCAGCCGCGCGTGTTCCTTGCGGATGATGTTCAGGCCCAGGTTGTGGAAGGTGCAGACCGTCAGGCCGCGACCTTCGCCGGCACGCAGCAGGGTGCCGACCCGCTCCTTCATCTCGCGCGCGGCCTTGTTGGTAAAGGTCATGGCGACGATGTACTGGGCGCGGATGCCGCAGTTCTGGATCAGGTGCGCGATCTTGCGCGTGATCACGCTGGTCTTGCCGGAGCCAGCACCGGCGAGCACCAATAGAGGGCCGCCGACGTAGGTCACGGCTTCTTGCTGCCGGGGATTGAGTCGGGACATACGAAAATTCGGGAGTCGTTGACGAAATGGGCCGGCATTTTAACAGGCTCAGAGAATTGTGCTGCTCTGTCCGACTTGTGACGCACCACGCGATTCAAATTTGCCGGTTTTGTTACTTTCGCGGAGGATGCGCGGAGATTTTGCGACTAATGTTCTCATTCGTGACACAAAATAACGTTTTGATAACCGTTGTCATTTGGTCATTGAACTGCGCAACGGCATAATGCCCCGCCCACACCATTGCAGAGTCTAGGGAGCTAGCTTGTCTACGCCTGTCGAACCCTTGCGTTTGCTGCTACTGGCCGAAGAGCCAGCGTGGACAGCGTTATTGCGTGAGTGTCTGGCTCCGATGGGGAGCGCGGCGGTGCTGATCAGCGCGCCGAGCTGGGAGTCGGTCAGCAGTTTGTTCGAAGACAACCGCCATGCGGTGCTGTTGACCCTTCCCGCGTTGCAGCCGGCGCCCGGTCGTTGCAGCCTGCCGACGGTATTGCTGCTGGAACACGAACCCGAGACCGCGCCCGTTGGCGTCAGTGACTGGCTGGTGTTCGACGCGCTCGATGCCGGCATGCTGCGGCGTTGCCTGCGCCATGTGCGCGAACGCGGCGTTCTCGAAAACACCCTGCAACGTCTTGCCGAACAGGACCCGCTGACCGGTATCGCCAACCGTCAGGGCTTCCAGACCTTGCTCACCGCGCGCCTTGCCGAAGGCGATGGTCGTGGCCTGGCGCTCGGGCATCTAGACCTCGATAATTTCCGTCACGCCAACGACGCCCTCGGCCATCAGGCCGGCGACCGCTTGATTCTGCAAGTCGTCTCGCGGCTGAAAAGCCAGCTGGAGGCCGGCGATCAACTGGCGCGCCTCGGCAGCGATGAGTTTGCCCTGCTGATCGACACCCGCCGCGCACCGCAGCGCGCCGAGTGGATGGCCGAACGCATCACCGAAGCCTTGGCCGAACCTTATTGGGTCG
This sequence comes from Pseudomonas sp. NPDC087817, assembly GCF_044742875.1. Lineage (NCBI taxonomy): Bacteria > Pseudomonadati > Pseudomonadota > Gammaproteobacteria > Pseudomonadales > Pseudomonadaceae > Pseudomonas > Pseudomonas sp. NPDC087817. The sequence continues at coordinate 30,947 of NZ_JBIUVJ010000023.1, forward strand.
ACGGCGAAAGCCTGTTGATCGGCTCCAGCCTCGGCATCGCCCATGCCCGTGCGCAGGGCGGCGCCGACCCGCTGATGTGGCACGCACACATCGCCATGCAGCAGGCTAAAAGTACCCAAGGCTGCACTTTTCATATCTTCAACGAACGCATCAACCGCAACGCACGGAGCATGGCCGACCTCGAAAGCGAGCTGCGTCGGGCCTTGCGTCGCGATGAGCTGGAGCTGCATTACCAGCCACGGCTGAATCTCGAAGACGGCCAGATCGTCGGCCTCGAAGCCTTGGTGCGCTGGCGTCACAGTGAGCGCGGCTTGCTGCCGCCAAGCGAATTCGTGCCGCTGGCCGAGCAGAGTGGCTTGATTGTGCCGCTGGGCTACTGGGTGATTTCCCGTGCGCTGCGCGACATGCAGGCCCTGCGCGAGCACGGTTTACCGGCGCTGCACATGGCGATCAACCTGTCCTTCCGTCAGTTTCAGGACAGCCAGTTGCTGCCGACCCTCAGCCGTCTGATTGCCGAGCGCGGTGTCGAGGCGCAGTGGCTGGAGTTCGAACTGACCGAGACCGCGGTGATGCGCCGCAGCGATCTGGTCAAACAGACCATGGACGCCCTCGGCCGTCTTGGCGTGCGCTTTTCGCTGGATGACTTCGGCACCGGATTCTCATCGTTCGTGCACCTCAACAGCCTGCCGATCACTCTGCTGAAGATCGACAAGAGCTTCGTCGGCGGCATGGAACAGCGCGAAGAAAACCGCAAACTGGTGCACGCGATGATCAATCTTGCGCACAACCTGCATCTGGAGGTGGTGGCGGAAGGGGTGGAAACGCCGGAGCAGCTCGAATTGCTGCGCGGGTTTGGTTGCGATCAGGTGCAGGGCTATCTGATCAGCAAGCCGCTGCCGTTGGCGGAGCTAGTGGCGTACCTGACCTTCGGATCGAGTCAGCACCCAGCACTGGAAGTCGTGAGCTAACTCCATAACTCAATTTGGAACAACATTGTGGCGAGGGGATTTATCCCCGATCGGCTGCGAAGCAGTCGCAAAACCTTGGCACTGGGAACATCTTATAAACCCCAGCTACCGGTGTTGGGGCGGTTTCGCCACCCATCGGGGATAAATCCCCTCGCCACAAACGCTCTCTCCTACTAGGGGTCTCAGTCAGTCTGGGCGACTGTGTATTGATTGGATGACGCAGGTTCACGCCGAATCATCCGCTTCATCTTCCACTCAAACGCCAGCGTCAAACTCACCGACGCACACGCCAGGCCCAGCGCCAGGCCCCACCACACCCCCGTCGGCCCCCAGTTCAGGTGGAACGCCATCCACCACGCCGCCGGCGCACCGATAAGCCAATAGCAACCGAGCCCGACCAAGAACGTGGTCTTGGCATCCTTGAGCCCACGAATGCAGCCCATGGCAATCGTCTGCGTGCCGTCGAACAACTCGAACCACGCCGCCACCGCCAGCAGGCTCACCGCCAGGCGAATCACTTCGGCAAACGCCGGATCATTGTGATCAAGGAACAACCCGACCAATTGATTCGGCAGCAGCCAGAACACCATGGCAAAACCCAGCATCACCACCGCACCGAAGACGATCCCGACCCGCCCGGACATCCGCGCAACGTTCAATTGTCCGGCGCCGTAATGCTGGCCGATGCGCATGGTGATCGCGTACGACATGCCCGCTGGCACCATGAACGCTACCGAAACGATCTGCAGGGCAATCTGGTGCGCACCCATTTGCGTACTGCCCATGGTGCCCATGCACAGCGCCGCGAAGGCGAACAAACCGACCTCCACTGCGTAGGTGCCTCCAATCGGCAGGCCGAGGCGCCACAACTCTTTCAAGTATTGGCGATTTGGCCGCGACAGGCCGGTACGCAATGGATAAGCGTCGTAGGCCGGATGCCGACGGATATGCCAGGCCAGCGCGAGCGCCATGCAGTTGGCGACAATCGCCGTGACCAGACCGATGCCCATCAGGCCCAGTTTCGGCAGGCCGAACATACCGGTGATCAATGCGTAATTGAGCAGGAAATTGGCCACCGTGCCGCCAAGGCTGATGACCATCACCGGGGTCGCCCGGCCAATTGCACTGGTGAAGCCGCGCAGGGCCATGAAGCTCAAATAGCCCGGCAGGGCGAAGGGCAGGGCGATCAGGAATTGTCCGGCTGCGGTGACGTTGGTTTCGGTCTGGCCGAACAGCAGTAACAGCGGTTTCAGATTCCACAGCAGCAACCCGGCACCCAGCGCCATCAGCCACGCCAGCCACAATCCGGCCTGAGTCAGGCGTGCCGCGCCAATGATGTCGCCGGCGCCCTGACGGATCGCCACCAGGGTGCCGACCGCAGCGATCACGCCGATGCAGAAGATCGACACGAACGAATAGCTCGCCGCGCCCAGCCCGCCGCCGGCCAGGGCTTCGGGGCTGATGCGCGCCATCATCAGGGTGTCGGTCAGCACCATCAACATGTGCGCCAACTGTGAAGCGATCAACGGCCCCGATAGCCGCAGGATGGCCCAGAGTTCGGTACGCACAGGATGCTGCATGGTCATCACCACTCATCAATAGAGGGAACAAGGGACCGTCGATTCTCGGCGCTTGGAGGGGATTGCACAAAGGGATAAAAAGGATGGGTTGCATGATTAAAACTCATCCTGAGAAGATGCCGACAGATTGGCCGTATCCCGTAAACAGGAGCTTTGTGCATGTCCCGTCGACTTCCTCCGTTGTATGCCCTGCGCGCATTTGAAGCGGCGGCGCGGCATAGCTCGTTCACCCGCGCCGCCGAAGAGTTGTCGATCACTCAAAGTGCGGTCAGTCGGCATATTCGTACGCTTGAGGAACATTTCGCCTGCCGGCTGTTTCACCGCAGCGGGCGCAATCTGCAACTGACCGAATCGGCGCGGATGCTGTTGCCGGGCATCCGTGACGGGTTCACCGCTTTGGAGCGCGCTTGCAATACCTTGCGTGCCGAGGACGACATCCTGCGCATGAAAGCGCCGTCGACCCTGACCATGCGCTGGTTGCTGGCGCGGCTCAGTCGCTTCCGTCATTTGCAGCCGGGCAACGAAGTGCAATTGACCAGCGCGTGGATGGACGTGGATTCGGTGGACTTCAACAATGAGCCGTTCGATTGTGCGGTGCTTCTGAGCGACGGACATTTCCCGCCAGACTGGGAGGCCAGCCAGCTGTTTCCCGAGGAGCTGATTCCGGTCGGTGCGCCGAACCTGCTGAACGATCAGCCCTGGGACGTGGCGCGACTGGCCAGCGCCGAGTTGCTGCACCCGACACCGGATCGCCGCGACTGGCGCAGTTGGCTGGAGCACATGGGGCTGTCTGATCAGGTCTCGCTCAAGGGCGGGCAGGTGTTCGATACCCTGGAGTTGGGCATGATCGCGGCGGCTCGTGGGTACGGCGTGTCGATGGGCGATTTGCTGATGGTCGCCGAGGATGTGGCGCAGGGGCGCTTGAGTCTGCCGTGGCCGACCGCCGTCGCCAGCGGCCTGAATTATTACCTCGTGTGGCCAAAAACCCGTCCGGGAGGTGAACGTTTGCGCCGCCTCAGCGACTTCCTGCAAGGCGAAGTCCGCGCCATGGCGCTGCCGGCTGTAACACGCTTGAGCTGAAACGTTAGAGCCGCCACAATGCCGGCCTTGTGCCATAACCCTGCTGATCGCTCAAGTATTCGGTTCTACCGCCGAATACGTGCATGTGGAACCGTCGTGCCGGTCTCCACGATTCACCCCCATTAGAAAATTATCCGAGCTGCGATCAAGGAGGATCGGCAAGTTCGGCCAGGAGCTGTCCATGTCTCAACCTCGCGCTCGGATCGCCTCGCAGCTGGGCCTCGCGCTCGCCGTGATACTGGCGATTGTCATCAGCGGCAGTACGGTGTTCGCCCTGCGTTCGCTGGATACCGCCAACCTCGCCACCCGTGAAGAGCACTTGGCCAGTGAGGCGCGGCTTCTGGCCGACCAACTGAGCACCTTTCACGGCACGCTGCGTGAAAGCACCCAGCGTCTGAGCGGGTTGTTCGAGAAGCGCTTCAGCGCAGGTCTGAGCATTCACCCGAGTGAGCCGGTGACCGTTGCCGGCACCCAGACCCCGGGCCTGCACTTGGGCGGCGAAGTGCTGAACAACAACTTCAAGGAAGTTGACGAGTTCAAGCAGATGACGGCCGGCGTCGCCACGCTGTTCGTGCGTAGCGGCGAAGACTTCGTGCGGGTCAGCACCTCGCTGACCAAACAGGATGGCACTCGCGCTATCGGCACCTTGCTCGATCACGCGCACCCGGCTTACGCGAAGTTGATGGCGGGGCAGGGTTATGTCGGCCGCGCCTTGTTGTTCGATCGCTCCTACATGACTCAATACACCCCGGTGCGCGATGGCAGCGGCAAGGTGATTGCGGTGCTGTTCGTCGGTTTCGACTACACCGACGCGCAGAACATTCAGTTCGACAATCTCAAGCGTTTCCGCATCGGCCAGAGCGGGTCGCTGGCGTTGCTCGACGAGCAGAATAAATGGCTGGTGGCGCCGGCGGGTGTGCAGGCCCCGGAACAAGCCGTACCGGTGATCAAGGACTTGGCTGCGAAACCGGGCAAGGGTGAGTTCTGGAGCGATACCTCGGAAGACTTCTACAGCATCGCCGTACCATTTGACGGCGGCCCGTGGTCGGTAGTGGCGAGCATGCCGAAAGCCGAGATTCGTGCGGTGACCTGGAGCGTCGGTACGCAATTGGCGATCGGCAGCCTGTTGGCGATGTTGCTGGCGGTGGGTTCGGTGGTGTGGCTGCTGCGCAGCAAACTCGCGCCGTTGAGCGATCTGGTACGGCAGGCCGAAGCTTTGGGCGCCGGTGATCTGAGCGTGCGTCTGAACGTGTCGAGCAATGATGAGATCGGTCAGCTGTCCCGCGCGTTCAACCAGATGAGCCAGGCGCTGTCGACCATGGTCGAGCACATTCGTCGCTCTTCGGAAGAGGTCAACAGCCGTGCGCAGGCACTGTCCGGTTTGTCCGGCGGCGCCTACGAAGGCATGGAGCAACAGTCCGGTGAAATCACCAGCATGGCCGGCGCGGTGGAAGAGTTCAGTGCTACCTCGCTGAACATTGCCGACAACATGGGCGCCACCCAGCGCCTGGCGCAGGAAAACGCTCAGCAGACGCAGATCGGTCGTACCTCGATGGACGAGGCGTCTTCCTCTCTGGAGCAAATTGCCGGCGCGCTGAACACCACCGCCACCGTGATCAACACATTGGGTCAGCGTTCCCAGGAAATCGGCGGCATCGTCAGCGTGATCACCTCGATCGCCGAACAAACCAATCTGCTCGCGCTCAACGCCGCGATCGAAGCGGCCCGTGCCGGTGAACAAGGTCGCGGCTTTGCGGTAGTGGCGGATGAAGTGCGTAATCTGGCATCGCGCACCCGTCAGGCGACCGATGAAATCTCCGGCATGATTCACAGTATCCAGCAGGAAACCGGCAACGCGATCAGCACCATGGAGCAGGGCAATCTGCTGATGCAGGAAGGCCTGTCGCGTAACGCCAATGTCGCGTCGGCGCTGGCGCGCATTGATGAACAGAGCCGTTCGGCGGGGCAGCAGTTTGCCGCAATCACCACGGCGACTCAGGAGCAGAGCAGTACCGCGACGTTGCTGAGCAGCAATTTGCAGAGCATTGCGCTGGCCAACAGTGAGCAGCGAGAAGTGGTTTCCAACCTGGCGGTCACCGCCAAGGAACTGGAGAAGCTGGCCGCCGATCTGCGCTCCGAGGTTGATCGTTTCCGCTGATACGGCGTGCCGGTTATTGGTACGCGGAGAGGTCTTCGCTGGAGTCGACCTCTCCCCACTCCCCTGAATAGGCAACGGCCTGGATCGCTACCCGACCGGCGTCGATGACGCGCTGCAGGGTATTGGTCATGTGCATCTTGTCGCACTGGCTTGAGGTTAACTCATCCCGTAGCCGCACGACTTCTGCCCAACCTGCGGGCGTGAAGCGCAGCAACCCCATGTACTGGCCTTCGACTTCCCCCACTGATTGCGGTTTGTTGCCGATTTCGGCCAGCGTGTTGTCGCTATTGAGCCGGAATGTTTCAGCATCCAGCAGTGGATCGCCAAAACGCTGGGTCCACAGTTCCAGCCAGTTGGGGTCGTAGGTGACGGCCAGCAACGCTTCGCTGGTCATCAACGACCTGACGGCGTCCGGGCTGTAAAAAATATCCGAATAACTGACGATGCACGGCTGGCCTTCAAGCCAGGCTTCGGCGCAGGCCAGTGATGACACCATGTTGGTGTCTGCCCAGCGAGAGTTATGAAACTCGGTCAGGCCGCGGTCGGCCAGTAATTCGCGTTTGTAGCCGGTGACCACCGCGATTTCACTGATACCCGCTGCACGCAACGACTCCAGTTGCCATTCGAGCAGCGGCTTGCCACGCAACTCCACCAGGCATTTTGGGCAATCATCCGTGAGGCTTTTCATGCGGCTGCCACGTCCGGCAGCCAGGATAATGGCTTTCACGACACATCGGTCCCTTGAGTTGTTTGAGTGGAATCGGTTTCGCCGAACAGCTGGCGAATGCGCTGAATATCGTGGGATGCAAAATCCGTCTCGCGCTCCGGGTGCCACATCCAGCCTTCCCAAGGTCGAGACAGGTGCCGGATCGCTTCGATTTCGCCGTCCTCACTGCGCGCCAGAACTTCAAAGTCCTGCGGACAACTGGCCAGAGACTGGCTGTGATAGCTGTTGACCTCGGCGACGATCTCCCCGGACAGGCGATGCCGGGTGCGCACGTGCCCGCTGACCGCTTTCAGTTCGCTACCTGCCCAATGCCCCAGCATCTGCATGCCGCGGCAGATGCCCAGCACTGGCAGATTGCGCGAGCGTGCGTGATCGAGCAGGCGTGTCTCCGTGAGATCGCGGGCCGGGCACTGGCCGATGTCATTGCCACCGGACAACAGCAATGCCTGAGGCGATACAGCGGCCAGCCAGTGTTCGAGGCCGGCATCGACCAATCCGTTGGGCACCGGCAGGGGGATGAACCCCGCTGCCAGCAGAAAGTCGATCAGGCGTTGATCCAGGGCATCGCGGCTTTCGCCGCGCTCCGGATGCAGGTCCACTCTCTGACTGACAGCGACCCGCTTCATGTCATCATCTCCACCCTGCGGCCCGGGCAGTCCAGATGCAGGATATCTGCTGTCGACCAGCGCCGGTAAAGCACTTCTCCAGCGCCAATGACGGCCGGCAGGCCGAGTTCACCGGCGCGAATCGCCATGTGCGAATTGGCTCCGCCCCACGCGGTAATCAGCCCGGCAATCGGATAAGCGAACAACCAGTCGAAACCGGGATCCGCGTTGGGAATGCAGACAATCGCCCCGGCCAGCTTTTCCCGGTCATCGCATTGCACCACGGGTGCCGTCACACGTTTTTGCGTGATGAAGTTGGGCGCCGTTTCCGGCCATTCAAAGCTCCAGACATCTTCCGGACAGGTGATGACGGGTGGCAGGGACACCTTCAGTGTTTCTGCGTAGCGCGCCTTGCCTTGTTCGATGCTGCGCAGCAGCACGTCTTTTGGGTCGGCAGCGGCAACGTGCAGTTCCTGGAAGGCGCTGATATCGCAATAAGCCAGTTCTTCGCGGTCGATGCCGTACTCGGCGCCGACTTGCGCGATCAGCGCGAGGGCATCCGACAGGTTGCGGGTGAAATGAAACTTGGCCAGTTCGCGCAGCTCGATGCCGTTTTGCAGGAAGTCCAGCAGCCCTACCGGATCCGGTTGCAGGCCATGGGCCTCGAGCAGTTTCACGATCTCGCGCATCTGTGGCAGCGTCAGCGAAAACGGTTGCAGTGGCTCGGGGGCTGCTGGTCGCTGGTCCCAGTCGAAGTAGAGTTCCGGTGCTTCATCGTAACGTGGCGACAGAATGTCGTAGGTGCCGGGGCGCAGGTGCCCGTAGCGTGCGAGGAAAGTTGTCTTGTCGAGTGTCGCCCGATCACGCGCCAACTGACCGCTGACGGTTGAGACGCCGGCCATGAACGCATCGTAGTCGGCTTGCGAGAAAACACCCACGCTGACCAGTGACCTGAGCATCTGCACCGCAACGAAACCCGCACGGGCCAGGCCGGCGAAGGGCAGGGTGCCGTAGCGTTTTGCGTCTTCCAGCAGCCAGTAGATGCGCTCCAGCGGATCGGCGTTGGAGGCCAGCAGCTCTTCGCGGCGGGCATTGAGCACATCGAGTTTGTTGGCGTCGCTGCGCCACAAACCATCCTTGGGATGCACGATGCGGTTAGTCAGTTTGCGCAGACTGGAACTGATGGCCTCCAGTTCGTGCGCGGAAAAGCCTGCACTGGCCAGGCGCTCCAGTTGTTGCGACAGGTCCAGGGTGTAGCAGGAGAAAACGATCTCGAACTCCACCTTGTCGTGCAGGGTCGGCTCCGCCAGCAACCGATCGATGTAGTAGTCGACCAGTCGCCCGGCCAGTCCCTCGTCGAGGTCTGCCGGAATGAACGAGTTGAACGACAGGCGCACATCGATATACGGCAAACCGAAAAAGTGCGGCATCAGCGGGAAGCTGCGCAAGTTGCGGTAGCCATAGTTGTGACGCTGGTAAGCCCAGATGGAGTCGGTCACCAGATCGCGATACAGCGACAGCGCCAGCGGTTTGGGGCGGATACCGATGATTTCTGCCGGGTTCCAGTCGGGCATCACGCCGTAGACCGTGCGCTGGCCGATCAGGAATGGATGCGGGCGCATGCCGCGAGCGATTTTCTGCTCGATACTTTGCAGGCGGGCAGCCTGCGCGGCTTCGGACTCTGCCCGGGCAGGCAGAATCAACGGCCGGGCCTGCAACAGCCACAAGGTCTCGCCTTCGGCTTCGCACGTCACCGCGAACTCGCAGTCGACGGGGCCACCGCCGAACAGCTCCAGCAGCTCCTCAAGCAAAGCAATGATCGGTGAGAGGGCTGCGGGCGGTGAAACGGGGCTGTGCGCCGCCTGCTGCCACAACCGTCCACCCATGCCGCCGGTGACCGATGCCGTGTCGTCACCTTCCGACCAGTTCACCACACGGTACGGCGCGCAGGTATTCGGGTCGTGGGAAAACGCCACGCCGGAACGGATCACGTTGCCGAGCATGGGTTGAATCAGCACCTCGTCGCTCAGATGCGTCTCGCCATAACTGGCGATGACCTGCTCAACCGCCGACTCAAGCCCTGCTTCTTCGACATTCGGCACCGAGAGAAAGGCGCCGGCGAAAGAAGCCTCGGCGCTGTCCTCGCGGCCACAGCTGGAGCGCACGATCCAGGAGGGGGCAGGCAGCCGCCCGCGGAGATCCTGAATGCAGGCGCGCCGATCCGCGTGCCACTGCTCCACGGTAAACGCGAGCAGCGGCGCAATGCGTGCCGACGCGAGCCGCCCTTGCAGGCGCGACAAGGTGCCGGCCTTGGTAGAGAAATGCAGGGCCATCAGGCGTTATCTCAGCTGAGCGACCCAGATATTCGTCGAGTACGGGATCTCGATCGACGGCGTCTGCAGGCTTTGCAGGTAATCGTCGATGGCGCTGATGACTTCGTGAAATTTCGCGCCCGCCTGACGTTCCAGCGTGGCGTGGGAGCGCCAGGCTTCCAGGCACTCTGCGATGGATTGCTCGTGGATGACCCGCGCATCCAGATGCACGACCGGGCCGAACAGCTCGCTGGCGTCGATCACGGCAGTCTGGTCTTCACGACGGGTGCCGTAGCCATAGCCGGCGACGCGCTCTTTGATGATGGCTTCGATTCGCGCCTGAATCGGATCTTCCAGATTGCGGTGGTTCCACATGCAGGCAAACCAGCCGCGCGGTTTGAGAATGCGCGCGGTTTCCTTGAGTGCCTGCTGACGGTCGCAGACATTGAAGGAGCTGCCGAACGTGACCATGTCGAATGCCTGCGCCGCTTGCCCGGTCACTTCACCGGTGCCTTCGTGCCATTTGACATTGGCCAGCGCGGCGGTGCGCTTGATGCCGTTGGCGCGCATTGCATCGTTGGGTTCTACCGCGGTGACATCCAGGCCACGGGCGGCCAGCATCAGCGTCAAGTGTGCAACACCCGCGCCGACGTCGCAGAACTTGTCGCCTTGCTCGGCGCCAGCGATCGAGAGCATGGCGTCAATGGCGGCATCGGCGTAGTCAGGGCGCTTCAAATAGGCATCGGCCAGAGTGGTGTAGTCCCATTCGGTTTTCATACTCAGTTCCTTCCATAAATTTTATTGATCAAATCTTCTGCCAGGGTTTGCCTGGAGCGCTGCGGGTCGAACTCTACAAGCCAGTCTGCCGCTTGCGGTTCATCAATGGTCAGATCAAGCCCGGCAACGTTGTGCAGTTCCCCGGCATCGTATCGACGGTAGATCCCCTTCGGGTCGCGGCGACGCAATTCCTCGACCGGGACCTTCAAATAAACTTCGAAATAGCCGGGCAGGTGGGCGCGGTTCCATGCATGGACTTCGCGAAACAGCGAAATCGTTGCAATCACCACGGTCTGGCCTTGCGCGGCAATCATTCGGCACAGGTGGGCATATTGCATCGCCAGCGCCAGTCGTCCGTCACGGCCATGGTTCTGTGAGTTGGCGGCGGCTGCGCCGAATACTTCGCGCAACTCATCGCCATCGAGCATGACCACCGATCGTCCTTCAGTACGCAGTCTGGCAACGAGTTCACGGGCCAGCGTTGACTTGCCCGCACCTGAAAGGCCCGTAATCCAGATTACCTGTCCATCAGCATCACATTTCATAGTGTTCTGACTCGTGTTCGATTCGAGTGTATCGGCAGGCTGTTTCCTCGCATGAGGGCTGGCGTGCTTTATTTTAATGTTTGTCCCGATCGTTAATGTCGCCGAAAGAGTCAATCGAGAGTGGGCAATACTTCGACTCGTGCCGGTATTCAATCAGGTCGTGGAACACTTCCTGAGGCAGGGGCAAGTCGCTGTATTGTGCCTGGTAGAACTTGTTGTATATGTAATAACTGTCTTCTCGTGCCAGCAGGCTGAACCCTAGCGCCATGTCTCTGAGCTCATTGCTGCTTCTGGCAATTGGCAACAGGTTATCCATTTGCGTTAGCCAGGCGTCGACCGTGAGATTGTTTTCTTCGGTAAAGGGCACGTAATAAATCGGCAGCTTGCAGGTATTGAGCATGAACGAAACACCACCGGTAGATGCATCGGTGATGACCGTGTCGCATTGTGCGTAGAAAGCCGTGCTGCTGGTGCCGGCCTTGTCGATGGTTATCCAGTCATAGGCAGACAGTTCTTCGCACAGAGCCTTTACGGTCGGATGGGAAAGTTCGGCCATGTACGGACGCAGGATGAATTTTGCGTGGGGAATTTGCGATTTGACTGCATTGATGACGGTCTGCAGGTTTTCATACAGTGTCGCCCCGTTCGGGCAGATACCCAGTTGGGTCGGCAGAAGCCCTACGACATAGTCGTCGGAAGTTTTTTTCGAAGGCGGTGATGATTCAAAAATGCCCGGAATCTTCACGGGCAGCGTAGCCACCGGGCTGGTTTTGCGCATGTCCGAACGCAACGCCAGTCCATCGATCAGCATTGTTTTCAGAGCCTTTCTGTCACGACGGTATGCCTGCATTCCGGCCGTAATCAAATCGAAGCCCGACCGGGAAGAAGCGATGATCGCATCCCAGTAAGAAGTCAGCTCTGCGTAGTAATACTTGTCTTTGGTCGGCATGCCGACATTGCCGTGGCTGATGAAGATGCCAAAATTTGAATCGTCCAGCAGACGCCCGGCATAGGCATCATTTGAAATGACAACCTGCGATTTCAGGCTTGCAATGAAGTCATTGCCAACCTGCTTTACCGGGAAATCGAGGACGGCTTCGACTTCCTCTCGGCTTAAGCCGGTACGATCAGTATTGAGTACGACACAGTTATACTTTTCTCGAAGCGAATTGAGCGCGGGGATCAGATACTCGAGATATGTTTTGCCACCATCCACCACGTTGCTGAGCAAGTAAACGTTTTTCATTATGAAGTTGCGCTTTTAAAGTTTGTTTAAATAAGGTCGATGTCAAGCCGGGTAATAATGCTGGGCAAGGACTTTGTAGTTGTCTGGATTTAAATTGACGACCAGGTAAGCGCATGCAAGCCAAGTTTGGCTTGAGTAATGACTACCCTGGTTGATTGACGGCTTTGCCCGATAAGCAATAGATATCTTCTCCATGATGTCCAGCCTCCATTTTCACGCTGAAAAATGCTCTATGTCTTGACGATGGACGGATAACTAATAAAAAGAGCGTCGCCGTTATATCACATCTCGGTCTATGGCCATCGACACGGATGTTTATTTTTTGCCCCGCCCATTTGCGAGTAGCGCTGTCATTCTCACTGTGTTGCCGGCCGATATTGCAACGCCTCTGCCAAGTGCTCGCGCCGGACGTTTTCTTCCTGCCCCAGATCGGCCAACGTCCTGGCGACCTTGAGAAGTCGGTGCGCCGAGCGCAGCGACAAGGTCAGTCGTTCACAGGCTGATTCCAGCCAGGTCTCGTCGGTTGTGGATAACTTGCAGTGGCGACGCAGCCCCGGCAGATCAAGAAACGCATTGGCACATCCCTGACGTTTCTGTTGTCGCTCGCGGGCCTCGGCTACCAGCGCGGCGGCACTGGCGCTGTCTTCCCCTGGCTGGACCGCAGGATTCAGCGCCGTTGCCTCCCGCGCCACCGTCAGGTGTAAGTCGATCCGGTCCAAGAGGGGGCCCGACAGCTTGTTGCGATAACGCTGAACCATGTCCGGCGTGCACGAACACTTGCCACTTGGTTCACCCAGATATCCACAGGGACACGGGTTCATCGCTGCCACCAATTGAAAGCGCGCTGGAAAGCGCACGCGGTCCTTGGCTCGTGCAATCACGATGTGGCCGGACTCCAGCGGTTCGCGCAGCACCTCCAGCACCTTGCGATCAAACTCCGGCAGCTCATCGAGAAACAGCACGCCGTGATGGGCCAGGGTGATTTCGCCGGGTTGCGGTTTCGAACTGCTGTCGGCTTTCTAAATAGCTGCGAAAGCACTAGGCTAGAGGCCGCGAAACACGGTTTCTGATTACGCAAATAAATGCGAAAAACTTTCAAATTGGATGCGACAGGATTGAAAATGACTCGAAATAGCTGCGACCAACCTAAACAGGTCCGCCCTATCAAGCCGACACGTCGCAGCGTTTCAGGTTTCTTGCCGTTTCGCGGCGCTGGTGGTGTGCCGTACGAGTCACTGCTTGAGCGCGACTTCTTGAAGCGAATGAGGTTTTCTCATCGGGTCGAGTCAGTGGTTGCTCAGCCAGTCCGAGTCGACTTTGTCGATTCACGAGGGCGCGATTTGACCTACACCCCTGACTTTCTGGTGCATTACCGCCAGCCGGCGGGCGTTAGCTACATGGATTACATCAAACCGATGCTGGTCGAAGTGAAGCCCGCTTATGAGTGGCGAAATAACTGGCGCACTTGGCTTGGGAAATGGAAGGCAGCGCGTCGCTACGCGCGGGAAGAGGGCTGGACCTTCAGCATCTACGACGAGTCGCGCATCCGTGGGTTGCCTCTCGATAACATCACGTTCCTGGAACGTTTCGAGCGCTTGGACTTTGATCGTGAAGACATTGAGACGGTCTTGAAGACGCTTCTGGAAATGGAATTTGCACCTGTTCACTATCTCTTGGCTCGCCATTTCAAAGGCGTGTATCGAGATCGTGGTGTCGCGCTGTTCTGGCACCTTATCGCTACTGGCCGGGTGGAATGCGATATCACCGAGCCGCTGAATGAATACCTTGAACTCTGGGTGGCTGCGCCATGAACATTTATGAAGTCGACACGGATGAGCACTTCACTCCATTCGAACCCTCGCGAGAGCGTGTCTTGGTCGAAGTCGGGGAAATGGTTAGCTGTGACAAGCAAATCTTCCGAATCGTCCAGCTACTCGACTTTCAGAACGTCGTTGGAGTAGAAGTCGAGACCGGCCGTAGCGTCTCGCTCCGTATCTCCGAACTCCAACCTGTCGCGCAAGACCGAGTCGACGGCCTGTACGTGAACTACGACATCTCGACGATCAGCTCGGATGAGTGGGCGGTAGCTCAACAGCGGTTCTCTGCCATCAAGCCTTTACTGCGCGATTCGATCTTGCCCAGAGCGAGCGTTGAGGAGAGAGCCAAGGAAGTTGGTGTTGATACTGCCACTCTCTATCGGTGGCTGGATCGGTACCAAAGTTGGCACGAGGTGCTTGCGCTCGTACCGCGCAAGCGGGGTTGGCAATCTGGTAACAGCCGATTGACTGCACAAGCCGACAAACTCATTGATGAAGTGATCGAGCGGCACTACCTGACGATTCAGCGGCGAACTGTCCAATCGACCATTGCCGAAATCGAGTCACAGGCCAAGGCGCAGGGAATTAAGCCCCCCAGCGCGTCTGCTATCAGGGCAAGGATCAAGCGCATTCCTGAGAAGATCAAACTGCGTAGACGTGGATTTGCTGATCAAGCACGTAATCGGCATACACCCTCAGTCGGTAAGTTTCCAGGCGCCGATTACCCGCTGGCGGTCGTTCAAATCGATCACACGCCAATTGACCTGATCATTGTGGATGACCGGTACCGCAAGCCTATTGGGCGTCTGTGGCTGACCCTAGCGGTCGATGTGCACTCGCGCATGATCACCGGCTATTACCTAGCCCTTGAGGAACCTTCCGAAATTTCCGTCGGCATGTGCGTTGCCCACTCCATCCTGCCAAAAGAGGCTTGGTTGAATCTTCACAACGTTCGCGGTGAATGGCCTGTGTGGGGTTTCCCTCGAATGGTCCATACCGATAACGGACCTGACTTCCAGGCAGAAAACTTCCGTCGGTCGTGCGCGAATTACAATATCGAAAATCAATTCCGCCCAGTAAAGCGGCCCAAATACGGCGGTCATATTGAACGCCTGCTCGGTACTTTCATGAGAGAGCTACATGAGCTGCCAGGCACTACTCACAGCAGCGTGCCCGAGAGAGACGGCTACGATTCCGACAAGCATGCTGCACTCACGATGGGTGAGTTTGAGGAGTGGCTGGTTCGAACGATCATTTTGTATCACAACCGACCCCACTCGGCGCTGTACATGAGCCCTTCGCGCAAGTGGCATTTAGGTTTCTTCGGCAGCCGTGAAGCCGATGCGTTGGTGAGCATTCCGCCTCGACCTGCGGATCCTCTTACGGTGCAGCTGGATTTTATGCCCTCATACCGCCGGACCGTTCAACATTATGGCGTTCAGCTGGATGTGTACTATTACTCGGAGGCATTGCGTCACTGGATCGGTACGACGGATCCAGAGAATAGTCAGGCGCGTAAATTTGTATTCAGACGGGACCCTCGCGACATCAGCGTTATCTGGTTCTACGACCCTGTCCTGAAACAATATTTCCGGGTTCCGGTGGCCAACCAAGCGTTTCCGGCAGCCACCTTGTGGGAATTCCGAGCGGCCAAGAAACAAGCTGTTGATGAAGGTCGAAAACACATTGACGAGGCGTTGATCGGCAGACTGATTCTGGAGCGTCGCCAAATCGTCGATGGGTCATCCGCAAGCACAAAGAAAGCGCGTCGTGAAGCTCAGAAGCACAAGGTACACAGTAAAAATACGACCCCGGCGCAGCCTGTCAAAGCGCCTATACAACCCATGCCTTCCACCTCTACAAGCGAAGGGTTACTGCTTGATGATGTTGATCTGATCGGTGATATCCAATGACTGAGTACGCACACTTGCACGCCGACTTCAGGCCAGTGCTGCAGCTATCAGCTCGGGAGCGTATTCGCTTCATGGGTGAACCTCGGTGGATCGGCTACAAGGCAGCACATCACATATTGGATAGCCTTGAATGCCTGCTTGAGGCGCCCAAGCGGCCAAGGATGCCGAACATGCTCATTGTCGGTGATTCGAACAACGGGAAGACGACGATCGTCAGGCATTTCGAGAAGATGCATGGTCAAGGTTATGTGGATGAGAACTCGGAGGCTGTGCGGCCGATTATCGTGGCCGAGGCACCGCCCTCTGCTGAGGAGAAGGACCTATACATCGCGATCCTTGATCGCATGTGGATGCCCTACAGAACGACCGATTCAAAGGTAACGCTTCGGTTTCAGGTGATTCACGCGCTGCGCGAGCTCAAGGTACGCATGCTGATCATCGATGAAGTGCACTCAATGCTCACCGGCTCCGCTATGAAGCAGCGTGAGGTCATGAACGCGCTAAAAATGCTGTGCAACACCTTGGTAATCCCGGTTGTTGGCGTAGGAACTCCGGACGCTGTGCAGATCCTGCACCTGGACCCGCAGCACGCAAGCCGGTTTGATGTCATCAAACTGGAAACGTGGAAGTTAGACGCCGAATTTCAGCGAATGCTGAAAGCTTTCGAAGCCGTGCTGCCGTTGAAAAAGTCGTCGGGTATCTACAAGCCTGAGCTGGCTCAACTGATCCATTCCATTTCCGGTGGCAACACTGGAGACCTCCATGGTTTGTTACTGGAGTGCGCCACGGAAGCCATCAATTCTGGGAAGGAATGCATTGATCGGGAACTCATTGAGGCTAAGTCGTGGAAGCGACCTACACGTGGCATCAGGGAGCGCGTTGTCTAAATCCTCGTTGGCCACTTACTCCCGAGATGTTGCCTGATGAGCTGTTCTCTTCGTGGCTTGTGAGAACAGCGCATGCTCATAGGTGCTTGCCTCGCACATTGACCAGTATTGTTTGGCCCGGTGCTCAAGCGTGGAAAGTGGATCTTGATCGTAAGCATCATTGGGCAAATCTGGAGGCCTTGGCCGGTATGACGGGTGTCCAGACAGCGTCACTTTTGGCCGCGACGCTTTGGCCAATCGTTCAAAACTTGCATCCAAACTGTATAGCTGAGAACACGGCACCTCTGCCTTGGATTTTGCCGCTAGGTTGCCGGAACCGATCGCACGCAGGCGGGCTGCTCTGTTGTCCTTGTTGCATGACGGACACTGTTCCTCATTATCTTTTGCAGTACCGCCTGGCGTGGCACACAGTCTGTCCTCGCCATCGCACTTTTCTTATTGATCGGTGCTCGCGGTGTAGTTCGGCCCTCCAGCCAAATCGCCTTCGTCCTGATCGTCCCTTATCCGTGTGCCATCACTGTGGCCAATCATTGGCTGACTTGTCGCCCGAACCCATTGTGGAATTAGCTTTGGCTTTTCAGAGCTTTGCGGACTCAGCCAGCCAATCGACAGCACTTTACGGTCTGATGCCATTGAGCTTTTCGGAGTGGATGCGCATCGCTCGGTTCATGGTCAGCTTCCTCAAGAATGTAACGCGCAACCCAACGACCAAATCGCAACTGTTCTGCCGGGCAATTGGTGTGGATGTATCACAGATGAAGTTATCGTCGCTTGGGTTGCCTTTCGAATACGCAACGCCCGCTGAGCGTGCTGGGTTGTTGGGGCAGGCTTGGGTGATAATGCAGTTAGATCCTGAGCGTTTTGTAGAGCTTGTGGGTGAAGCTGAGTTGCCTGTGACGATGTTTCCGCTCCAGGGGATTGGAGGGTCGCCGATTCTCGAGCAAATGGTCTCGGTACTCGTGCAGCACACTCGACATCAGTTAGGTCGACCAAGCCTCAGGCAGACCCGCGAGCCATTAGAAGTCTGGCGTATGTGGAATCGATTGCAGAGAAGGACGCATAGAAATGGCATCTCATGACACACCCACTCCGCCGGGCTGCCACGGCTGCGGCGGCGAGATGGCCAAAGCCAAGAAGGTGCATGCGAACAAGCGCTACTGCGAGACATGCTACGCACGGCTCTTCAAACGGCGAATGTGTTCTGGCTGCGGGCACTTCGCTCGACTTCCGATTTTTGATCAGTCGGCGCACTGCTCAGCCTGTGAGCGCGCTGGACCGTGCGTACGATGCGCAAAAGTGGATTTTAAAATAGGCCTACGTACGCAATACGGTCCAGTGTGCAAGCCGTGTCGGCCTTATTTCAACGTCCCGGAGCCATGCGAGATGTGCGGCAAGCTTTCCCAGCGACTGGCTCGGAGCAAGTCGACAGGACTGCGCAGATGCCCGAGTTGCAGTGGCCCTGCGAAGGGGACCTGTCCACACTGCCGGCGTCATCGTGTATTAATCCGTGGACAGGACGGCTCCAGCGCTTGCGAACCTTGTACTGTTGCGATCTCCCATCCGTGCGATACATGCGGCAAACAGATGCCTGCTGGTCGCGGCCGCGAATGCGAAATGTGTGAGTGGCTACGCGTTTTTCGTAAGCGGTTAGCGATCAACGTGAAAGGTTTCAGCAATGACCACTTCACTGAGCTGTTCAGTCAATTCGGCGAATGGTTCCTAGCGAGTGTCGGGGCACATAAAGCTGCGCTGAACATCAACGTTCACTACCGCTTTTTTGCAGTACTCGACTCGAACTGGAGTGCGTCACCTTCCTACGAACAACTCCTGCAGCATTTCGGTGCGGCGGGGCTGCGCAAGGCCGAAAGTCCAATGCGGTTTTTGACAGAAACTGGTGTGATTGCTGTCGATGCGCAGCTGCGCGATGAGCACACCGAGCATCGTCGTCTTGCGGCAATTTTGTCGGAGCCTTCCAGCAGATGGTTGGCTCAGTTGCTTAACGAGTATGTCAGCGTCTTGAAGGCGAAAATGGAACAAGGCCTTACCGATCTGCGATCAGTCCGGTTGGCCGCCCGCGCCGCCCTTAACTTGCTCGAGAATGCCCAGCTGAAGTTGGGCGAGTTGCCGACTCAGAAGTCTTTACAGTCTTTCTGGCGAGGCTCACCAGGCCAGGTTGCGGCAGTCGCTGGTTTCATCGGCCATTTAAATAGGCGTCACGGACTCGAACTGCAAGTGAAGCCTGATGCGCGCTGGTTGTCTCAGGCAAGACGGCAAAAAGCAGAGCGTGAGCTGGTGGCAATGTTAAGTGAAACTGCCGAGGGCGACTTCGAGGGACGCTGGATCGTGAGAGCGCTCGCCTATTTTCACGATGTGACGAGGGCAAGTCGAAAAAAACTGATTTTCCAGCCGCAGAATTACCGTGATGTCGCTGGCTACAGCATTACCCATGAGGAGAAAAATCTTTGGGTACCGTCAGCTAGCAGTTATCGGCGAGGCGAACACCTAGGATGAGTCAATCCAGCGCCACTCCCATTTCCCTGAGTACGTTAATCAAACGGCTTCGGTAAAGTACTTTTGAATCCCTCTGGTGATGCTTGAAGATTTTGGCGTTGGGCGGGAAAAAACTGTGCATGTGTTTAAATCTGCCCAAGACGTATCGTACTCGCGAGCAAATCTCTTTGACGAAATCTTCAAACTCTTCAGCGCTCTGGACGTGTGACCTCATGAGCACGCCAGAGTATTCAGCCTTGTTAGGATTGATCGGCTGAACTTCGAAACAGAAGTAGTCTTTTCCATCAATCTGAATGCGCAATACCATTAAACCCCGACACTTACCGGTTTTACGATCCAGATACACCCATCCTAGAGCTGATTTGTCCTCTGGTTCCCAATCAGTTGTTGGCCGCAACAAGATGGCTCTCGGAGGACCCTGGTTCCGGAGATTCGGAGGTGTGTACCAATTCACTTTCGTTACTCGACCGGGGTTATCCGCCATGATCGATCGGAAGGCATTCCAGATGTCTATAAGGAAACCATGCGTTTCGAGTTCGACATCGATATCGGCAACATGCTCAAGCTTACCGATGTTCTTGCCGGCCCCGGTTTCTTCTCCGGATGAATGCGAGTTTGCCTCTGATGGACGCGGGCCGAGGCGCCCACGGTTGGCTTTGATCACTTCCTTAATTTTTTTAACTTTGCGTTTTTCGCCCAAAGTTTTGAAAGGTGGAGTTTTAACGATAACGGTTTCGGAGTGGTTGTCTGGCTCCGCGTGGGAATGCTCAGTTAAGAATTCTTCGGCCTCGGCGGTTCGGACCGGTCTGGGGAGCACTATCCGTCCACCATCCTCACCTTCGCTGCTGTCGAAGTTCTTGCGCTGCCATTCAATTTCTTGCCCGGCCGGTTGAGAGGAGCCAACCAAATTTAGGCAAAGGAAAGTTTTGCCGCCGTTGATCCATCTGCCTCGACACTGGAGCTGCCCTTTCCCCCGAAACCAGGGGGTCGCCTCCATGAATATCTGCGACAACGGATCATGCGACGTAAATTGTGCATTCACGTGCTTAATACGGTCTTTTGAGTAATCGTCGTAGAGCAGGTGCGCGAGAAAAACCGCGTCATAGTTGCGCATTTTTCTGGATGGCCTGACTAGCCATCGATACTCATCACGTCGCTCATCATCATAAAATACGGATTTAACGTCGGACCAACGCAACGTTGTCAAGGCTCGGCAAATTTCCATATTCCTTGAGTAAGCGCGCACGAAGTATTCAGTGCATGGAATAAGCAAATTTTCGTCGCCAGCCAGCTTGAAGTCGATCAGGCGAGAAAGATCATGCCGGTACGTCAAAGGGTATTCGTCATGATGGAAAACGTAAGCCCTATCACCCCTTATCAAGTCGGCTCTGGACGTGATCGACCACATGGAATCGTCGAAGTCCACATCAAATATCTGTGCGGGTGAGGCAAGATTCGTATCGGAGATACATTTGCCGTTACGCCAAATGGTGCCTTTTCGGTAATGAGGCAAGCTGCTGAGTGGCACTGTGGCCGAAGTCCAGGGGCCTGGCACATCGTTGAATAGCTGTCTGAAATGCACCTTGGCTAAAGGTATGGTTCGGGAGGGCCTTCCCGAACGCGTAGGGCCGTACCACCATACCAAATGATCGCCTTTGAGGCGTTCGACAGAGCTATCGGGATGCCGGAGATTAGCGCGAGAGTACGACAAATCAATGCGTTGAAGCTTTCCAGCCAAACCGATACCCCGTCATGTTAGATCGCCATGATTCCGAGTCTAACGGTTTGCTTGCTCGCTTGCGACGCAAATATGGCGCCTGTTTGATGACGCTTCAGCTTCCAACCTCTCAACTTGGACTCCTGAATTCCTCGTTAATTCTCAATGCTTGACGCACGGCGGATGAGGATAGACACCTCCGTTGAGGCTTCGATAATCTCAGTTCCGACTGTTGATGGCCCTAGATGCCTGTGCGAAGCCGTTCTACTGTTCGCAGGCGGTAGTCCTGCGCCAGAGATAAGTATCGCTTGCTAGCAGCGAATCAATAGATAGGAGCTAACGGACCAGCCTGAATGTACCCAATGAACGAAGTTCAAGGATTAGCATGAGCACGGTAACCATTGAATTTATGATGCAGAATGGCGGATTTCGGCTCAACGTCGGAGATCAATTGTACGGCGACCTTGTGAGGTGCTTGCACAATAATCGGTCACTGGAGCCTTGGACGACGGTTACTCAGGAGATAAAGCTTGGCATTGCGGAATTAGTCGCCAACTACGGAAAACAAATGCCGCATCTGCATAAGCTGAACAAAAAAATTCAAGCCATGCAGATCGGTGAGAAGTTCCTGGTCGCAGAAGGTATGCCGGAGGATACGTCCGAAAGAAGCGAGCTTGAGGCTCTGGTAGAGGTTCTGAACACGTACGACATTTCTCAGGTGGGAGCCGAATGGGCGAGACGCACAGCTGAGATGAAAAGCTTCATGGGCAAGCTGCTTCAGAATTACAACGTCTTTACCCCTCGACTCGACGTGCGTATCACGTTAGGTCACGCAAAGAAGGATGAAAGAGCGTGTAGATTTTGTGGCGGGACGCTTGCCTCGGGATCTTCCTTTACGAAAGTAGCGCACGCGGTTCCGGAAGCACTAGGCAACAAGACTTTAATTCTTGGCGATGAGTGTGACATCTGCAATAAGTATTTTGGCGACAATATTGAACCGCACCTCATCGGAAGCTTCGACATATACCGCGCGTTCCTTGGTGTAAGAGGGAAAAATGGGTTGCCGCATTTAAAGTATCCCTGTGCAGAGATAACCCATCGAGACGGCATTCCTGTCGTTATCGCTCAGAAGATAGAATTTACCGACACGAGCATATTTGTAGAGCTAGGCGAGTCAAGAAAATTAACTCCCGCTAAATTGTATCGAGCACTGTGTAAAATCACGCTATCAGTACTAAACGAACAGGAGCTAAGCGGGTTAGAAGACACTGTGGCATGGGTTAGGAATGACCAACCCTCAGTTGTACTCCCAAAAGTCGCGACAAACGTTTTGCCGGGCAGCAGTGACGGCTCAGAACTTTCCGTGACAGTTTTTACCAGAAAAAACGATGACCACAATCTGCCGCACGTCGTAACCGAATTCAGATTCGGTTGTGTTATCTATGTTTACATTCTGCCGTTCTCACGCTTGGACAAGCAGAGCTTCATAATCGATGAGGAATACGAAAAATTTTGGTCTTGCTTCCCAATGTATTGCCAGACAAAAAACTGGAAATTTGAAGATTTTCACTGCACCACGGAGCTTACTATTAACGACTCAATCCGTGTGGAACACAGCGGGCAGACTAAAATATAGCAAATAAATAGCACGAACAGCCAAAAAACTAATTAGCGGTACGCCGGTTTGATTTTTCAGAAGGATTTATTCAGATGAACGCCTTGGCAGAAACTGTTGAAAAAATAGATATTAACTCCGAAAATGTTTTTTTTGATGCGCCAGGCACCAGAGGAACGGAGCAGCAACTGACTCTTTATTACGATGAAACAAACAATTTTGGAAAGCTCAAACTTTTGGAAAGTGGGCTCAATATTAGTAAAAGTGATAACTTCGTGCTTGGAGGAGTAGTACTTAAGCCAGGTGGGGCTGCTGGAGATATCAACGAGCTAAAACGAAAGCTCAGGGTGCAAGCGAGCGCAAAAGAAATTAAATTCGACATGGTCGCTCATGGGGCGTTTGAAAAAATACTTGGGTCTACCAAACTTAATTACGCACTCAACTGGCTGCTTGATCATGATCTTGGAATACACTATACAAATCTAAATATCATAAACTGGTTCATTATAGATATAGTTGACTCGATTCTTGCTCAGGATGCTTTCTCTTCTTATTTTTTCATGCATCGCGAACTTAAAAACGAGCTGTACCATATTGCCACCAAGAATCTACCTGGTTTTTTGTCTCTCATTCATAAATACAACTTTCCGAGCGTCGAGAGAGGTGAGATCTCAAATTTCCTAAAAGATTTGTACGCTTTTATAATCGCTAATTGGCCTGAAATGACTTTCCCTCCAACGGACGCATTGAAAGAAGTCATTCTCAGAGCCAGAGTTGTCCCGGAGCTGTGCTTCCTGGAGGGAACCGATCAAAATATTTTAATCAAAGGCATCGACACATTTTTTCTATATCGTCTATGCGCATTTAAAAACGCTAGCCACATTTTTGACGAAGAAAAAACGGTAAGAGAGAATATTGAAAAGTATCGAATTTTATTCGGTGATAAGGAAATTCCTTACCAATTTGTGAACTCGCAGCAGCATTTTGAGATCCAGTTATCTGATGTTGTCTCGGGCTTTCTAGGCAAGTATTTCTCCTTCATCGAAAAAACCCCAACCAACAGTTTAATTAATTTTAAGAAAGGGTTAAACCAAGCTCAGTGCAACAATTTGGCTGCGTTAAGAAAGCTAATTGAGAAATCTGACACTATCAGTAATGTACTACTTCACCGAGTAACCACTATGGATAGCGATAACAAAAGTGACTATTTCATTTTCGATACCCGGTTGTCCCCCCATTTGAAATCTACGAATCGATAGTCAAAGAATTTCTGAGTCCGGAGACCGAAAGACATTGGACTGCAATGTTAGCCAAATTCGTTGATGCTACGGAGGGAAAAGTGACAGCAGAAGAACCAACTGACTCGGTTTTCATCTCGTACGCATGGGGCGAAGAGTTTGAAAGCAAGGAATGGGTACGGCAGCGTATCGTAAGTAGTTTGGACTGGAATCACGATGTTTTCTGGGATCGTGACAGCGTTGCATTTGGCCAATCAATTGATGGGGTAATTGCTGAGGCACTGGCCAAGCGTCCCATACTAATTCTGTGTCTGTGCGATCAGGACTATCTGAAGGCCGCTCAGCTAAAGGGCTCAGGCCTGTACCGCGAGCTTGAAATGCTAGCCAAAATCGTCGACGAGCCAAACGTTCGAATTGTGCCCCTCATCCTTGAGGCTGGTTGCGCAAACAAACTCCCCGATTTTTTGGCGGGTCGTCTCTACCTGAATCTGGCGCCCCTGCATCAGCAAAACATTGATATCGGAATGGCAGTAATGGGAGTTGCCGAAGGTTTGCCTCCAGCTCAGGTGCAGAGTGGAATCAACTCCCAATTAGCTACATTTAGGTTGCGTCAGCGAGCCCTCAACTACCTGCAGAAACGTCCTGTGACGATTTGGGGCAATGGACGCACTCATGAGGTTACTGTCTATCGGCATGACATCGCCCCCGTACTTTTGTCGCCTCCGACTTGGATGTGGCAGAGCAATAGCTGGGATTACATGCTCGAGGATGATGGCCCGACGTTTTGTCCTAGCAAGGGGCGCTGGCACTGGGAGCTATCCTCCTCATCTACAGATATGCGCCCATTAGCCACGGCCGTACTATCAATATTTTTTGAGCATTTGACCGGAGAAGAAGAACAAAAATGGCTAAATCAGGGTGGCATCGTTCTGGCAAATACGTTTTTTAGAACAGTATTAATTACTGAGCCATTTACCTTCGATGCGGAAGATGTTGTGGGTTTTCTGATGCGTCGCGATGAGGGTTTCGAAGCACTAGAGGAACTCATGAGAGCAACGGATCGGACGGTCACTGACGATTAGTAGGAGTGGATCCGACGCCAGTATGAAAGGTTGTACGCATTAACTCAAAAAACATGACGTGCCCACTAATGGAGGAGATATGACCAGTACAATCGAAGTCGTAGTAAAAATTGTTGGCAATTCGAAACGAGTCGTAGTGTTCACAGGCGCCGGTATATCCGCAGAAAGTGGTATCCCCACTTTTCGGGATCCATTGAATGGTATCTGGGCTCGCCATGATCCCAGGAAACTTGAAACAGCAAGCGCTTTTCGCGAAGACGCCGCGTTAGTATGGGGATGGTACCTATGGCGCCGCGCCCAAGTTGCACAATCGCTTCCAAATGCTGCGCATTTGGCTATTGCCCAATTGGCCAAGACAGGAAGAGTAGTGACCGTCGTCACCCAAAACATTGACGACCTTCATGAGCGTGCAGGCTCAGTTGACGTGATTCATTTACATGGAAGTCTGGAACAACCAAAATGTTTTGCGTGTCATCGCGCTCCAACTTCCCTATATCTGGAAACTAAAATTGTATGTGAGGGAGTTAGGGTAGAGCCTCCGCGCTGTCCGCGTTGTAACGGAAAGCTTCGCCCCGGAGTCGTATGGTTCGGTGAAACCCTACCCGCTTCAGCTTGGAAGCGGGCAGTTCTGGCTGCAAAGAACTGCGATGTCCTGCTATCTATTGGTACCTCAGGCGAAGTATTCCCGGCTGCAGAGATTCCAATAATTGCCCTGAAAGCTGGCGCATCCGTTGTACATGTCAATCCAATAGGCGTTTCCCTATCGAGCAGTCATGAGCTTTATCTTGCTGGACGTGCAGCAGAATGCGTACCTAATCTTGTATCACTCATAGAAATCGCTGACAAGACAGCTCATTAAAGGTCAGATACAGCGGGGGGGGGCGATACTAAGAACAAAAAATAACTTCTATTGTGGAGTCGAAGTACGCTTTACCATGTAAATGAATCTAGTTTAAATAGCATCGTAGATGCAACCTAAACTCGCACTAAAAATAACTTTAGAAAAATATCCAGTATTCGAGCGAGTGCAAGTGAGGTTCGGCATCAGTGCCATAAGTTAAGGGCGAATAAGCCGAAATGAGCACGGCTGGCGCATGAAAAAACAGCCTCATCGCATGCATCAAGAGCACAAAATAGGAACACATCTTACGCCCACAAGTGCTCCTAGCACTTCATGCTAAAACACTCATCTTGAAAGGTGCTTTTTCTTCTTTGCACCTGCAATTATTCCAGAATCATTGAGTGAGAGCGAGGCAGCGAGACTTAGCCAATTAGCGTACATTTCCATGTTATCTCTAACGAACGATTCCACTTCTTGCACTGCTTTCTCATATCTGACAGGGTTTTTCTTACTAAGCCTACCAGTTTTTTTCACTGCACTAGAATTCTTGCAATCTATATGCAGAAAAGGGGAGTCATGGAGATGTTTTGCAGTGGATACTACAATATCAGCAGCTCTCTCTCTAAGCCTTGGATTGAAGTCATTAGGGTAGCAGCGCGTTGGCGATACATTTACTCGTATGCTGTCAAAGTAGAATTGGTACCAACATGCCTCTATTTCAGCTGTTGCACACTCAGCAGAATTGTCGGCAGTGTCATGAGCCGTGACAATATAATAAAAAACTTGCTTATCAAACTTCAAGCCAGAAGCAAAAACTCCATCCTCAGAAACTAGAGCGTGGAACTTTCTGTCCTTTGAAGGAGGCGAAGAAGTACTTGCGTCACACTCTGCCAAAGCTAGAGACGCTTTTAATCTATTATACTGTTCTACTATTTCAGTGGCCTTTTTCATTTGCGCGAACCTGACCCACAATTAATCATAATATTACCCGAAGCCCTAAACCCCGTCAAAAAATGGTATTTTTTCCTTTTAAAACAGGAGTCTACATTTGCAATTTGCGCACCAATTGGTGGTATCTAGGTTTGATACCCCTGGCTTCGAGGCGCCGGTCAGACTCCGTTAATTGAAAGCTCATTCCAAGGTAGGCATCGATTAATCCTTCCGCTGGCCTCGACACACCAATCTCTTTTGCTCCAATCACCTTGGCGAAGATATCTGCCTGGATCAAGGCAATCGGTAGCACAAACCCTTTGAGAGGGCTCATCGGGCATGGGTTCCCCTCAATGTATCTCACATTGAGGCTGACTCGCCCACGCGAAACGCGTGCATACATCAGTCCACATAGGATGCCCTGCGAGTAAAATGCGGCCTCTAGCTTCTTGGGCTTTTTCCGATGCCTCTCCAGCAAGCTTCGCCAATTCCAAACAACGCGGCAGTCGGGGTGAAGGCGCCAACGCTCGTTCTCTACGAACTCTCGCTCGCCGATTGCGCATGCCCCTACTTCAAGAGGATCAGGCAGCGCGGCACACACAGCCCCCAACTGACTGAGCGCCAAGATGGAATGCTGCGTGAACTCTTCGTGCTTGGCACGAAGAGTTACCTCAATGTCGACCCCCATGCCCGCATCCCTTCTTCGACTGAGAAATGGTCGGCGATTCTACGGTACCTGTAACAAAAAAACACTGGTGAGCGACATCTGGCGGGAATTTGCGCAATACAGCTTCTATTGAAATAGCGTACCACGCGGCTCTGCACACTTTTTGATAATCACTCCGCACCAGAAGCGGCACAAGCGTTAGGTTTATCAAGCTTTCGTGCCTACATTGGCCGCGAGCGCTCCGCGCACATTCCAATCTACATCTACCTCCCGCCTTGGACTGCAAGCACCGTACAAGTCATCTCCAAAAAATCAAGGTTGCTGTGTGCCTTGTCAGCGGACGCGTAGAACTCTTCACAGTTAGGGCGCAAATACTTCCTCTTGCATTATTTCCCATTTCTTCACTGTGTTCTCTCGCTCATGTGGTACACGAGCTCTGAGCTTCAAAAAGAGCATGGGTGGTAGGCAGTGCTTAGTCGCGCTGATCTGCAGGAAGTCCGTTACGATCCCTTAGACCCATATACATTCGTATTTTAAGTCAACGGTATCAAGTTCCCGAAAAAAAAGCGGAAGGTCGCAATTTTGCGAGATGCAATATTAACCTCCCCAAACTCTATTTCGCTGACTTTGGGTGCTACTACGTCATTGTCATGCCAATGTGATATTAATAAGCATGGTCCCATTCGAGAAGCCTGCTCGGCGTAAGCCATTTACCAACGATCAGAGGATGAATTGGTGTTGTTGAAAATGGATTTTGAGGCGGACTGGATCGTCGAGATGCGTCGGATCATGGAAGAGCATTGGGCGATGGACCTTGCTTCTGCGAAGACCGAGGAATTGGCCGCGCTGTTTTTCCATGCCAGAACACGCAGAGTCGAACCAAGGCCCAGGGCCGTGCTTATATCTAATTCCTTCGCCTGCCCACTTGAGCACGAAGCCGGGTGGGCAGAGCTCAAAGTTAAAATAGAGACCGGTGAAGACCTGTCGCAGCATCTGAGCCTGAAAATTGAAGACTTCAAAGGCAAGGATGGATTGTTACTGGATTGGGGGATTTACCACTTCCATCTTGGGCAGGCGCAGCACGCAAAAAACAAGAGCTTCGTCGAGCGCACAGGTCCAGTGGTATTCGGTTTTCCCACTGATGATGCATTCCATGCGGTTGGCATCTATCAGCACGGTGCCTGGTCGGACAGTTCGGTTATTGAAACGCTGCATGCAAACTGGCCGCACCTCACGCAGCCAGCAAGGATGCAGGGCAGTGGCATGTCTCTCGGTCAGTATTGCACTGATGAAGACAGAAAAATGCTGAGGGCCGCCGGTATCAATCTCATCACCCCGCTATCGGACGGTTCCCTTCTATTACCTCTGGGAGGCGGGTATTCAGGCAATGGGGTTTCCGCCCAGGCGGTGACAGACGCCGAGTTAGAGCGACAACGAATTCATGGCCTTCAGCAACTAATCCACGGCCGAGCCGCTGAAGTTGCGCGGGCTCTTAAGGCTGAGGGTTATACCGGCAACACGGAGGTGATTGGGCGTTTGAACTTCGGTAATGGTGTTCAGTGGGTTTCATTCGACGGGTTTCGCGTCTGCTTTGCTGTTTAACAAGGTGAGGTGCCGTGCTGCAAAGCTGGCTCTAGAGATTAATGCGTCGGCAGACGTTGCAATTTCTGCGGTATCGACTTAAATTCAAACATCAAATGTACGATTTTCTTACCTCGGGACCATCGAAATGAAAGACGGCATTGAGAAACACCTTGGCCAATTCTGGGATAAGCGTGCGCTCGAAATCGTTGATGACCCGCTGTCGGTTGATGACTTGGGTGCGCCGATGGAATCGGTCATGGCTATCGAAGCGCTGGTTGAAATCGGGAAAATGTTGAAAGTCAAAATCCCGGTGGATGTCGTGATCCGCAACGGCGGTTACGAAACCAAAGAACAGTTCGTCAAGCTGGTCACGTCCGGAATTCTTAAGCACCTGAAGGAAAAGACCCATGCATAGTTTGTCGCTGGATGATCAGGACAGGCTGCGCCTGGCTGAGCGCCTGCGAGATGCTCGGGAGTATGTGGGGCTTTCCCAAGATGAAGTGGCTCATGCACTCGGGGTCTCCCGCCCGGCGGTGACCAACATCGAGTCGGGCAATCGCAAAGTGGAGGCGACGGAGCTGAGCAAGCTTGCCAAGCTCTATCGCAAGTCTATGGAGTACCTGATGACCGGAAGAGAACCGGCGCCTTCCGGCCCCACCCAGCTCGCGTTTCTGGCCAGAGCAGTAAATGGACTTTCGCAGCAGGATATTGATGAGGTCGCTCGCTTCGCCGAGTTTCTCAAGCACAAGGGACAGTGAATGGGCTTCCGCGATGTTGTTTTGCGAGCAGCACAGCGTGCGGTCGAGGTCATCGATGAGAGCGGTGCTATGGCTCGCATCGAGCAGGACGGATACACGCGAATAGACCCTTTCCAGATCGCTGCCGATTCTGGGGTGATGGTCATGCTGCGCCCGATGGAGAAGCTGCTCGGCGCATTTCTGGGTGATGAAACACCTGGAATATTGGTCAATGTGGATCGTCCGGCAGGCCTGGTTCACATGACCTGTGCCCACGAGTTGGGTCATTTTTTCATGGGTCACGGCAGCAGCGCCGACGAGAAAATCTATTACGGTTCTCAGGCTGCGCTCGTCGAGCAGGAAGCGGATCAGTTCGGGTACAACCTGCTGGTGCCTCGCAAACTGATCGTCAAAATCATGCAGCGCAAGCAATGGACCAAGCAGGCGCTGTTCCGGCCTGACGTCCTTTATCAACTGGCGTTACGCATGGGGGTCAGTTACGAAGCGGCGGCATGGTCGCTCAGCCGGCATGGCGTCATGAACGCTGATCAAGTCCGGGAAATGTTGCGGACCAAGCCCGCGATGATCAAGAAAGCGCTGCTCGGCGACCGTTTGGTGGATGCCCGCAAAGAGGTGTGGCTGCTCGACAGCGATGATCGAACTTCAATCCTTGAGCCTCGCCCGGATGATCAACTGGTTGTTCGATTGCCAAGCCGGGCGCCATCAGGATATCTCTGGGAAGCCGATTCCGAAGAGTTAAAGGCGCGGGGATTTCAGCTGGAGCCGTTGACCGTACCCTCGACGCCTTCAGTGGATAAGTCGCCGGTTTTCGGCGGTACAGAGATGATGGACTACCTCCTCACAGGCGGAAGGGCCAGTGATTCAGAGCCGGTAAACGTGCGTCTCTCAGAGCGTGCGCCGTGGGATGCCGCGAGCTCAGCCGCCGACACATTCAGCTCATGCGCCAAATTTGAATCGTTGAATCTCGGGCTGACACCGCACTCGCGTAGGCAGTTGCTCAAGGACGGGCTAGCGTGATCGTCCCTAAGGTGTTGCTCGATGGCTTCGGTTCGCCCGCAAGGCCTCAAGGGCGACGTCCGACCTGTCTGGCATTTGCATTGTCGGATCTGAATCGACCGAAATCACCTGCCGATTTGAGTCCTGAATACCTTTATCGGGCGGCCGCCATTTTGACG
Organism: Pseudomonas sp. NPDC087817; assembly: GCF_044742875.1. Classification (NCBI taxonomy): domain Bacteria; kingdom Pseudomonadati; phylum Pseudomonadota; class Gammaproteobacteria; order Pseudomonadales; family Pseudomonadaceae; genus Pseudomonas; species Pseudomonas sp. NPDC087817. Next base: position 61,680 of record NZ_JBIUVJ010000023.1, read on the forward strand.
CCAGATTGGGTGCCAGGCAGCGGAATCACTTTCGATGCTATACGAGAGGCATCTCGTGTCGGTCAGCCTGAGGAGGCCGCGTTTCCTTACTGCTCTGAAGAGCCTCTGGTCCCCATTCCCGATCTGCCCTCGGGACTTCAGCATTACGGTGACTTGCTGCAGCGAGTATCGGCTGACCCTACCGATATCGCCTGTTTTATAAGTGCAGGTCAGCCGATCGGATTGGGTCTGCGGGTAACGCCCGAATTCTTCAAACCTGAAGGGGGCCTAGTGGCTTTCGGTGATCAGGTCATGCCAGGACTTCTCCACGCGGTAGTTGCCATTGGCGTGGGGCATGAAGATGGAAATAGTGCGCCATGGTTCTACGTGCGCAATAGCTGGGGCCCCCAATGGGGTGTAGACGGACACGCCTGGATTTCAGGCGCCTATGTAAGCGCGCATGCTGAATGTGCTTTTGGAGTAGAGAATGGCAAAACTGATCGCATCTGAAAGTTTGGGGCAGGCTTGGGTGGCTGCGGCCCGGCATCTGGCAGGATGCAAGAAGCGCAAGGATCGGAATTTGATCCTGGAGATCAGCGCTCCTCAGAAGCTGGGCAAGGATGATCTGAAAATTATCAAGGCCGTGGATGCTGCATTGCGCAGCAAACGTGAAGACCTGAGCGTCGAGACCGTGGCGGGCACCATTTTTCCCAATGGGTTGGCCCGGCGATTTTCCCGTCCCGAGCTATACACAAATTACTTGGCGCTGCTGGCCAAGGGCAAAAAACGCAGTTCGTGGGGCACTTATGCTCAGCGCATGATGAGTCGTCCGAGCCGAAACGGGACTGGGACCATCAATCCGTTGGACGACCTGATTGAGCGTCTGCTTCAAACGCACAACGGTACCAAGTACCAATCGGCGTTCGAGCTGGGGGTCAGTGATCCCGATATTGACTTGGCGCCGCCACTCGATGGACATGGGTATGAATTACCGGTGTTCGACCCATCTCGGGATGCAAAACCCCTCAACGTCCCTTGCTTGAGTCATTTGAGCTTCAAAATCACAGATGGAAAACTGGACCTGACCGCGATCTACCGGTCTCAGTGGTACTGCCAGCGTGCGCTGGGCAACCTTATCGGCTTGAGCCAGCTTCACTCGTTTGTGGGCAAGGAATCCAAATATGAATGTGGAGTGCTTACCTGCATCGCGACGCATGCGTATTTGGATACGGAGACCTTTGGCAAGGTGGGTGTCACCAAAGGTCTCCTGGCTGCTCTACCCGGTTGAGGGTAATCGTCAGAGCAGCGAAGCCTGACGACTTTCCTGGGAAAACTGAGGGTGCAGATCGTAGAGTTTGGCCATCCCTGCGCGGAAGTCGCGGACTCCCCCGTAGCTCGGGTGGCGAATGGTTTCTATGGGCAGGCCAAAGCGCGACGCATAGTGCGCTGCGTCCTGACCAATCGCGATAATCTTCCTAATTCTAAGCCAACTGAACAGCTCGCCATTGAGCTCATCCACCAATGCCAGCTCTTTTGCGCTGAATTTGCGATTGGTGAATGGGTTGCCTGGCTCATGCGGATGAAATGGGAAAACATTCCACAGCAGGGGAGGAATATCGACAGCCTTCAAGACCGCCCAAATCTCCGCAGCAGTACGTTCGGCGATTGCTGGGCCCCGGGTCGCCTGTTGTGACTCGCACCCTGGGTATACGCGTGTCATTTCGCAAAGGTGGAATTCGTCGGTAAGGGCCAGCCCGGTCCGACGTCCACCGCGATATCCCAAATCACGCCCCATCCAGATGGTGTCGGTGCCTAGATCGGATACAGCCTGAAGATAGGTTTTCAGGTTTTTGCGACGAGAGGCGGCAGCGCCTGCGCGATCATGCACAGGACAGGTATCTGCGTACGGGTTGAACACATTGTCGAGACTGAATTTAGACAAGGCCTTTACGAAGGATGTAGGGGTCATTGCGTTTAGGCCTCTTTGAGGGGCTCGTGAAAAGTCAGCGTCCCTTCAGTAATGTTGACTACCACCGAGCCTCCTCGATGCTCGCGCAGTTCGCGGAACATTCTGAAACCTTCGATGATGGCAAGCTCCCACTGCCAAAGCTTGCATCGCTCAACCTCGTAACCCCGAACCATCCCTTGGATCTGCTTGAGTAGGCCGTAGTCGAGACGTCCAGGTTGAGTTGCTGCGTAGTAGTCATATTTTTTCGCGTGATCGAAAATCCAAGTGGCGATGCCTTCTTCAATGATCGCTGCGCGAGCGCCATCGTCGTTCTCATCTTTAGCGGGGTCGGATTTCCGTTTGCGCTTGAGCAGTGCTCGCAACACCGGTGACCAACCCAGATACGCCACATAAGCCAAATGGAAGACATCGTGGAAGCGATAGTCGTCAGGCTCGTTGCTATTGTCTGTAAGTCGGTCACCGATATAGACGCCATTCAGGCGCTGAACCACATGCTTGTTCTGGCCTTCGCCGCGTTCGATGAATTCGATAGTGAATTCGCGCTCGAATTGCTCATGCTCCGGAAAGCCTTCATCGAAAAGTGGAAATTCACGCTTTTGTTCACCTGGCCAGCGACTGGCCGTTTTTTCCAGGTTTCCCAAGGCCACATCTTCAATGTTCAGGTTGAAGCTGGAGCAGGTCTTGGCGAGTTCCGACAGCAGCTGTCCGAAATAAGCCTCGCGCTTGGGTGGCGCCATACTCATCAAGCTGGCATGCGACATCTCAGCCAGCACACCGGCGCTCAGCGCAAGCTTACCCAGCTGCGTTGGGCGGGGGATTGTATCCTCATCGCGCTGTGTTTCGATAAGACCGTCTATCTGACGGAACGTAATCGGCGGCGCGGGAGCTTTCTTGCTTTCGCCGAATTCATCGCGAAGGACAAGGATGCAGTGCTCCCCGAGAGCGTCGGCGGGGATTTTCAGAAGGTGCGCCGCAATGGTCAAGTACCACAGCGCATCGCCCAGTTCTTCTGCGGCCAAGTCGTTTTGTGCGGCCTGCAAACGGTCACGACCTGCTTTTTTCACGGAGGAAAGTAAGCCGCCAATCTCGCCAAAGTATCCGAAGCGAATGTATTGAAGGCTATCGGCATCGTCCTCGAAGCGCATGCTCTCCCGCGCTTTGAGCATGTACTTGGCTACGGTAAGAGCCACCGGACGCGGTTGAGGTACTGGCGCCATCAATCCTCCTTGATCATGTTTAAGCTATTTCATGCGAGTGCCAGCACCTGCTGTCGTAGCACTTGCTGCCGTAGCTCCATCTTTAGCTGTTTGCAGCGACCGACGATCGTCTCGCGATCAGCGTCGATCGCTCCCATTTTTAGCGCGCGTTCACGCACCGAAACGGTCACATCGTAGTGCGGGTAACCCTTGGATTGAAACCAGCTTTTACGCAGGCCCAGTCGAGAGGCGAACGAGTGAAGCTCATCCAGAGTATCCGCTGCCAGATGGCACCAGAGCTTGCCCCGCCACAGGATCTCTTCTGAATCGACGTAGACCGCCATTCTGCTCGCCTTCTGTGAAAATATGTGCAAATATTTTGCACATTATGGGAAAAAAATTCAACTCTTCATCCGACGTAGCCTTAGTTGGGGCGCAGATCCGTCAAGCTCGCTTGGGTCGTGGTCTAACGCTCGTTGAGCTTGGCCATGCGGTCAATGTTCATCATTCTCAGATCTCTCGCTACGAGCGGGGGCAGATGAACAGTGTCGGCAAAAATTTGCATAAAATATGCATATTTCTGCAAATTAAAGACGATCCGCGTGAGTATTCAACCAGTACCGCGAGCTTGGGGCGAAAAGTGGACGAGCTACTTCGAGTTGCGCCGGGGTGCGAGCCGGCAGTGACGAAGTTGGTCGAAGCTTTGGAGGAGCTCATCGCCGCGGCGCTTCCCGCAAACACGTCTGCGAGCAGCTCTCTGTCGTCAGTCGAGTAACACACACTGATGCGCAAAGCGCCCGCTTATCACTTTGCCTGTGACCTACTAGGGGGGCAGAATGGTGATTGCGTCACGCCCTTGACCGTGCGCAGGGCCAGTACGAAGATTGCAGTCGTATGGAGCTAGCCTGAGAAATCCACAGATGTGTAAGTGTCCTGGCTGTTTGTTGGCTGATCGCAGGTCTGACTTATGAGCACGTCACGTAAACGCCCAAACCCAAACCGGCAGAAGACAGGTGCGAAAGCTCGCATCCAGAGTTTGAGGCGGGTTGAAGCAAAGTCCAATCGAACAGACGTTCAGCTGCTTGATCGACTGGCGGCGGGCACGGTGTCGCTTGAGCCTGCAGGACCTTTGGCAGGAAAAGTCTCCAGCGGCTTGGCGGATGTGTGCTCGGAATAGGCTGAATCGTTCAAATTGCCTGGAAACGCATCCTTTTGAGAGCCAGTGCTGTTATGCCTATTCCCGCAGTCATCTTCGACGCCTTCGGCACCCTCATACAGATCAGTAAAGGCAGTAGCCCTTACCGAAAAATCCTGAAAATTGGGATTGAGCAGGGTCGCCGTCCTCAGCCGCGCGATGCGGAATGCATTCTGTCTTTGCCTATGGACTTACGCCAGGCAGCTGATTTCTTCGGGATTAGTGTCAATCCCTCCGTGATGGTTTGCTTGGAGTCAGACCTCGGTCGCGAACTTGCCGACATTCAGGCTTACCCAGATGGCATTCATGCCGTTCGAATGCTGCAAGACGCGGGCGTCAGGGTAGCGGTCTGTTCAAATCTCGCGAAACCTTACGCGGCGGCAATTGAACGTCTCTATCCAGCACTTGATGGCTACTCCTACAGCTTTGACGTTGGCGCCGTGAAGCCTTCTTTCAAAATCTACAGCCATGCGGTTCACGCGGTATCGGCTTCACCGGCAGACGTGTGGATGATTGGGGATTCTAAGGAGTGCGATTGCGACGGTCCAATCGCGTTCGGAATGCGAGGGTTTTGGCTGGATCGACAAGGCCGAAGCCCCCATAATTCTCTAGATCAATTTGCCGAAGGTGTACTTAGTTTTTGCTAGTAGCCATTCCGATGGTTGGGTAATCGCACTGATATTGATTCTTCCATTTACATCGGACTTTACCGATAAACTCCGCAAACACGAAGGTAGGAAAAAAACCAAAAGCAGACGCTCAGCAGACAGATTAATAGCGGCCAGTGCCGGTATCCCTCGTCAGCCCGTTGTATAGAAACCACTGCTTCGTTGTGCTTTCGAATCTCTTCTTCATCGCCACATTCAATAAACGCAAGTCCCTGATTTTCATAGATAAAACCGGAGGTTTGTGGTTTTTTGGCATTCGAAAAAGCCATATGGGACTGAGATGGGACTGGCGCGTTATTCTGGTGCGCAAATAGAGGCCGCCGAGGGGTGACTGACCTTCGCCGGCGATATGATGAGCTAGGCTTTTCTGAACCGAACTTCAAGGACGACTTTCATGCCATCTGACTCAGATTCCAACATTACCGCGGCAGATGCTCTTACATTGCTTCTACATAACCAGCATGCCTTGGCAGCGGCGATAGAGGAGGTCACTAGATGGCTATCAGAAAATGGCGTAGAGGCTGTAGCACATAATGCAGTCGCGGCCATGGAAACACTGGATACAAACGCAAAAGAGATTGCAGATGCGATTCTGCGACTGCGGGGGTTATAGACAGTTTTTGCAAGCTAAGGAGCGCCGGTGATAGAAAACATTGGAAGTACCGTGACCATCACAATCTTCGTGTTGATCGCCGTCGGGGTTGGAGTAATGCTTTGGCTTAATCCAGATGCTCCGAGTAATACGAATCAAATCGTCACTCTCTTAGGCGCTCTGGCTTTGGCATGTATTGCGGTGAGTCCTTTCGTCAAACCCGAGGAAAAGTACAGCTTCTATACGATCACTTTGTTTCGGGACACAGAAACTGGAAGCTTCATGGTCGGGCCGATGTTCCATCCATATTGGAATGCGATAGGCCCACTATTGGTTGGCCTACCATCTACTATTTCAGCCTTCGGTCCTGCGATGCAGGTAGACGACGAAAAAGTGCCGGAGCTGCTTCAAATTATCTTGGCCAAACAGCTCCTTCAGAATTTGAAGGGTTCTTGGGACGGTCAAGTCGTCAATTTGCCAGGGGTGTTTGGTGGAACACAGCCAGGCAAACTGATCATTGCTTCCCCTAGCCCTTCTGAGACGCTTTCCCACGAAAAAATCAAAATGGCATTGGCAAATAATTCGTTCGTGAATTTGCTCGATGAATCCAGCATACAGATGCCACTCGGAGCATCTTTAACATCAGGACCGCCGGCTGACCGATACATCGAACTCAAAGCCAACGGTTTTAAAATCATGGTGGCTGTTGTGGGTATGCGGGGGGGCACTCTCAATCAATCTATTTGGGGGGTGATAGATCCCCCAGCTGATTCGCCTACTCGTTATGAAGTTCGGCAATACACAGTGGTAGCAAAAGCTGAGACTAGCGTTTTTAGGCGCTACCCTAAGGGCATCGAGTCCTATTGGCGATGGTACGAAAACGTTAAAGAAACGCTTGCTGAAATCGACTGGAAAACCATCGATGCAGCAATGGTTGATCAGAGTCGAAGAGCTGAGTATCCAGACTTACTTGAACAAATGAATCAGCGGCACCGTTCCCATAACGAACTGTGACGACCGGAGCGTATTACGCTCTTGTGATCTGGACGAGATCTGGTCGAACATCGCAAGGTGTGCGAATGCTTGGTGGAAGGGTGGTAATCGGCAGGCCACCCGGAAACATGCGACTCTCCAACTATCGCGTCGTTAACCGTACTAAGCAGACTTAGCGTCACCGGCCCGCCGCTTCTTGAATTGTTCAAAACGATCCCGGTAGGAGAACAGGTAGTCGAGAATTGCGTTCGTGAATTCAATGGTGTCTCTCGCGTCTGGCTGAGCGATGGAAACACCCACTCCATGGGCAGCTTCATTGCCAACGATCCGCAGTGCATCAGACCACTCAAATAGGCGTTCGTCGATGAGGCCAGCCTCCTTCATCTTCTTCAAGGAAAGGCTGAGGTTTCGCTCTGTAACGCCATGCTCTACGCATACTCCTTCAATGGTCTTGCGGCACATAATTGCGGATGCTGTGTAGGCCTGAGACCGATAACATGCACAAGCTTCCTCGAAAGCGGCGCGGATCTCCCTAGGCGCATTGGGGTTGACTCGGACATCGGTTTGGGGGAAGACAACGAATGGGGTATCCCACTTATCGCCTTCTGCCATGTTTCCGGTATTAGTCTGTCGCACCAATATGGGCGATCTGCAAGCCGTACATGACAGCAGCGTGTAGCGACAAGAGGGCTCGTTGCCCTCAAATCCACGCCAGTATCCACCGGTTTCTTCTCCCTCAACGTATTCTCGACATTCTGCACACTGGATGATCATCTTATTTGTTCCCTCGGATCTGAGTAAGCGACCCAATGCGCCTGCCAAACTTGGTCAATCCACCTAATAGGGTAATATCGGCGGTAATCAGGTGGCCCCACGACAGAGTTGGCCCACGGAAAATTTCTCGGCGAATCTTCGGCAGAATAAGTTACCTCGGATTCTTTAAACAGTCGACTGACCGTTATTGACTGAGGTCTGCCTGTCGACACCAGTCGGAATAGATAGCTATCTCTGGTTGTATTGACAAAGCATGCTGGCTAAATCTGATGTAATGCGTTTTTAAGCCGATTGTAATCAGTCGCATTTAATTCGAAAAATTCGCATCTATTTCCAAAACCTACAACTGCCGCCGACCAGTGCCGGGCCTGATGCCGAGTGGTGTGGCTGGCGAAAAGGACGTTGCGGCCAATGGGTCAACGGCACGCCGCTGGCGACGGATTGAATGGCGGCCACCTCCAGTGCTTCGCATTCGGACAATGGCGGGAGCAGTCCCGGCAATCGACTGGCCAACAATGTCTTGCCCGTTCCCGGCGGCCCGCTGAACAACAGGTTGTGCGCGCCCGCCGCCGCGATCAGCAGCGCACGTTTGGCTGCCATCTGCCCCTGCACTTCGTTGAGGTCGGGATAGGGTCTGGCGGCATGAATCAAGCCGTCCGATACATAAGGCTCCACGGGCGTGTGCCCGTTGAAATGTGCCACCGCTTCCAGCAGATGATCCACCGCGTACACCTTCAAACCCGAGGCCAGACACGCTTCCTCGGCATTCGCCCGCGGCACCACCAGCGCACGACCCGCCTTGCGCGCCGCTAATGCCGCGGGCAACACGCCACGCACCGCTCGTACGGCGCCGGACAGCGCCAACTCACCCAGACATTCCACATCATCCAGCGTCAGACACGGCACCTGCACACTCGCCGACAGAATCCCCAAGGCAATCGCCAGATCAAACCGTCCGCCATCCTTGGGCAGATCCGCCGGCGCCAGATTCAAAGTGATCCGCCGCGCCGGAAACTGCAGCCCGGAATTGATGATCGCGCTGCGCACCCGATCCTTGCTCTCCTTCACCGCCGCCTCGGGCAGGCCGACCATGGTCAGCGACGGCAGACCGTTGGCCAGGTGAACTTCGACGGTGACGGCGGGGGCTTCCACGCCAATCTGGGCGCGACTGTGGACGATGGAGAGGGACATGGTCGTTCCTTGAGCTGAATCGGGGAGCCGCTTCCTGCGGGTTTTTTAAGGGTAGTTGGGAGAGCGAATCCAGGCGACACGGATCCGAGGGCAAACCTTCACTGGATGTTGCCAAGGTGCCCTTCCACGTTCAGTAGAGGCGCCACATTAGTTTTCTTCTTCGGGATTTCTTACTTGGCTTCCTCCCCCGGCCAACCAACCATCCGGTTCGAGTTCTTTACCGTAATTGGCTGCTACCTCAATAAAACGACGCTGATTGGCTGAAATACCTCCGGCTAACCGAAGTGCTTCAGCGTGATATCCAACAATCTCTTCTAGCTTTTTCCTTCTCTTTTTGTCTTTCATTGAGGCCTCGTTTTTCGGGTGACAAATGCTTCGCTGGTCACCGTAGTACAAGGAGGAAAGGTCGCGTAATCAGGCGCAGACGCTGATTTTTGTAGGGCCATGCCCTAATAGTTGTAGGACGTCGGCGAAAGGGTTTCGACGGTCTTGTATCGCGGAGTCGGATGCTCCAGTTTGGTCGTTCAATGCAGCCTCTGGAGGCGAAAAATGGACCGCAATGGTATGCGCCCGATTCATCCGGGCGAGGTTCTGAATAAGGAATTCATGGAGCCGTTGGGCATGGCTGTCATGGATCTGGCCATGCCCACGAACTGGCCCGAAAGTGAGATCGAAAAGCTTGTGAAATGCCAGCTGAGGATCTGCGCCGACCTGGCAATCAGACTTGCCACTCATCTCAACACTACGCCTGAGTTCTGGATGAATCTCCAATCGACTTACGATTTGCGCAGGGCCCAGCTCCGGCATGCGGGTTTATAGCGATTGCAGCATCCGTGAAGCCCTTTTCCACCATGGCCCCGTCATTGGGCGCTTGGTCTGTTCCCGTTCCACCACCATCAACGGCACATCCTGCAGCCGAATCCACGGCTGGTTATTCCAGTGCAACAAACTCAACGACATATCCGGCCAACTGAGCAGGCTCAAGTGTGGGCGTTCGCTTGTGGTGTGTTGGTGGGTGTCGCGCAGGGTGGGGATGACTTGGTGGGTGAGCCATTCGCGTAGCGCTCGGTATTCGGGGCAGTAGTGGTAGGCGAGGAGGGCGTAGATGCCGGATTCGCTGATCAGCAGGGTATTTTCGATCTGATTGTGGATGAGGGTTTTGCGGGTTTGATGTTGGTCGGGGTCGAGTTTTCGCAGCATGCGTTCGTTGAGGTAGATGTGCAGCAGGCGGCTCAGGTCTCGGGCGCAGAACCAGGGTTGGTTCTGGATGAGGAGGGCGTGGAGGGGGAGTTTGTGGCGGGTGAAGATGCTAGGTGTCAGGTAGTTTTCGTCCATGGTTCAGTTCTCGAATTCAAGTGAAGAAAACTGCTTCTGTTCGTCGCCAAACGAAAAGGGTGGCAGCCATGCGCGGGTTGGCGAACCGGTGAATTCGAAACCGGCAGACCCTGAGGTCTCCCACGCAAAGCCGCCATAACTCATGGAGAGAAAAAACCTCTCTGTGAATTTAGTTGCATTGCGTCGAATTCGATCCAGGTCGCCAAACCCGGTGCTGAACATTCAGCATCGAGTGAGCTTAGGAACCGGGGCTTTTCGGCGCAATCGGACAGCGGTGGTGCAGTGTGTAGGACGTTGCCGTGATTGTTGCAGGGCTGCGGATCAAAAGATCGCAGCCTGCGTGAATTCCTACACATGAAGCTGAAGGTCGTGCCGACCTTCAATCGCTAGCAGGCTAGCTCCCACAGGGGATTGCGGGGTTATTCGGCTGGCGGTGTCAGCTTCGCTTCCATCTCGGCAACCTTGGCTTCGAGGCTCTCAAGACGTGCGCGAGTACGCGCCAACACAACCATCTGACTATCAAATTCTTCACGGCTGACCAGATCAAGTTTGCTGAAGGCACTCTGCAGCAGCATCTTGAACTGGCTTTCGATTTCGGCTTTCGGCAGCGGGGTGTCGCCGCTGAACAGGCGGGAGGCGGTGCCGCTCAGGGCGTCGAGGAAGTCTTTGGGCGCGAGCATGGTGGATGTCCTGGAAACAATGGCCGGCAGTGTATCACGCAGTGTCTATAGTCAATCTCGTGGTCAGGGATGCACGCTTTTCGCGCAGGCGGACGGACGGCGACGCACCGTTGTTGTGCGTATCCGCTGGGCCTTTTGCGCGGGATGGCTTGCGGCAGCGGCCAAGGGATTGAAATCAGGGGATTTTGGCGAGATGGCAAGGTTTCTGCTTAGTCACCTTCGACCCATGCACTGATGCAGTCGCTGTGACGAATGCAGTGCGGCAGGCGAAGCGGGGAGTTTCGTCTGATGCGGTTAGCTGGCGTCAGCGATGCGTTACAAAGCCAGGCACTGCGCTTAGACTTGAGTCGGGTTTGTTTTCCTGGGGCAAGTCCACCAATTCGGGAGAGAGTTTCATGAAGCTAGTCACTGCCATCATCAAGCCGTTCAAGTTGGACGACGTGCGCGAGTCGCTGTCAGATTTCGGCGTGCTGTGTATTATCGTTTCTGTTTTGTAATTCTTGTTTGGGGTGTTGTGTTTG
>NZ_JBIUVJ010000024.1:0-71071 GCF_044742875.1 Pseudomonas sp. NPDC087817
TGTTCCTGGTGACCCTGCTGGTGCTCGGTCTGTGGTCGGTGCGCAGCTTCTTCGGCTTCAGCACCAACGCCGATGCGACGGTGCTCAACGGCCGCTGGACCAAGGCTGTGGAAACCCACGACGACGATGAATTCCCGATCAAGCGTCTGGGCACCAACCTCAGGGCCGCGCTGGATTTCAAACTGTTCAACGAAGGTCGTCCGGGCGTGGTGCTCGGTCGCGATCAGTGGTTGTACAGCGATGAGGAATTCAACCCGATCGTCAACGAAGAGCTGAATCTGCAAGGCAACTACGCGCTAGTTGAAGGCGTGCGCCAGACCCTGAAAGCGAAAGGCGTGAAACTGGTCATGGCGATTGTGCCGGCCAAGGTTCGCCTGTACCCGGAGCATCTGGGTGAAGTGAAACCGGCGAGCATTCACGCCAACCTTTATCAGGATTTCCACAACCGCGTAGCAGCCGACAAGATCCTCGCCCCCGACCTGCTCAAGCCGTTCCAACAGGCCAAGCAGAACGGTCAGCAAGTGTTCCTGCGCACCGACACGCACTGGACACCTGAGGGTGCAGAGATTGCGGCGAATACGCTGGCGAAAACCATCGCCGACAAGTTCCCGCTCAGCGGCGAACCGCAGCGTTTCGTCACCACGCCGGCCGAGAAGGTCACGCACAAGGGCGATCTGCGTCTGTTCCTGCCGCTCGATCCGCTGTTCGAAAACCTGATGCCGGCGCAAGAGCCACTGCAAAAGCGCAACACCGTCGCGGCCAACGAGCAGCCTGCCGGTGACGACGCGCTGTTCGCCAGCAATGAAGTGCCGGTGGCACTGGTCGGCACCAGCTACAGCGCCAACCCCAACTGGAACTTCGTCGGTGCGCTGAAACAAGCGCTGCACAGCGACGTGGTGAGCTACGCCGAAGACGGCCACGGCCCGATCCTGCCGATGCTCAGCTACCTGAAAAGCGATGACTTCAAGAACAGCCCGCCACAGGTACTGATCTGGGAGTTTCCTGAACGATATCTGCCTGTGAACAACGAAATCGGCGACGCCGACCCGCAGTGGGTCGCAGAGCTCAAACAAGCCGGCGCTCGCCAACAAAACGTAGCCATCAACACTAAATCCGAGACGCCCGATCGGGCGCAAAACTGAAAGAGAGGTAACACCATGACTTTCACTACTACTCCTCGTCGTCTCGCAAAACGCATTGCACTGGTTGCAGGCCTCAGCGTGCTCTCCGTCCAGGCCTTCGCCGGTGGTGACGCCGCGTTGTACGGCCCGACCGCACCGAAAGGCTCGACCTTCGTGCGTATCTATAACGCCAGCAACGCAGAAGTCAGCGCCACCGTCGGCAGCACCAACCTGAGCGACGTTGCGCCGCTGGCCAGCAGCGACTTCAGCTTCATGCCGGGCGGTGATTACAGCGCCAAGATCGGCAGCCAGACCCTGCCGGTCAAACTTGCCGGCGACCACTACTACACCCTGGTCAACAACGCCTCCGGCGCGCCGCAACTGATCGAAGAGCCGCCGTTCAAGAACAAGCAGAAATCCCTGGTCCGCGTACAGAACCTCAGCGACAAGCCGCTGACCCTGAAGACCGCCGACGGCAAGACCGACGTGGTGCCGAATGTGGCCGCCAAGGGCCGTGGCGAACGCGAAATCAACCCGGTGAAAGTCAGCCTGGCGCTGTACGAAGGCGACAAGAAAGTCGGCGACGTGAAACCGGTCGCACTGGAGCGTGGTGAGGCAGCGGTGCTGTACGTCACCGGTTCCGGCAGCAGCCTGTCGCCAGTCTGGGTGAAACGCCCGGTGTCGACGCGCTAACACATTTCCTGAACTGACCCGGCTCCCTGTGGGAGCTGGCTTGCCAGCGATGCAGACACCTCGGTTCCGCAGATACACCGAGGCGATGCCATCGCTGGCAAGCCAGGCTCCCACAGGGACCGAGGTTAGCGTTCAGAACGAGACAAAAACAAGAGTGAAACGACACAGCGTTCGTGCCTCTAACCAATCGATTTTATGGAGTAAACAATATGATTCCGGTGATCTTGTCAGGTGGTAGCGGTTCACGTCTTTGGCCGCTTTCGCGTAAGCAGTTCCCTAAACAATTCCTCGCCCTGACCGGTGAACACACACTGTTCCAGCAAACCCTGGAGCGCCTGGTGTTCGAAGGCATGGACACCCCGATCGTGGTCTGCAACAAGGATCACCGTTTCATCGTCAACGAGCAGTTGGCCAATCGCAATCTGGAATGCCAGCGCATCCTGATGGAACCGTTCGGCCGCAACACCGCGCCCGCCGTGGCGCTGACCGCGATGATGCTGGTCAACGAAGGTCGTGACGAGCTGATGCTGGTACTGCCGGCCGACCACGTACTGGAAGACCAGAAAGCCCTGCAACGCGCCCTCGCCCTGGCCACCGTCGCCGCTGAAAATGGCGAGATGGTGCTGTTCGGTGTGCCGGCGACCAAACCGGAAACCGGCTACGGCTACATCAAGTCCACCGCCGATTCGCTGCTGCCCGAAGGCGTCAGCCGCGTCTCGCACTTCGTTGAAAAACCCGACGTCAAACGCGCCACCGAATACGTCGAATCCGGCGGTTACTACTGGAACAGCGGCATGTTCCTGTTCCGCGCCAGCCGCTTCCTCGAAGAGCTGAAGAAGCACGATCCGGACATCTACGACACCTGCCTGCTGACCCTTGAGCGCAGCCAGCAGGACGCCGACACCGTCACACTGGACGAAGCCACCTTCGCCTGCTGCCCGGACAATTCCATCGACTATTCCGTGATGGAAAAAACCCAACGCGCCTGCGTGGTACCGCTGACCGCCGGCTGGAGCGATGTCGGTTGCTGGTCGTCGCTGTGGGAAGTCAACGAGAAAGACGCCAACGGCAACGTCAGCAAAGGCGATGTGGTCATCCAGGACAGCAAGAACTGCATGATCCACGGCAACGGCAAACTGGTCTCGGTGATCGGTCTGGAAAACATCGTCGTGGTCGAAACCAAGGACGCGATGATGATCGCCCACAAGGACAAGGTTCAAGGCGTCAAGCAGATGGTCGCCACCCTCAACGAGCAGGGCCGCAGCGAAACCCAGAACCACTGCGAGGTCTATCGTCCGTGGGGCTCGTATGACTCGGTGGACATGGGCGGGCGTTTCCAGGTCAAGCACATCTCGGTGAAACCGGGCGCTTGCCTGTCGCTGCAGATGCACCACCACCGCGCCGAACACTGGATCGTGGTCAGCGGCACCGCCGAAGTGACCTGCGATGACAACGTGTTCCTGCTCTGCGAAAACCAGTCGACCTACATTCCGATCGCCTCGGTGCATCGCCTGCGCAACCCGGGCAAGATCCCGCTGGAAATCATCGAAGTGCAGTCGGGTTCGTACCTGGGCGAAGACGATATCGAGCGGTTCGAAGATATCTACGGCCGCTCCACCCCGATCGAACGCGGCGTGTCGGTGAAAACCATCGCGCAGTAAAACGCTCAGCAAGACAAGAAGCCCTCGCCCAGCCCACTGCGTCCCCCATCCGCAGCGGGTTGGGCGGGGGCTTTTTTTGTCCGGAATCTGCGGTGTCTATACTGGCCTCTTCGCGGGCAAGCCCGCTCCCACAGTGGACCGAGGCGTTACTCGATTTTGTGATGACCACCCATCCCAGTGGGAGCGGGCTTGCCCGCGAAGGTGTCTTCAAACTCACCGCAGAAATCCTGCCCATCGCCAACCTCACCTACGCTTAGGTAGGATGCCCCTCTATCCCTGCGAGGTTGTGCGACATGTTCATCGGCGTTTTGCTGGTCATCACCTGGCTGATCCTGCTGCTGCGCTATCCGGCCAAGGCTTTGCCGGTGTCGGTAGCGGCCGCCATCGGCCTGGGTCTGGTAGCCGTCTGGGTGGTGTGGCTGGACAACCGCGAGATCAAGCAACTGGCGCGCCTTGAGATGCGCATTGTCTATGCGCCCGAGCAATGCCCGGCCGATCGGCCGTTGCAACTGAAAATGAACAACGGCAACAGTGTGCCGCTGACCGAACTGCGTTGGCGCATCGCGGCCTATGCACCGGGCGACACGGTCAATCTGGCCGACAACCAATACACCGCGCCACGCTATCGCGGCCCCGGCGAGTTGCAGGCTGGCGGCAGTTGGGAAGACTGCTTGCCGATGCCGCCGCTGCGGCCCGGTTATCGCCCGCAAACCCTGGAGTTTCGCGCCGAGCGATTGCAGGGTAGTTTCTCCGACTGATCCCCCCTCCCACTCTTTTGCACAAGGAATGCGCCATGCCCGTTGCGTTGATTACCGGATGTTCCAGCGGCATCGGCCGCGCCCTCGCCGAGGTGTTCAAAAGCGCCGGTTTCGAAGTCTGGGCCACGGCGCGCAAGGCTGAAGACGTCGCAGCGTTGAGTGCGGCCGGATTCACTGCGGTGCAGCTCGACGTCAACGACGGCGCGGCGTTGCAACAACTGAGCGAACGGATCAATCAACTGCATGGCGGCCTCGACGTGCTGATCAACAACGCCGGTTACGGTGCCATGGGCCCGTTGCTCGACGGCGGCGTGCCGGCCATGCAGCGCCAGTTCGAAACCAATGTGTTCTCGATTGTCGGCGTCACCCGCGCACTGTTCCCGGTGCTGCGTCGAGCGAAGGGGCTGGTGGTGAATATCGGCAGTGTTTCCGGTGTGTTGGTCACCCCGTTTGCCGGTGCCTATTGCGCGTCGAAAGCGGCCGTGCATGCCTTGAGCGATGCCCTGCGCATGGAACTGGCGCCGTTCGGCATTCGCGTGATGGAGGTGCAGCCCGGCGCCATTCAATCAAGCTTCGCGAAAAATGCCGGCCACGAAGCCGAACAACTGATCAACGAAAGCTCGCCGTGGTTTCCCCTGCGTGAAGGCATTCGCGCGCGCGCCAAGGCATCGCAGGACAACCCAACCCCGACCGGCGAGTTTGCCGCCGTATTGTTGAAAGCCGTGCAGCAGAGCAAACCGCCCCGACTGATCCGCATCGGTAATGGCAGCCGGGCATTGCCGTTGCTGGCGGCGTTGCTGCCCAAGGGGTTGCTGGAGACGACGCTGATGAAACGCTTCGGCTTGAATCGTCAGATCTGAGCCTGGGAAACACTCATTCCTCCCAGGCTATCTTGATCCCCAAAACACATAACAGTGCGAAGATGATCAATGCCAGAAACAACCCAAGTCCAAAGAACGTGCCCGCGATGACTTCACGGGGGTTGGCAGGGTTGTAGAACACACTCACCTTGTCTCCCGCTACGGCGCCGGAAAACCCATCTCTGAATTCATGAATGACCGGCGTGCCGTCCGCCGTGACAAAGGCAACCGTTCGGGTGGTGGTGTAACTATGGCCGCTGCCGACATTGGTCATCCTCGAGCTGGAGGTGCTCAAGACTTGCGCCGGAGCCTTGAGGCCCCTGATTCTCAGATCGAAAAAATCGTAGCCTTGGTAGGCGGCGCCGACGCTACTGAACAGCAACATCAGCCCGAAGAGGAATCCCCCGATGTACTTCATCCGCTTGCTCCTTGCAGGCTGGAAAGGGTCGGCAATATAACGATCCTGCCCTTTGCCAACAACCCTTCCGCGTCCTTGTGGTTGTGCCTCCAGGTGCATTCAGTAGAATGCGCGCACTTGAGACCTTCGCGGCGTTTGCCCGGCTCATGCAGCATGGAATCGCTGGCGTAACACTGAAGCACGGATTGCTTTGCCCTCCTGCTCTTCCCCTGCCCGTTCCATGCGACCTTTTATTCAATCGCAGATCAGGGAATATCCATTGAAATTTTTCAACGTGCTGCCACTGGCATTGGTTGCTTTGCTGGCGGGTTGCGCAAGCCAACCCTCGTCTCTTAATGACACGCTGCCCAAGCTGACCTTGCAGGACGTATTGCCGAAAGTCACAGCCAACAAGCAGTGCAATGAGCAGATGGACAGTGACATTGTGTATGGCATCGGCTTGCAGTTGTACAAGCAGGGGGAGCGCAATGACGCCAAAACCTGCATGGTCATGGCCGCTCCCAAGCAGACTCGCGCGTTTTGCTATCTGTCGATGATCACCCGTTATGACCTCGATCTGACTGCCGACCAACGTAACACTGAAGCCTTCAACTACATGGCTTATGCCGCCATGCAGAACGACTGGTGCGCGGAATACGGTCTGTATGAAAGCTACAAAATCGGCAGTATCGGCTCCAAGCAAGACCCCGCACTTGCCTTTCGCTGGCTGGAGCGTTCCTCCCTGCACGGCTATGACGAGTCGCAAAAGTTACTGATTGAGCACTACCAAGCACAGGGCGACCTGAGCGCCGCGTACGCCTGGACACGGATCATGGCCAAAGCCGAAGACACTAGCGCTGGCGATGACCTGAAAGCCAAAATGAATGCTACCCAGATCGCTGAAGGCGACAAGCTCTATAGCGAACTGGTCACCCAAGTCACCAGCAAGAAAACTTTGTTCGATGAGGCGCGTGAGGAAGACGTCGGCCGCTACTCAGCCGCTATCTATCAGAACTATCCAGAGACCTTCAAAGGGATGTCGTCTACCGAGCGTTACGACTATGTGAAACAAAACATGTTCACCGCCCTCAAGCAGCCGTTCACCAAAAGCCGTGGCGACGTTGTGACCTACATCGTGGTTACCCGCGCCGCTCAGTTGAAATTGCCTGGCGCGAATATCGCCAATGACAAGCGCATCGTCTCGCTCATGGAAGATGACGAGTTGTCGGTCAATGAAACCATCGAGTACGCGCTGGGGGTGGTTAACAAGTACTACTAATAAAGTGTCCCAGGCCCCGTGCGTTTAGCGGCACGGGGCGCAAGACCGTGTAAGGCCTTCGCGAGCAACGCCCAACCTGCAGGAACAAGGCTTGCCCGCGAAGCGGCCAAAACAATCACCACAAACCCTCAACCCCAGCCCTTCATGAAATCGATAAACGCGCGCACCTTCAGCGGCAAATGCCGGGTGTCCGGGTACAGTGCATACACGCCTTGCTGCGCAAAGCGGAAATCGGTCAACAAGCGCTGTAATCGCCCAGCCTCCAGATCCTCCTGAATCAGCCATTGCGGCAAAATCGCCACACCTTGCCCGGTCAAGGCAAACGCCCGCAGCGTCGCCGAGTTGTCGGCGACGATCGCAGTGGTGCCCGGTTTTGGCTGATACACGAGTTCGGTCCCGGAAGGATCGGTCACGGTCATTTCCGGCACGCGTCCATGGCCCAATGTCGGCATCGACTCCAGCGTGGCCAGCGTGGCAACCGGCGCAAAGCGCTCGACCAATTGCGGCGCGGCCACCACGAACACCTCGAACGTCGACAACTGCACCGCACGCAGGTTGGAGTCGTGCATACGGCCCAGACGGATCGCCATGTCAAAACGCTCGGAGATCAGATCGGCATGGGTCGAAGACGTCGACAAATGAATGTTCAGTTGCGGTTGCTGCTGACGAAACACTTCAAGCGCCGGCACCACCTGCGCCAGAGCGAACTCGACGGTCGTGGTAATACGCAACGTGCCTTTGAGCTGTGAATGCTCGGAACGAGCCTCCTCGATGGCCAACCGCGCTTCGTCCAACGTGCGCAAGCAGCGTCGATAAAAACGCTCGCCCGCATCGGTCAGCGCCAGTTGCCGAGTGTTGCGCGTGAGCAAGGTCACGCCCAACTCCTCCTCCAGCCGCTTGAGGTTGAAGCTCACCACCGCACGCGTCTGGCCCAATGTATTGGCGGCAGCGGTCAATGAACCGGCCTCAACCACAGCTTTGAACGTTTCGAAACGGTCGAGACTGACCATGTTCAGGTCGCTCCTTGTCAAAATAATTTTGACAAACTAGCAGCCAAACCAGCGTTTTCCTATCACCTGAAGCGCCCTACCCTGCACGTCTTATCACAGGGAAGCTGCCATGGCTTATCGCTCGAAAGTCGCGCTGGTGTATCTATTGGGGTTTGCCCTCGACTTGCTGAACATGTTCGTTGCAAGCATTGCCTACCCCGACATCGCTCAACAATTGCACGCCACGGTGACCGAACTGGCGTGGATCACCAACGCCTACATGCTCGGCCTGACCTTGATCATCCCACTCAGTGTGTGGCTGGCCGCACGGGTCGGCGAGCGACGGTTGATTCTTGCTTCGCTGCTGGTGTTCGGCGTGGGCTCTGCACTGGTGGCGCAAGCAGGATCGATTGAAAGCCTGATCGGCTGGCGCCTGCTGCAGGGACTCGGTGGCGGACTGTTGCTGCCGGTCGGTCAGGCCTTGGCCTATCGGCAGTTTGCGCCGGCGCAGCGCGCGCATTTCACTGGCGTGGTTTTATTGGTCGCGCTGATGGTGCCAGCACTGTCTCCAGCGGCGGGTGGATTGATCGTGCAGGCGCTGTCGTGGCGATGGATTTTCTACCTCAATTTGCCGGTGGCGCTGCTCGCTTTCGGGCTCGGCCTGTTCTGGTTGAAAGCCGATCAACCCGCCGGCGAACGGCCGACACTGGACGCCCGTGGCCTGCTGTTGGCGGCTTCGGCGCTCAGCTTGTTGTTGATCGCCGTCAGCCTGATGAGCGAGACCGATACGCGAACCCTCGGCGTCTTGGTGCTCTTGCTCAGCCTGCTGACCCTGTGCCTTTACCTGCGTGATGGCTGGGACAAACCCGGCGCCATCCTCGACCTGCAACTGATCAAGAATCCGTCACTGCGCCTGGCGATGCTGATCTACCTGTGCGTGCCCGGTGTATTCACTGGCACTCACATGATTGCCGTGTTGTACCTGCACGGCCTCGGCTTCGGCGCGGCGCAAACCGGCGCATTGATGCTGCCATGGGCGGTCGGTTCGGGCGTGGCGATCATGCTCGGCAAACGCAGTTTCAATCGTATCGGCCCCAAACCTTTGCTGAGCGCCGGCATGCTCCTGCAATGCCTCGGCATTGTGCTGCAGATGCGCACCGAACAACCCGCCAGCACGCCGCTGATCATCGCTTACGCGCTGATGGGCCTGGGCGGCAGCCTGTGCAGCGTCACCGCGCAGACGTTGGCATTTGTCGGCATCGCAGCAGACAAAATGGGCCACTCCAGTGCGCTGTGGAATATCAACCGACAACTCGGTTTCTGCCTTGGTGCAGCGATGCTCAGCTCATTGTTGGGCGCGTTGAGTGGTGACGCTTTCCATGAGTGTTTTATCGCCGCCGCGCTGCTGACCCTGTTGCCCATGGTCGCCGTCCTGCGTTTCGACTCGACCCACGCGCTCGCGCTATTGAACCCACCTGCCCTTGAGGAAAAAACTGCATGAATGACGCCACGCCCTACCTGGACGAAGTGATCCAGGCGCACGAAGCCATCGAACGATGGTTTGCCGTAGAAGAGGAGGACGCCGCGCTGCAGCGATTGCTGGCACGTTTTTCGCCACGTTTTTCCATGGTGACGCCGTCGGGCCGAGCGTTGGATGTCGACGCCTTGCGCCTGCTGTTCCGAGCCGCAGGGGGGCAGAAGGAAGGCTTCAGAATCCAGCTCAGTGAGTTACGCGTGATTGCCTTGCATCAGCGCGGCGCGACCGTGAGTTACCGCGAACAACAGAGCGATGCGAGCGGTGTGCACACGGATCGGCGCTCGACAGTGGTGTTTGAAAAACTCGAATCCGGACGGGTGTTCTGGTTGCATTTGCAGGAGACGTTTTGCGCTGAGTGATTGCGCGGTATCAGTCTGGAAATACCGAGTCGCCCCCATTCGCGAGCAGGCTCGCTCCCACATTTGAAATGCATGACCTCTGTGGGAGCGAGCCTGCTCGCGAAAGGAGCGACACGGTCTGTCAGTTGTCCACAGCGCTCTGATTCACCACCACCGTGCAAGTAATCCCTGCCGCCAGCAACACCCCCTCCGGTACTTCATCAATGTGAATGCGCACCGGCACTCGTTGCGCCAGACGCACCCAGTTGAACGTCGGATTGACGTCGGCGATCAGCTCCCGGCTCTCCGGATTGTCGCGGTCATAGATGCCACGGGAAATGCTTTCCACGTGCCCCTTCAAGACTTCGCCGCTCATCAGTTGCATGTCGGCTTTATCCCCCACGCGAACGTGCGGCAGTTTGGTCTCTTCGAAAAAGCCGTAAACCCAGAACGAATTCATGTCGACCACGGCCATTTTCGCTTCGCCGATGCGTGCGTAGTCGCCGCGATGCACGTTGAGGTTGGTCACGTAGCCGTCGACTGCTGCGCGTACTTCGGTGCGCTTGAGGTTGAGTTCGGCCGCCTCCAGTTGTGCCTGGGCGTGTTGATAGTCGGCCAGCGCGGCGTCGGCGATGTTGCTGGCGTCGTCGCGGTTTTCCTTGGAGATCACCAGATTGTCCAGATCGGCGCGGCGATGGGCGTTGACCTTGCGCATCTCCCATGTCGACTTGCGCGAAGCCACCAGCGACTGCGCCTGTTTCACCGCGATGCGGTAGTGCTCGGGGTCGATCTGCATCAGCAGATCGCCCTTCTTCACCAGTTGGTTGTCACGCACCGGCACATCGACCACTTCACCGGTGACGTCGGCGGCGACGTTGATGATGTCGGCGCGCACCCGACCGTCGCGGGTCCACGGCGTGTTCATGTAATGCACCCACAAGGTCCGGCCGATCCACAGCGCCAGGGCCAGCACCAGCAGGGTCGCGAGCAGGCTGAAAAACTTTTTCATCAGATCGTTCTCAACGGTAGACAGTCAGCGCCATCGCGCCGAACAGACAGGTAAACAGACTCAGGCGCAGCAGCGCCGGGTGCCAGAAAAAACGGTACAGATCGAACCCCGACAAGAACCGATCCACCGCCCAGGCCAGCGCCGCGGCGATGAAAAACATCAGGGTCATGGTCGGCATGTACACGCCGTGGAAAGCGATTTCACGAGGCATGGGCAAGTCCTTCGGGCTTGGCGGGAGCAAGAGCGGCCAGCGGCGATTGCGGGTCGAGCAACGAGGTGCGGATAAAGTGCAGATAGCTCTTCACCCGGCGCAACGCCGAGGTATCGAAGTGCGGCGCGAATGGCTCATCGGTCGCGGCCACGCGGCTGATCGCGTGATCGACAGCGACCAGTGCGCGTTCCAGATTGCTGGCGTTCGGTTGCAGAAACAGCCGCACCAGCGCGCGGCCCATCACGCGGATCGCCTGGCGCCACGGCTGCGATTCGGCATACGCTGGGTGCACTGGCAAAATCGCTTGTTCCTTGCGCAACTCGATGATCGCGTGACCGACTTCGAGCACCACGAACATCCAGCGCAACAGGTTCTTTTGCACCTTCGGTTCACCGGCCGCGAGACCGTAAGCCTGATGCAGCAAGTCGCGGGTGCGGCTCTCGAAACTCGACGCCAGGCCTTTGAGTTTGCCGCTGATCGCATAGACCACCTGGCCACGCAGATCCTGCTCCAGCCGCCGCCACAACCAGCGGCTGTTCGGCGGCAGAATAATTGCGCCCGCAGCGGCGCAGACCAGCATGCCCATGACCATGGCGATGTAATCGTTGATGAAGGTGTAGGGGTTGTAAATGGTCAGGTTGTCCGGCACCGAACCGGTGCTGAAGAAGATCAGCAAACCGAGACCGACACCGGCGTACTGCGGCCGCGAAGTCAGGAACGAACCGAACACGATTACCGGCGCGAGCATGACGCACAGCAGCGGAAAACCGTCGATCCACGGGAAGATGAAAAACATCTCGACGAAGCCGATCAGCGCCCCGAGAAACGTGCCGCAGGCCATTTGAAACGCCATGCGTTTCGGGTTCGGGGTGGCAGCGGACAGGCCCACGGTGGCGGCGGCAATCAGGGTCATCGTCGCGCCGCTCGGCCACGCGGTGGCGACCCAGTAACTGCCCAGCACGATGAGGATGAACGAGGCGCGAATCCCCGAGGCCGCGGCGGCCCACCAGTTGGTTTGCGGGGTGAACGGCTCGTCCCAGCGCTCGCGCTCGTGGCGGTGATCGGCCAGGGATGCGTGCGTCTGCGCATAACTGTGCAGGTCATCGACGAAGCGATAGAGCAACTCGTACGCCGTGTGGAAATCCAGTTGCTCGGCGTCGCTGGGTTCGCTTTCCTGAAAGATCGCGCGCAGGCTGCGTACCCGCGCCGGCAGACCTTCCTTGTAAGTGGCCAGCGCTGTCGCCAATCGCGCCGCATCGGGGCTGGTCAGGGCGCGGCCGCTGAAGCCGTCGAGCACTTCAGCGAGGTCCTGCAAGCCCGGTCTGATCGCCGCGACGACGTGCTCCTCGCCATTGCCGCGCAAGCGTTCAAGCAACTGATGCAGGGCGTTGAAGCGCGTGGTGATGCCCATGAACTCGCTGTTCAAACGGCTGAGTCGACCGTTGCGCCGACGCATGTGCGGGTCTTCGAACACGGTCACACTGCGCAACCCTTCCAGGCCCACGGCTTCGGCGATGAAACGCACGTTGCTGGCTTCAAAGGATTCGGTTTTGCTGCGTCCGCGCAAGCCATCGGTCACGAATAGCGCGAACACGCCGAACCGCTGGTACAAGGCATTGCGCATCGCCGCACTGGCGGTTTGCGGCAGGATCGCCGCGCTGATTACGGTGGAGCAGAGAATCCCCAGCGAGATCTCCAGCACCCGCCAAACCGCCGCCATGAACGCGCCATCCGGATGCGCCAGCGCCGGCAAACCAACCATCGCCGCCGTGTAGCCAGCCAGGACAAATCCGTAGGCACGAAAGTTACGGCAACGCGCCGCACCGGCCGAGCAGATGCCAACCCAGATCGCCAGCGAGCCGAGGAACAGCTCAGTGTTTTGCGCGAACAGCGCGATCAGCGTGACCATCATCGCCGACCCGGCGAGGGTGCCAAGGAAGCGATAGAAGCTCTTGGCAAACACCTGGCCGCTCTGCGGCTGCATGACGATAAACACGGTGATCATCGCCGTGCGCGGTTGCGGCAACTCCAGACGCATGGCCAGCCACAGGGTGAGGAATGCGGCGAGCAACACCTTGAAGATATACACCCAGGTCACGCCATCGCTGCGCGCCCAGTCAAACAAACCCCGACGCCATTCCAGGGAGTAGAGCCAGCGTAGAGGTGCGGGCAAGGGAGTCATTTGGTCTTGCTCAATGATTGAGGACTGAAGAGTTTTCTGTGGCAAACATCAATTTTTGTGGTGAGGGGATTCATCCCCGATGGGCAGCGAAGCGGCCCCAAGAAAAGCAAATGCGGTGTACCAGGCAGAACCGGTTTGCAGGTTTTGGGGCTGCTCCGCAACCCATCGGGGATAAATCCCCTCGCCACAAGGGGTTTGTGTAGTGAATTGGGTGTTCACCGCAGGAGTGCCGGGGTTTTCGGGGCTGCGGTTTTCTCGGCCGTCGGCACATCGTTGCCAGCACCGAGCCCACCACCCAGCGCCGTCACCAAATCCGCATGCGCGGTCAACCGCGCCGCCTGCACCTGCTGCTGCACTTGCTGCTGCTTGAACAACAGCGTCTGCGTATTCAGCACGTTGAGGTAATCGGTGAGGCCGCGTTGATAGGCGATCATCGCGATGTCGTAAGTTTTCTGCGCCGTGGCCACGGACTCGGCGGCAAAGCCTTGCTGCTTGTCCATCGACTCACGGCGGATCAACTGGTCAGAAATGTTCTTCAGCGCGTTGACCAGCGTCTGGTTGTAATGCGCGACGGCGATGTCATAACCGGCCGAGGCCTCACCCAATTCAGCACGCAAACGCCCACCATCGAAGATCGGCAACGAGATCGCAGGGCCAACGTTGTAATTGAGTTTCTTGCCGGTCAGAAACTCCAGCGCGCCGCCCCCGGTCGCCATGTAGCCGAGGCTGCCGACCAGATCGACGTTGGGATAAAACCCTGCGTGCGCAACATCAATTCCGCGTGCCTGCGCCGCCACTTGCCAGCGACTGGCGACCACGTCCGGGCGTTGCCCGAGCAGTTCGGCCGGTAGCGCTGACGGCAACTTCAGCGCTGCGCCAAGGGACAGCGTCGGTCGCTGCAATTGCGCGCCCGCACCCGGTCCCTTGCCGGCAAGCGCGGCGATCTGGTTGCGGCTGAGGGCAATTTCCTCATCCAGCGCATCCAGTTGCCGATGGGTTTCCGGCAGCGGCGTTTGCGCTTGGCTGACTTCGAAGTGCGTGCCGATCCCGCCGTTCAAACGCTTCTGCGCCAGATCGAGAATCTGCTGCTGCTGCGCAAGCGTCGCGGCGACGATGTCGCGCTGGGCGTAATGCAGCGACAGCTCGATGTAGGCGCGCACGATGTTGTTCTGCAATTCGAGCTGTGCCTGCCGCGCTTCGGCGGCGCTCATGTGCGCCAGATCCACCGCGCGTTCGCTGGCATTGCTTTCCCGGCCCCAGAGGTCGAGCGCATAGCTGAAACCGAGCGCGGCGTTGTTGTCCCAGGTGGTGGTGTTGGCCAGCTCGCCCGGGCCGTAAAACTGATCGGTCGGCCAGTTGTGGCGCTTGAGCGTCGACTCGCCATTGATCTGCAACGACTCGGCCGCTTCGGCGACACCGGCCATGGCTTTGGCCTGACGCACTCGCGCAGCGGCAATGGCCATGCTCGGGCTGTCTTGTACGGCGAGGTCGATCCAGCGATTCAGTTGCGGGTCGCCGTAGGCTTGCCACCATTGTGCGGTGGGCCAGTTTGCGTCACGGGCGGCGTGGGCGATGGCCTCGTCGGTGGCCAGTGCGTCGGCTTCCAATGCCTTGCTATGCGGGGCAATTCCTTGCGTTGAGATGCAGCCGCTGAGACCCAGGGTAAAAGCCAGAACACTGAGCGGCAAAAGCGCTCTGTTGATGCGACGCGGCACAGCTGCGAATTCCTGAGAAGAGGATAAGGCGAGGACTCGCTGTAGGAGCTGCCGAAGACTGCGATCTTTTGATCTTGAATCCCTTAAAACAAAATCAAAAGATCGCAGCCTGCGGCAGCGCCTACATCGGATCGGCGCAATTCTATGGAACGCCCTGTTCGGCGATAAGCTGGGTTTTCTGTGAATCTTTGTTACGGTTAACGAGATAATCCTTAAGTCTGGGTCTCAGCCCTCGAAACTTCGTGTCACAATTTGCCATCTCCCTTGAGAGCACCCCATGGACACTTTGCAAAACATGCGCGCCTTCAGTTGCGTGGCCGAAGCCGGCAGCTTCACCGCCGCCGCCGTGCAACTCGACACCACCACCGCCAACGTTTCGCGCGCGGTCTCCAACCTGGAAGCCCACCTGCAAACCCGACTGCTTAACCGCACGACCCGGCGCATCGCCCTGACCGAGGCCGGCAAGCGTTACCTGCTGCGCTGCGAGCAGATCCTCGCCTACGTCGAAGAAGCCGAGGCCGAAGCCAGCGAGGCCCACGCCCGCCCCGCCGGGCAGTTGAAAGTGCACACCATGACCGGCATCGGCCAGCACTTCGTGATCGACGCCATCGCCCGCTACCGCAAGACCCACCCCGACGTAACCTTCGACCTGACCATGGCCAACCGCGTGCCGGACCTGCTCGACGAAGGCTACGACGTCTCCATCGTGCTGGCCCGCGAACTGCCGGACTCTGGTTTCGTCTCGCAACGCCTGGGCATCACCTACAGCATCGTCTGCGCCTCACCGGCCTACGTGAAAGCCAACGGCTGCGCGCAAAAGCCCAGCGACCTGCTCAACCACGCCTGCCTGCGCCTGGTCAGCCCGGTGATCCCGCTGGAGAAATGGGCCTTCGATGGCCCGGAAGGCCAGGAAATGGTCACCATCAACAGCTCGCCATTTCTGGTGAACTCCGCCGACGCGATGAAAACCGCGATCACCAGCGGCATGGGCGTCGGTGTGCTGCCGGTGTACGCGGCGATCGAAGGCCTGCGCAACGGCACGCTGGTGCGAGTCATGCCGAACTATCGCTCGCAGGAACTCAACCTGTACGCGATCTACCCTTCGCGGCAATACCTTGATGCGAAGATCAAGACCTGGGTCGAATACCTGCGCGGTTCGCTGCCAGAAATACTCGCGGCGCATCAGGCGGAACTGGCTGCTTATGAGCTCAGCGGCAGCCTTGCCGGGGCTCGCGTCGCCAACTGATTTCGGTGATTTGCAGGGTGGGCAGTCTGCTGGAAATTGGCCGGCTGTCCGGCAGCCATCGCTGGCAAGCCAGCTCCCACAGGGTTCGCGTAGCCGGTGCTTTTTAAACATCCACCGGCCCGTGCAGGAGCTGCCGCAGGCTGCGATCTTTTGATGTTGGTGTTTAAAAATCAACAGATCGCAGCCTACGGAAGCTCCTACATCTGGGCGTTTTCGCGGATATTTCCGACGTGTTTTGCAGGTTGCTCGTCGGAAGGGCGGTGGGTAGGGTTTGGGTGTCGCTGACGAATCAGCGAACGGGTCTGGAAAACCCGCAGGATCACAGCACATGACATAATGCCGCGCTTTTTCAGCGCCGGTGTTCGAGTTATGGCGGCTGTACGTGGGAGACCTTCGGGTCTGCCGGGTTTGATCCTTTGCCGGTTTTTCCAGTCCGCGTACAGCTGCCACCCTTTCGCCTGGAAAACGAAACATGGCAGTTCCACGTCATTAAAAGGATATTTGTCATGATCAAGCACAGTCCCAATCCGCCTGAAGCGGAGAACACCACGCCCTACGAATTCCCCGGCTCGAAGAAATTCCACGAAGCTGCCGATCGCGCCCTCGACCACTACTTCCAACCCAACGCACTCACCCTGCGTTTCCACAAACCCAGCACCATGTTCCAGGTCGCGCCCGATCAGGACAACGAAAGCCTGCTGGTCCACGCCTGCGAATCACTGGCACAAGCCAGCCTCATGAGCAGTGACATCGCCGCCTATATCGACCTTCCGCAACGGCGCACGATTCTCGCGATCCAGCAGATCATCATGCTCGCCGAACTGGCGGTGAACCGCGTGCTGGATAACGTCGACGTGACACCACCAGCGCCACGCAGCTGACCCCTATGGGCACGGGCTTGCTCGCGAAAGCGGTGGATCAGTAAACATCATCGCCAAATGACACACCGCCTTCGCGAGCAAGCCCGCTCCCACAGTTTGAAACAGGTTCACCCGCCAGAGACTGGCCGGCTGTTAGACCGTCATCGCGAGCAGGCTCACTCCTACAATTGGATCGTATGCAGTCTGCCAGAGACTGGTCGACTGTCAGGCCGCCATCGCTGGCAAGCCAGCTCCCACAGGGGTGGAGTACAACCAGCAGAGACTGGCCGGCTGATAGACCGTCATCGCGAGCAGGCTCACTCCTACAATTGGATCGTATGCAGTCTGCTAGAGACTGGTCGACTGTCAGGCCGTCATCGCTGGCAAGCCAGCTCCCACAGGGGTGGAGTACAACCAGCAGAGACTGGCCGGCTGTCAGGCCGTCATCGCGAGCAGGCTCACTCCTACAATTGGATCGTATGCAGTCTGCCAGAGACTGGTCGGCTGTCAGGCCGCCATCGCTGTTCAAGCCACACCCCAAACGCGGCGCATGCCGCCCCACTCAACACAATGAGCGTTAGCTCGAGTACCGCTCTTGATCTTGATCTCGGAGCCCGTCGGCAGGCTGAGTGGAGGGATTCATCCGGGGGGAACATCGAGAGGAGGTGCAGCGAAGCAAACCGGAGGCGATGCCCCGGATGAAACCCGGAGCGAAGGAACCCGAGCCACAGCGAGGGCCGAACGTCAGGGCACAGACCTTTTGGTTACTTTTGGGGCGTTTGCCAAAAGTGACCCGCCGTAAGGGCGGAACCCTAAGCCGCCATCCCCCCAAAAACGGATATTCACCCAAAACCCCAAGAACATGGTCGGCCCAAAGGCCGCCAAGAAATGTTAGCGTGCTTGGCAATAAAGCCCCAAAGCCGAGCCCAAAACGATGAAAAAAACAGTCCTGGCCTTCAGCCGCATCACCCCCCCAATGATCGAACAACTAAAACAAGAGTTCGACGTCATCGTCCCCAACCCAAAAAACGGCGACATCAACGCCCAGTTCAACGAAGCCCTGCCCCACGCCCACGGCCTCATCGGCGTCGGCCGCAAACTCGGCAAAACCCAACTCGAAACCGCCGAAAAACTCGAAGTGGTCTCCAGCGTCTCCGTCGGCTACGACAACTACGACCTCGACTACTTCAACGAACGCGGGATCATGCTCACCAACACCCCGGACGTACTCACCGAAAGTACCGCCGACCTCGCCTTCACCCTGATCATGAGCAGCGCCCGCCGCGTCGCCGAACTCGACGCCTGGACCAAGGCTGGGCAATGGCAAGCCAGCGTCGGCGCCCCATTGTTCGGCACTGACGTACACGGCAAAACCCTCGGCATCGTCGGCATGGGCAACATCGGCGCCGCCGTCGCCCGCCGTGGCCGGTTCGGCTTCAACATGCCGATTATCTACAGCGGCAACAGCCGCAAGACCGAACTCGAACAAGAACTCGGCGCACAATTTCGCAGCCTCGACCAACTCCTCGCCGAAGCCGATTTCGTTTGCCTGGTCGTGCCCCTCAGCGACAAGACCCGCCACCTGATCAGCCATCGCGAACTGGCGCTGATGAAGCCGAGCGCGATTCTGGTCAACATCTCCCGTGGTCCGGTCGTCGACGAACCCGCGCTGATCGAAGCGCTGCAAAACAACCGCATCCGTGGCGCCGGTCTGGACGTCTACGAAAAGGAACCGCTGGCGGAGTCGCCACTGTTCCAGCTGAAAAACGCCGTGACCCTGCCGCATATCGGCTCTGCCACCCATGAAACCCGCGAAGCCATGGCCAATCGGGCCATTGCCAACTTGCGCAGTGCGTTGCTCGGCGAACGCCCGCAGGACCTGGTGAATCCGCAAGTCTGGCGCGGATAAAAAAACACGGGCAAGTGCCAAACAGCACTTGCCCGTTAGTTACGCACATACACAACTTGAAATTGAACAACAAACAAAACCAAACAACAGCATTATAAGCTCTGCCCGGCTATCGAATTATCGATGAGCGCTATGGAGAGCAAAAACCTTGAACACACTGACCACCGAAAAAATCATCCGCTACAGCAAAGTTATATTGATGGCTTACATCAGTTTCTTTGGCCTGTTGGTGATGATCCACAACTTCACCGACTATAATTCGAACTACACGTACGTGGCTCACATCCTGAGCATGGACACCACTACTGCAAGTGAGAACATCAAGTATCGAGCCATTGAATCACCGATGATTCACCACCGGATCTATTGGTTCATCATCACCATGGAGGTGACTTATACGGTGTTGTGTCTGATCGGCACTTATCAGCTTTATCGCAAGATCGATGAATCGGCAGAGGCATTCCATGAAGCCAAGAAGTTCTCGATCATGGGCATACTGGTTGCAATATTCATCTATTACGTCTGTCTGCAAACAGTGGGTGTCGAATGGTTCGACATGGACACTTCACAATCATGGAATGCCAAGGACTGGGCACGGCATATCGTTGACTTCATATTCCCGGTGATGATTTACATCACATTGAAAGTCGAGCGCTGACGTTCAGCGCTCATTTATTTCAAGCTAACTTTCCCTGCACCGGTGATACCACCGCCTTCGGTTTACGAAACACCAGCACGTTACCCAGCATGACCAATACCAGCCCGATCAATGCTGGCGCTGTCCACTGATAACCTTCGACAAACGCCGAGACGTTCAGCGCCACCACCGGGAACAACACCGTGCAATAAGCCGCGCGCTCCGGGCCCATACGCCCGACCAGCGTCAGGTACGCCGTGAAACCGATCACCGAACCTGGAATGACCAGATACAGCAGCGCCCCGACGTAACGCGTCGACCAGTCCATGTCGAACGGAATGCCTTTGATCAGGCACCACACCGACAGCATCGCCGCACCGTAAGCCATGCCCCAGGCATTGGTGGTCAGAGGTTTCAGCCCGGCTTTCTGTTGCAGGCTTGAGAGCATGTTGCCCGCCGAGAAACACAAGGTGCCGCACAGCGCCAGACCGAGGCCGAGCAAGGTCTGCGGGCTGGCGCGATGGCCGGCCAGTTCCGGCCAGAACAACAGACCCAGGCCGAACAATCCCAGCGCACCGCCCATCAACACGTTACGGGCAATCCGTTGGCCGAAGAACACCCGCGCATTGAGGGCGTTCCACAGGGTTGCGGTGGAAAACACTACCGCCACCAGACCGCTGGGAATCCACTGACTGGCGGTCAAAAAGCACATGAAGTTGACGCAAAACAGGCACAAGCCCTGCGCCACGCAGATCAAATGGCCGCGACGGTTCATTGGTTGCAACCGACGGCTGAGCAGCAACAAGACGAACAGCACCAACGCCGCGAGGCCGAAGCGATAAACAATCGACACCGGAATCGCCACTACGCCCAGTTGCCATTTCAGGGCAATCCAGGTGGTGCCCCAGATCAGCACGGTCAACAGATACAACGACAGATTCATAAGCGAACTCCCGAAAGCAATGCCAAGCGCTGTTGTGGCGAGGGGATTTATCCCCGATGGGCTGCGCAGCGGCCCCAAAAACTTGTGAGCGCTACGCCCTCAAGCGAGATGGCGCGACAAGCTCCCTCGCCACAAGGATTGCGCTGAATTGAGGATCAGGGTGCTGCACCAAGGGTTGAAGCGCTTGCACAATCTTGCGCATTTGTCGGACGCTTGGCTGGCAGCACGACGCCTACGGAGTAGGATGCAAGGCGTTGGAGAGAACCGAATATGGCCGCAATCGATAACCTGCAAGTCTTCCAAGCGCTTAACCGCTCGCCGAACGCTCGCCTTGTGCACAGCGCCGAGCTCGGTGACGGCCTGGCTGCGGCCCTGTGGACCAATCACCACGACGCCCAGGAATACGAAGCTCCCAGCCATCACACCCTCTCCTGCTACATCGCCGGCGGCACCGGCACGTTTCGTCGCGGTCAGCCGGGCCAGAAGGGTGGGCCGGACAAGCTGTGCATCCTGCCGGCCGACCATGAATCGGGCTGGGTAATCAACGGTGATATCCGTTTGGCCCACCTGTACTTCAGCGCCGAACAATTCGCCATCGGTTGCGTCACGTTGCTTGATCGCGAGCCACGGGAAATGCAGCTGCGCGAGCAGACTTTTCTCGAAGACCCGCAACAGGCGCAGCGCTTTCGCCAGCTACTGACGCTGAACTGGGACGAGCCCGCCGAACGCTTGCTGACCAGTAGCCTGGCGCATGAATTGATCAGCCATACCTTGCTCTGTCAGGTCGGCGCCCGTCAGGGTTTGCGTCTGAAGGGTGGACTGGCGCCGCACCAGCGTCGGCAGTTGGTGGAGTTCATCGACAACCAGTTGGCCGAGCCGATCAGCCTCGGGCAATTGGCTGGATTGTGTGCGTTGTCGGAGTACCACTTTGCGCGGATGTTTCGCGTGAGTTTCGGTTTGCCGCCGCATCAATATGTGCTGGCAAGGCGCTTGAGCCGGGCGCGGGAGTTGTTGCGCGGGACAGCGTTGCCGCTGGGGGAAATTGCGCTGGCCTGTGGGTTTGCCAGCGCGAGTCATTTCACCAATCGGTTCAGGCAGGTGTTGGGCGGGACGCCCGGCGAATATCGGCAGGCGTTTTTGCGTTAGAACTGGAATCTTTGCCGTCTATCAGGGCCTCATCGCTGGCAAGCCAGCTCCCACAAAGTCCTCGGCCGTTGGAGAAATTTGTGCTCAACCAAGAACCTGTGGGAGCTGGCTTGCCAGCGATGAACGATGACGCGGTTTCGGCTCAGAACTCCAATGTGCTGGACAAGGAGATCTGCCGCGAATCCCCCATCGACACAAAGAACCGGCTCGCCGCCGAGGTGTAGTAAGTACGGTCAAACAGGTTCTTCACATTGAGCTGAAACTTGACCTTCTGCCCTTCCACTTGGGTGTCGTAAGTGGCAAACGCATCGGCCACGGTGTAGCTCGGCAGATCGAAATCATTCACCGCATTGCCCGCCCGCTCGCCGACATAGCGCGCCCGGGCACCGACTCGCAGTTGATCGCCGCCGATCACGCTGCCGAAGTCATACACCGCCGACAATGAGCCGCTGTTCTTCGCCACGTTCTGCAAACGCTTGCCCTTGTAGGTCGGGTCTTCGGTGACTTCGGCATCGGTATAGGCATAGTTGCCGATCAGGCTCCAGCGTTCACTCAGTTGACCGGTCATATCGACTTCCAGACCACGCGAACGCACTTCACCCGCAGCGCTGTAAATCGTCGTCGGGCCTTCGGAGTTGGCCACCAGCACGTTGCGTTTCTTGATGTCGAACAGCGCGATGTTACCGGTGATGCGCCCCGGCATGTCCAGCCGCGCACCCAGTTCCCAGGACTTGGCTTGTTCCGGCGCGATGCTGCCGTCGAGCACGGTGCTGCTACCGCTCAACGGGGCAATGGTCGAGTTGGGTTTGAACGATTCGGTGTAGCTGCCGTAGAACGACAGCTCATCGGTGTAGCGATACACCAGGCCCGCGCGCGGCACCCACTTCTGCCCATTGGTGTCGGTGTTGGCCTTGAACGGCACGCCTTTGCCGGCGTACTGGTCGTACTCCTGGAAGCGTCCGCCGGCGACCAGAATCCACTGGTCGTTGAGGTGAATCGAATCCTGCAGGAACACCGAATCGCTGCGCAGCAGATCGGTCTGTGCACTGTCCGCCGGGCTGACCGTGGTGCCTTCGACTTCGCGACCATACACCGGGTTGATGTAGCTGAAGCTCGTCAGGCTTTTCTGCCGGATCAGGTCAGCGCGGTAGATCTTGCGGTACTCGTCGTCAACGCCGAACACCAGATCGTGTTGCATGCCCAGCACGTTGACCTTGCCTTCGAGGCTGGCGGTGGTGAAACGGTCGGTGGTGATCGCGCCGTGGGTGCCGTCCATGCTGCGGGTCAGCGTGCCTTTTTTGGTGTCGATAGCGGTCACGCGGACCTGGCTGGCGTCGTAGGTTTCGCGGTTCCAGCTGTAGCCGAAGTGGGCTTTCCAGTCGTCGTTGAGTTCGTGGTCGGCCTCGAAGTGATACAAGTCCGAACGCCCTTCCATGTCGTTGAACGGCTCGTCGAGACGCTCCTTGCGTGAGATGTCCAGCGGATGGTTGGTGCGCGGATCGATCAACGTGCCACGGTCGAACGGGGTGAGAAATTCCCGGTGTTCGTAGGCGAACAGCAGTTTGGTGCGCTCGCCGTACCAGGCCAGCGATGGCGCGATCAACGTTTCACGGTGGGTGCCGTAGTTGCGCCAGTAATCTTCGTCGACGTGATCCACCACCATGCGATAGGCCAGCCCGGAATCGCCCAGCGCGCCGGTGCTGTCGAAGGTGCCGCCGCTGCCGTTCTTGCCGTCGCCGTAGGTCGAACCGGTGAAAGTCAGTGCGTTGTACTGCTCAAGTTCGGGCTTCTTGCTGACCAGGTTGACCACGCCGCCCGGGTCCTGAATCCCGTACAGCAAGGACGCCGGGCCTTTGAGCACTTCGACGCGATCGACCGTGGCGTTCATGCCCCGGCCCTGCATGATCGGCATGCCGTCGCGCATGATCGAGCCATTGCGGTTGTCGCCGAAACCGCGCGTCATCACCGAATCCTGAGTGCTGCCCAAAGTGTTGCCTTGGGTGATGCCGCTGACGTTGGCCAACGCATCGTCGAGATTGCGCGGCGCCTGATCGCGGATCACTTGCGCCGGGATGACGTTGACGGTCTGCGGGATCTCTTGAAGCGAGGCCGATGAACGCATCACCGAACTGGTTGGCGGCGGCTGATAACTCATCGACTCGTCGCGCATCGAGGTGATGGTGGTGGCGCCAAGGTTCAGCGCACCGGCAGTGGGTTGCGGCTCCAGCGCCAGCGTGTGGCTGTCGGTGCGACGGAAGTTCAGGCCGGAACCGCTGAGCAGGCGTTGCAGCGCTTGTTCGGCGCTCATCTGGCCGTTCACGGCGGGTGCGGTGAGTCCGTACGGCGCTTCATCGGTGTAAACCACGCTTTGCCCGGTGACACGGCTGAAGTCGCTCAGAGCCTGGGGCAGCGGTTTGGCGGCCAGGGAGAAGTTGAATTGCTGTTGCGCCTGACTGCTGACGGTTTCGGCGGCGAGCGCCAGGCTCATTGGCAGCAAGGCCAATGCCGAAAAGCTCAACGCTTGAACGCCCAACCACTGTTTGACCGAACCCGATTTTGCCCTGGACTTCATTGCTCAATGACCTGTGTAGAACCGCAACGGATGCGAATGACTCGCAGTTTCAGTCACTACACGGATGGGGCTCGGGTTTACCTCACCAACATTTGCAAATTATTTTTTGTGGTGTTCGATCCGGCGCCATCGCGAGCAGGCTCACTCCTACAGGGGAACGCATTCCAAATGTAGGAGTGAGCCTGCTCGCGATGGCTTTAGCCGCCTCAACGCAAAATGATCAGATGCCCCAGTACCTGATGCTGCTCAAACCCCAGCACCCCTTGTAGAGAGTTGAGAACAGCCTGCGGATCCCTGCTGGGGAAACTGCCGCTGACCTTGCGCGCCGCCAGCTCTTCGTTGAGCAAAACAATTCGCCCCGGGTAATAGCGGCGCAGATCCGCCACCACCTCCGCCAGCGTGGTTTTGTAGTAAGTCAGCCAGCCCTGACGCCAGGCCAGTTGTGCCTCGCTGTCCACCGCGTGGAGTTTCTGCGCCGAGCCCGCACCGTAGGCGACCTGCTGACCCGCCGTGAGAATCTGCTGCGCTGCGTCGCGATCCGCTGCCACACCGACCCGTCCGGACAACACCGTGACCTGCGCGCCGTGAGGTTGCAGACGCACCTCGAATTGCGTCCCGAGCACCCGCGCCTGGCCCTTCTCGGCCTCGACCACAAACGGCTCACCCGTGTGGGTCACGCTGAAAAATCCGGCGCCACGACGCAACTGCACATGGCGCTCGCCATGGCTGAAATCCACCGCGATGGCGCTGTCGGCATCCAGCGTGACTTGCGACTGGTCGGCCAGGGTTACGGTGCGAATCTCGCCGGGCGCCGAAACATAATCGGCGCCAAGGTCATCGAGCCAGCGCTGCGGCTGCCACCCTGTGCCGAGGCTGACCATCAGCAACAGACACGCCGCCATCGCCAGCGCACCGGACCAACGCAGCAGCTGCGGACGACGCGGGCGATCCATCGTCTCGAGATAGCCCTGCAACGCCAGCGCCTCTTCGTCGGCCAGCGTTTTCGCCGGCCCTTCGCTCAACTCCCAGACCACTTGTGCCTGTGCATAAGCCTCGGCGTGAGCCGGGTCGGCGCGCAGCCATTGGCTGAAGGTGAGTTGATCGCCAGCGCTGGGCCGGTCATGCAACAGGCTCAGCCAGGCAAATGCCGCCTGTTCCTGGGCGGGCGTCGGGATGACGCGGTCGGAGTGATTCACGGTGCTTTCCCTGGCGTGCGTGGCGCGGGTTCGCGCAGGCTGGCCTTGCAGGCCTCGAGGGCGCGCATCATATGTTTTTCCACGGCGCTTTGGGACAGGCCCATGGCTTTGGCGATGTCCGCGTACTTGCGGCCGTGAATGCGATTGAGCAAAAAAATCTGCCGGGTGCGCTCGGGCAAGGCGCGCAACGCCGCTTCGACATGGCGCAGATCGTTGCCGGCTTCCAGCGCTGCTTGCGGTTCGCTGCCGTGGCTGTGCGGCTCTTCCGGTTGCCAACCTTCATTGACGCGCACCCGCGTGCCTTCGCTGCGCAAATGGTCGATGGCGATGTTGCCGGCACACCGCAACAAGTAGGTGCTGAGTTCTTCAACCTGCACCAACGGTCGGCGCCAGAAGCGCAGAAACAAGTCCTGCACCAGATCTGCCGCCGTCGCCCGGCAGCCGACGCGCCGGTTCACCAGCGCTTCCATTTGTGAACGCTGGGACAGGAACACCTGAAGAAAATGCGCACGTGCCCCGCGCGGCTCGTCGTCGCGGGATTCCGGCGGCAGACCGATCAGCACCTCAGCACTGCGCCCATGCAGCGACCGGACTGGCCAGCAGGCTGACTCCCGCCAGTGCCAAAGCCAGACGCGGGCGATACGGCAGCAACAGCACCAACGTCAGTGCACTGAGCATCAGTACCGCGAACCAGTCGACCAGACCGAAACTCCAGCCGTTGCTCGACACTGCCGCCCACAGCGACAAGGCCAGCAATAACCACCCGCTGAGTTGCAAGCCCTGACGGCGGCGAGCCGAGGCTTTGTGACCGAGCAATTCATCGTGGTGCCGAGGCATCGACAAACACAGCGCGGTAAACCCGGCGTAGCAAAGCAACAGGGCCAGCAGCATCAATTCGCTCCCTGTTCAAGCGTGACCGGCCGAGCCGTTTCGCGACGTGGCTTTTTCACGCTGACGGCATTGCTGGCGCGCTGCATTTTCCATGCGGCCCACGCCAGGAACAGACCTGCTCCGAGGCACGTCAGATCGAACCCGGCCAGCACCCAGTCACCCTGCGCAAGCGTTACGCCGAGATTCCACGGTGTGGTCAGCGCATTGATCAGCGGCACGGCGATAAACAGCAACGCCCCCAGCCCAAGCTGTTCGACCCAGGCCTTGCGTCCGCGACGCATCAGCGCATGCAAAAGACTCAACCCCCAGGCAATAAAGAACGCATTCACTTCCCAATCGGCCCGCCCCGCCAGCGCCACCGGCAACAGCCGATTGGCCAGGAAGAACACCGCCACCGCTGACACCAGTCCGGCCATGCTGGCAATGTTCAGCACTTCCACCAGCCGCAGTTCGAACGGCATCACACCACTCTTGGCGTGTTTGAGTTGACGCTTGCCGAGCCAGATCACCAGCCCGGTGCCGATCATGGCCGTGCCGGCCAGACCACAAATGAAATACAGCCAGCGCAGCACCGGCCCGGCGAAATGGCCCATGTGCAGACCGTAGAACGTGCCGCCCACCGCCATCGCCACAGGTTGATCCGGTGTGCTGCCGAGCATCTGCCCGGTGACGCCGTTGAAGGTCACCGCGCTGCCGAAATCGTGCACCACACGATCACCGGCGCGGGACAGCACCACTGAGGCATTTTCATCACCCGGGTTGTTCACCGACAGCCGCTTGGTGTTGCCGCCCGACCATTGCTCACTGGCCTTGGCCAACAGCGGCGCCATGGGTGCCAGAGGTGCGGAAACGCCGGCCCGCTCCGGCGTCTTCGAGGCCGGGAAAACCTCATCGTAAAACGCCCGCACATCACCGCCGTAGGACGCCAGAATGCTCGCCGGCATGACCATCGACATGAAAATGACCAGGCTGCTGTAGGTGATCATCAAGTGAAACGGCAGCACCAGCACACCCACGGCGTTATGCCCGTCAAGCCAGGAACGCTGGCCCTTGCGCGGGCGGAAGGTGAAGAAGTCCTTGAAGATTTTCTTGTGGGTGATGATCCCGGTGATCAGCGCGACGAACATCACCATCGCGGCGATTGTCGCCAGCCAGCGCCCCCACGGATAAGGCATTTGCAGCTGGAAATGGAAGCGATAGAAAAACTCGCCGCCCAGGCTTTCGCGGCCCTGCACCTCGGCACCGGTCTGCGCATCGAGGGTTTTCGATTCAAAGCGACCGCGCTCGCCGGGTTTCGCCGGCGCCTGCTGCCAGCGCACGGTCAGGCCGGGGTCGCGGGCATCGGGCAAGTCGATCAGCCAGCGCGAAGCACCGGCGGCATGCTGTTGAAGATAATCCTGCGCCAGGGCAAGGCTCGCCTCGCTATTGATCGCTCGCGCGGGAATTTCCGGGCGCATCCAGTGGCTGGTTTCGTCATTGAAATAGGCTAGGGTGCCGGTCAGAAAAATCGCGAACAGCAACCAGCCGAAGACCAGCCCGACCCAGGTGTGCAGCCAGGCCATGGCCTGGCGAAAACCCTCTTTCATGCGTACCCCAACCCACGGGCCGCGCCGGAGATGGTCGCCAGAATCACACTCGGCACCAGCAAACCGACCCATGCCGACCACGCCGTGCGGCAGGCAAAACACCACAGCACGGCGACCAGATAAACCAGAAAGGAAACGGTCATGCCGGTCACCACCGCTTCGGCGCGGTTCAACGGCAGCCACATCGTCAGGGTGACACTGGCCAGCGCGGCAACCAGATAGCCGCCAAATACCGCTGCCATCACCCGCGAGGTGACGGCCAGACGATAGGACATGGGAAGTGTGGCGAGTTTGGCTTTCATGTTTCGACCCTGAAACGAAAATCGTCCGGCCAACAAGCCGAACCAACAGGCGAGCGATATTAATGATAAATATTCTCATACGCAAAAGCATCTGATTGCCGGACGCCGTGCTTGCGCCCTACAATGCGAACCATTCTTGTTCTCTAACGCATGTTTTCTCCGCATATTGTTGCGCCCGGAGTCATCCCGTTGCCGTCCGCCCATCCCGTCGAATCGCTTTATCAAGCCCACCACAGCTGGCTGACCGGCTGGTTGCGGCGCAAGCTCGGCTGCCCGGACAGCGCGGCGGACCTGGCGCAGGACATCTTCATCAAGGTGCTGACCGCACGCGAACCAGCGGTGATCATCGAACCTCGCGCCTTTCTCACCACGCTCGCCAAGCGAGTCCTGTTCAATCACTACCGCCGTCAGGATCTGGAACGCGCCTACCTCGACACCCTCGCGCAGATGCCGGAAATGCTCGCGCCATCGGAAGAGGACAAAGCGATCATCCTGCAAACCCTGATAGAGCTCGATCAGTTGCTCGACGGTTTACCGCGCCTGGTCAAGCGCGCCTTCTTGCTGGCGCAGGTCGATGGCCTGAGCTATCCACAGATCGCCGCCGAACTGGGCATTTCGGTGGCAACGGTCAAACGTCATCTGAACAAAGCGGCGATGCGCTGCTATTTCGCCCTATGAACCGCGTCGCGGATTTTTCTGCGCAAGTGGCCGAACAGGCCGTGCACTGGCTGATGGAAATGCAGCAAGGCAAGCTTTCCCCGCGTCGACAACTGGCGTGGCAACAATGGCTGGAGGCACACAGCGAACATCGCCGGGCGTGGGAACACATTCAGCGGGTCAACCAGCGCTTGCGCGGTGTGGCCTCACCGCTGGCGCACGCGGCATTGAACGGGCCGAAGTCCGGCAGTCGCCGTCAGGCGCTGAAACTGTTGCTGATTCTGGGTGGCGGTTCGGCCGTCACCTGGGGCATGCGCGAACACAATCCGCTGCCGTCGCTGCTCGCCGATTACCGCAGCCCGGTGGGTCAGCGACGCAAGATTGCGTTGTGTGCGGGCGATCAATTGCAGCTCAATACTTCAAGTGCGGCGGATGTCGATGGCGCACAACGACTGATCCGCTTGCTCGAAGGCGAAATCCTCCTGACCGCATCGCAATCGTTCGAAGTGCGGACTGCACAAGGCATTCTGAAAACCCGGGACGCGCGCCTCAACGTGCGTCAGTTTGTTGATCGCACGCAGGTCGCGTTGTTTGAGGGTCGGGTCGAACTGACGGCCAACGGACGCGCACCGATGCTGCTGCCTGTCGCCCGCCAACTGAGTTTCACCTCCGCCGCTGTCAGCGACGCCCGACCGCTGGACGCCAACAGCGGCGCCTGGGCCGATGGCATGCTGGTCGCGGCGCATATGCGGCTGGGCGACTTCCTCGATGAGCTGGGGCGCTATCGTCGCGGCCAACTCGGTTGCGACAACAAGGTGGCGGACTTGCTGATCTCCGGGACGTATCCACTGGACGACAGCGAGCGGATTCTGGATCTGCTGGAAATCAGCTTGCCGGTGAAAGTGAAGCGCTTTACCCGCTACTGGGTCAGCGTAGAAGCCAAGGCTTGAAATGAACCTGTGGCGAGGGAGCTTGCTCCCGCTGGACTGCGCAACAGGCCCGTCCTTTAAAAGCGTGAACCGCTTCGCGCCCAGCGAGACGGTGCGACAAGCTCACTGCCACAAAAGCAGTTCTTCAAAAAATATTTGTAATGCGTGAGCCGTTTTTCAGATCTGGCGTGACAGAGAAGGAAAGCCCCCTTTGATTCAACCTTCTCAGGATCCTCCACCATGCACCCCACCCGCCTCACGCCACTGGCCCGCAGCCTGCGCAACCTTATCCTCGGCGCCAGCCTGAGTTTCGGCGCCCTGCCCGCTGCAGTGGCGGCCGACACCCAGGCCTATCACATCGCGCCATCAGCGCTGGAAAACGCCCTCAATCAGTTTGGCCGTGAAGCCGGGGTGCTGATTTCGTTCGGCTCGCAAGTGACCAGCGGCGTACAAAGCCGTGGCCTGGAAGGCAACTACACGATTGAACAAGGTCTCAACGCATTGCTCGAAGGCACCGGCCTGCAAGCTCGCGCCGAGGGCAACAACGCTTTCAGCCTGCAACCGGCGGGTGACACAGCGCTTGAGCTGGACACCTCGAAAGTGGTCGGCGACTGGCTCGGCGATGCGCAGCAAATCAACGTGTTCGAACACCCCGGCGCTCGCGACGTGATCCGTCGTGAAGAATTCGAACGCCAGGGCGCCACCCAGGCGCGTGATGTGCTCAACCGCATTCCCGGTGTAAACGCCCCGGAAAACAACGGCACCGGCAGCCACGACATGGCGCTGAACTTCGGTATTCGCGGGCTCAATCCGCGCCTGGCGGCACGCTCAACGGTGTTGATGGACGGCATTCCGGTTCCATTCGCCCCTTACGGCCAGCCGCAACTTTCTTTCGCGCCGATCAGCATGGGCAACATGGACGCTGTGGACGTGGTGCGTGGTGGCGGCGCGGTGCGCTACGGCCCGCAGAACGTCGGCGGCGTGGTCAACTTCGTGACCCGGGCGATTCCCGACGAACCGACCGTCAAGGGTGGTTTCCAGACGGAAACCAGTCCCTCGTCGAGCCATGACGGCTTCAAGACCAGCGCCAATCTGCTTGCCGGTGGCACCAACGAGAACGGACTGGGTGGCGCGCTGTTGTATTCCGGCACCCGTGGCGGCGACTGGCGTGAGCACAGCGACACCGAAATCGACGACCTGATCCTCAAGGGCAAATACCAGCTCGACGAGGCCAACAGTTTCAACGCCATGGCCCAGTATTACGAAGGTAAGGCCGACATGCCCGGCGGTTTGAACGTTGCCGATTACGATGCCGATCCGTATCAGTCCACGCGTCCGAAAGACCAGTTCTGGGGCCGTCGCACGATGTTCAACTTCGGCTATCGATACCAGGAAGATCGCCGCGAATTCACCGCCAATACCTTCTTCACCAAAACCCTGCGCAGCGGTTATCTGGATCAGGGCACGTTCCTGTCGCTGTCACCGCGCGAATATTGGGTTCGCGGTCTGGAAACCCGTTTCGCCCAAGGCTTTGACCTCGGCTCGACCAGCCATGAAGTCGGCGTCGGCTACCGCTACATCAACGAGGCCGGCCACGAGTTGCGCTATCGCACGCCGATCAGCAGCAATGAATACCCGACCACCAGTAGCCGCAACGACCGCGATACACGCGGCGGCACCGAGGCCAACGCGTTCTTCGTCGACGACCGCATCGACATCGGCAAATGGACGATCACCCCGGGCGTGCGCTACGAGATGATCGAGTCGCAACAGACCAACAACCTGACCAACGTCAAATACAAGGGTGACTACAACACCGCACTGCCGGCGTTGAACGTGCTTTATCACCTGACCGACAGCTGGAATCTGTACGCCAACACCGAAGGCTCCTTCGGCAGCGTGCAATACAGCCAGATGCCCAACCGCGTGAGCAGTGGCGAAGTGAAACCGGAGAAGGCCCGCACCTGGGAACTCGGCACTCGCTACGACAACGGCGCGTTGCGCG
This sequence comes from Pseudomonas sp. NPDC087817, assembly GCF_044742875.1. Taxonomy (NCBI): domain Bacteria; kingdom Pseudomonadati; phylum Pseudomonadota; class Gammaproteobacteria; order Pseudomonadales; family Pseudomonadaceae; genus Pseudomonas; species Pseudomonas sp. NPDC087817. The sequence continues at coordinate 31,630 of NZ_JBIUVJ010000024.1, forward strand.
CAGAGATTGGCGCGTTCCTGATCAACTTCGACAATCAGTACGAAAGCAACCAGACCAACGATTCGGTGATCGCCCGTGGCGAAACCCGTCATCAGGGCATTGAGACCAGTGTCAATTACGCCCTCGATGACTTGAGCCCGGCGCTGGCCGGTTTCGATGTCTACGCCTCTTACGCCTACGTCGACGCGACCATCCGTGAAGACGGGCCGAATAAAGGCAACCGCGTGCCGTTCTCTTCGAAGCACAAAGGCACTATTGGCGTTGGCTACACAGAGGGACCCTGGAAGTTGAATCTGGACAGCAGCTTCCAGAGCGACCAGTTCGCCGACAATGCCAATACCTCGAAAGAAAGCGCTGACGGCAGTACCGGCAAGATCCCCGGTTACATGCTGTTCAGCAGCCGCGCCGGGTATGACTTCGGCCCGCAGTTGTCGGATCTGAATGTGGCGGTGGGGGTGAAGAACATCTTCAACACCCAGTATTTCACCCGCTCGTTTGATGACAACAACAAGGGCAAGTATGTAGGTGAGCCGCGAACGGTTTATGTGCAGACATCGGTTGCGTTCTGAGGTTTGAAAAACCCCTCACCCTAACCCTCTCCCCGAGGGAGAGGGGACTGATTGGGGGATGCTTGAGAAATATACCGACCTGAAAGTACTGAGCGGAATCCAGAATCGACTCGGTCTTTCAGGTCGACGCATCTCTTCAGACACCTCGGTCGCCCCCCTCTCCCACCGGGAGAGGGCTGGGGTGAGGGGCTGCTTTCTCATGCCATACCCAAATACCATCCAGCCACACGAACAAAAACGGGCCTGCTTGCGCAGGCCCGTTCTCATTGGGTGGCTTATGGAATCAGCGGATCAACTGTTGATCGCTGCCTGTTCATTCTCCAGAAATTCTTCCTCCAGCAGCGCGTCGTTCGCCTTGCTGGTAAATGGCACAATGGCGGCACGGGGTTTGCCCCGCAGTTTGCCAAACAAGTGCTCCAGTGCGTGCTCCAGTTTTTCGGCTGCACCGTCGATCGCCTGTTCCAGCGAATCGGCCTTGTGGGTCACGGAAATCGGTTGATGGCCTTTTGGCCGCGCTTCCAGTTGGCAGCGCATGTCATGGGGACCTGGCTTGTCACCGTTCTCGTCGCTCAGATGGACTTCGACACGGGTCAGGTCTTCTTCATAACGTTCGAGCGTGCTCTCAATGGTTGTACGTACCCACTCCTCCAGTCGTTGACTACTTTGAATATGGTTATCGCTGTTGACTTGGATTTGCATAGTTCATCCCTTATTTCAGCTAGCTCGCGAGAGGCCGTAAACATATTTTCCTGACCTCTTGGTTACAACAATCGGCCCGACAGCCAAACATTTCAACCCCTGAAAAAAGATAAATATTCATTCGCAAAAAAAGCCGGACAACCAAGCAAGTCACTGGTAAGGTCGGGAGTTGGGTCGCCTCGCAACCCTGCAAAATTTGCTCACAATTGCCCGTCATTCAACGGGTGCAAACTGCGAAAAATCCCCGCTTCCTCCACCAGCCAGTCATGCACCGCCCGCACGCCCGGATGGCTCAACGCCCCCGGCGCATAGAGCAGAACGTAACGTTTGTGGTTGGGCACCGACAGCCCGAACGGCACAATCAAGGTGCCCCGCTCCAGCTCATCGTTGAGCAACGTGCGCCGCGCGATCGCCACGCCCATGCCGGCAATCGCCGCTTCGATGGTCAGGTGATTGCGATTGAAGGTGTGCCCGCGCCGTACGTCGGCGCCTTCGAAGCCGATGGCGTTGAGATAGAACTCCCACTCTGCGTATTCGTAACTGCCACGCCAGGCGGTGATGTCGTGCAACAACGGGAAATGCACCAGATCCGCCGGCCCGTGCAGCGGTGGCCGCCCGCGTAACAGGCTCGGCGCGCACACCGGGAAAATCTGCTCATCAAGCAAGGCTGTGGATAACAGTCCCGGATAGCTGCCGTCGTTCAGATCGATCGCCAGGTCAAAGTCGCCCTCGTGCAACGGCACGCTGCTGTCCTCGGCCACCAGGCGCAACTGGATGTCCGGGTAGCGCTGTTGCAGGCGTGGCAGACGCGGGGTCAGCCATTTACTGAGGAACGATGGGATCGAACGCACCCGCAAAATCCCGCTGATCATTCCGGCATCGAGCCGACGCAATTCCGCGTCAATGCTGCCGTACGCCTCATTGACCGTAATCGCTAGCCGCTGGCCTTCAGCGCTCAGCTCCACACCGCGTGCGCGCCGATGAAACAGGCGAAAGCCAAGGCGCTCCTCCAATTGGCGGATCTGCTGACTGACCGCCCCCGGGGTGATGTGCAGTTCCTCGGCGCAACGGGTGAACGACAAGTGCCGCGCGGCACAGGAAAACACCTGCAGCCAGACGTAGGTCTGTGCATGCAATTGACGACTCATTGTTTAGTCCTGCTAAAGGCTTACTTAGGAAATTTCGTTAGTCACGTTGAAGCGAGGTAGGCAGTATCGCCGACATTGCGCTTGTCCTACAAAAAATGGCGGCGATTCCCACTCCATTGCTTGTAAGGCTTTAGCATGGCTATCAGTGTTTTCGATTTATTCAAGGTCGGCATCGGTCCGTCCAGTTCCCACACCGTTGGCCCGATGCGCGCCGCCGCGACCTTCGCACAGGCGCTGATCGACCAGCATTTGCTGCTCGACGTGAAGCGTGTGGAAATCCGCTTGTACGGTTCGCTATCAGCCACCGGCGTCGGCCATGCCACCGACCGCGCCACGGTCATGGGGCTGATGGGCGAATGGCCGGACAGCATCGATCCGTCGACCATCGACCCGCGAATTCAGCAACTGCGCGAAACCGGTCTGCTGTCTCTGGCCGGGCAAAGAGAGATTGCCTTCGACTGGCAGCACGATCTCCTGCTGCTCGACGAGAGCCTGCCCTACCACCCCAACGCCATGTCGCTGACAGCCTTCGGCGAATTGGCCGAGCTGTTCACGCAAACGTACTACTCGATCGGCGGCGGTTTCATCATTGAAGCGGCGGAAGCCGAGTCTGGCGTGTCCCCGGCCGGCGACGTCGAGTTGCCTTACGATTTCTCCAGCGCCGCCGAGCTGCTGTCGCTGTGCAAACAGCACAATCTGCGGGTGTCCGAGCTGATGATGGCCAACGAGCGGGCCTGGCGCAGCGACGATGAAATCCGTAAAGGTTTGCTGCACATCTGGTCGGTAATGCGCGAGTGTGTCGAGCAAGGCCTGCGCCATGAAGGCATCCTGCCCGGCGGTCTGAATGTGCCGCGCCGTGCGGCGAAATTGCACCGCAGTCTGTTGGAAATCGGCAAACCGAATGTCATCAGCTCGACGCTGTCGGCGATGGAGTGGGTGAACCTGTTCGCCCTCGCCGTCAACGAAGAAAATGCCGCGGGCGGGCGCATGGTTACTGCGCCGACCAACGGCGCCGCCGGGATCATTCCGGCGGTGCTGCACTACTACATGAAATTCAACCCGGACGCGTCTGACGATGACGTCGTCGCCTTCTTCATGGGCGCGGCGGCGGTCGGCATTCTGTGTAAGAAAAATGCCTCGATCTCCGGCGCCGAAGTCGGCTGCCAGGGCGAGGTCGGTTCGGCATGTGCCATGGCCGCTGCGGGCCTGGCCGAAGTGCTTGGCGCCACCCCGGAGCAATTGGAAAACGCCGCCGAAATCGGCCTGGAACATAATCTCGGCCTGACCTGCGACCCGGTCGGCGGTCTGGTGCAGGTGCCGTGCATCGAGCGCAACGCCATTGCCGCCGTGAAAGCGATCAACGCCACGCAAATGGCGCTGCGCGGCGACGGCAACCACTTCATTTCCCTCGACCGGGTGATCCGCACCATGCGCGATACCGGTGCCGACATGCACGACAAATACAAAGAGACTTCACGAGGCGGCCTGGCAGTGAGCTGGGTGGAGTGCTGAGGAGCACTCCCTGACCGTCCGCAACACGTGAGCCCGAGCAAAAATAATAACGAGGCGATACCGATGACCGATGTACGTACACCTGCTGCCGAAAATCCCGCTGTAGACCTCACAGGCAAAACAGAAACCGCCCACAAGGGCTGGAGCAAATTCGACACCACCTGGATGCTTGGCCTGTATGGCACCGCCATCGGTGCCGGCACCCTGTTCCTGCCGATCAACGCTGGCGTCGGTGGTTTCTGGCCGCTGCTGATTCTCGCCGTGCTGGCGTTCCCGATGACGTTTTTTGCCCACCGTGGCCTGACCCGATTCGTGCTGTCCGGGCGTTCCGGGGACATCACCGAAGTGGTCGAAGAACACTTCGGCATCGGTGCCGGCAAACTGATCACGCTGCTGTATTTCTTCGCGATCTTCCCGATCCTGCTGGTGTACAGCGTGGCGTTGACCAACACCTTGAGCAGCTTCCTCGAACACCAGTTGCACATTGCCCCGCCACCCCGGGCGATCCTGTCGCTGGCGTTGATTCTGGGTCTGATGGCCATTGTGCGCTGCGGCCAGAGCGTCATCGTCAAAGCCATGAGCGTGCTGGTTTATCCGTTTGTCGCGGCGTTGCTGCTGCTCGCAATCAGCCTGATCCCGAACTGGAACGGCGCATTCTTTGCCAGTGCTCAAGAGGCCGTGCCGATGTCGGTGTTCCTCAAGACATTGTGGCTGGCGATCCCGGTGATGGTGTTCTCGTTCAACCATTCGCCGATCATCTCGGCGTTCGCGGTTGACCAGAAGCAGCGCTACGGCGCGCAGGCCGAACGCAAGAGCAGCGGCATCCTCGCCATGGCCCACGGCATGATGGTGGTGACGGTAATGTTCTTCTGCTTCAGTTGCGTGCTGGCGCTGTCGCCAGCGGATCTCGCGGCGGCCAAGGCACAGAACATTTCGATCCTGTCGTACCTGGCCAACCACTTCCAGACCCCGGTCATCGCTTACGCAGCGCCGTTGATTGCGCTGGTGGCGATCACCAAGTCCTTCCTCGGCCACTACATCGGCGCCAGCGAAGGTTTCCAGGGCATGATCGTGAAGAGCCTGCGCAGTCGCGGTCGAGTGATGTCGGCGAGCTGGCTCAATCGTGCCACCGCGCTGTTCATGATCCTCAGTTGCTGGGTTGTGGCGACATTCAACCCAAGCATCCTCGGCATGATCGAAAACCTCGGTGGCCCGGTGATTGCCTGCCTGTTGTTCCTGATGCCGATGTACGCCATCCGCCGTGTGCCAGCCTTGCGCCAGTATTCGGGTCAGGCCTCCAACGTGTTTGTCGTGCTGATCGGCCTGATTGCACTGTCAGCGATCATCTTCTCGGTCGTGCCCTGAAACGGCCCGTAAATGAACAAGGCGAGCCATGGGCTCGCCTTGTTTTTGTCCGGTTTCGTTGTTCGACAATTTTCCCGGCATGTCCCTTGCTACATCCCCTGTAGGAGTTGTCGCAGGTTCGGCAGCTCCTACATGAAGCAACGATACAGACCACGGAATGGCCGATGATCCGGTTTGGCGAACCAACCCGATCCCGGCCGGTCAACAACTGCACGTTCAATCAGGCGGTGACGCATCATGGACAATCCTTTTCAGATCATTACCGATGCCTTTGCGCCGGACTATCAGATCAACCTGAGTATTCAGGGCCTGGACGGCAGCATCATGCTGACCCTGTCCAACGGCGGCCGGATCGTGGCCAAACGGATGATCAGCGCTGAACAGCGCAACGATCCCAAACGCCTCAAACTGCTGGTGCAGAGCATTCAGTTCGGTATCGCCATCGAGCAGGGCCACAGTGCCATGGCGATTCTCGAAGCAATGACCAGCGGCGACGGAATTACCCCGCCACCGCCGCTGCTAAAAGGCCAGCCACGGCAAGTGGCCGGGCTTTAGAGTTCGCCCTTTTCCACCTCAGGATGCTCACCGGACCCCGTACCGATCTTGCGTTGCGGGTGTTCGATCTTCACCGAAGGAAATTGCGACGAGGCATAACGCACCACCAGAATCGACACCGCCAGCAGCAGAATTCCGCCGCACAGGTAGATGATGCCCATGTCCGGCGGGTTGTGGTGCGAGACGTTGGAAATGAGCAGGCGCGTAAGCGCGGTGATCGCCACGTAAATCAGGAAGCGCACCGGCATGTGGTTGGTCTTGAAATAAATCCCGACCATTGCGCCCAGTTCCAGATAGATGAACAGCAAAAGAATGTCATCGATCTTGATGTGGCCTTCCTCGAGCATCCCGAGAAACTCCATCACCGCCGCCCACGCCGTGACCGCACCGATGGCGAACAGCGCCAGATAGTGGAAGGTCTCGACGAACAGGTTACCCAGGGACTCGGCCAGTTGATGCACGTTTTGCCGCAATTTCTCGGCCCAGTTTATTTTCACGATGAAGTTCCTTAGCCCGATTCGAGCGGATGATGCGTGTTGGACGTGACGGTTTTTCTGCACGTTTGCAGTTTCATGCAGAAAAGAGGCCACGCCATCATGGCGAGCTGCCGCAAAACCCGCGCCGTGGCGTTTGGTCGCACCGCATGCGGCCAACGTCCGACGAGGCTGACAAACTTCAAATCCGGTCTACATTGAAAAGCCGCTACCCAAAGCGCAGGGATTCGCTTATCCTTTTCGCTGTATATAGATACAGTAGTCGCAAAGACAACTAAATGTGAAGGCATGTGAGGTGGTGAATGGCCGTCGAAGTGGTATACCGCAGCAGCCGAGATCTGGAGCGCTTGTTCATGGATAAAGCCGAAGCTGACCGTCATGACAAAATGCTCGAACTGGCCGAGATGCTGTCCGAAGTGTTGCAAAAAGCCGTGCCGTCGCTGAACGAGCAGCAGGTTGAAGAAGTCGGGATCTACATGGCGAAGAATCGCGATGTATTTGCCAAGGCGTTCAAGAGCCAGCCTGACGCACTGTCGGAGCTGATCAATGCCCCGGCAGAGCCAGTGGCTGACGTTGCTGATGCGCAAGAAACGGCTGAAGCGCCGGTCAAACCTGCAAAAGCGGCGAAAGCTGCAAAGTAATCACTGACCCATTAAAAGATCGCAGCCTGCGGCAGCTCCTACATTGGAATACGTTTTCCCTGTAGGAGCTGCCGCAGGCTGCGATCTTTTACGTTTCAGCGATACAAAACCTTTTCCGCCAACTCATCCGCCACCCGCGCCGGCGAACGTTTCTCCGCCTGCGCATGGGCGAATACCTCGGTCAGCCGCGAACTGATTTTCGAGAGGTGTGCAGTTATCGTGGGCAATTCCTCGCCACGATGTTTCAGCGAGACATAAATCAGTCCCCCCGCATTGATCACATAGTCCGGCGCATAAAGAATGCCACGCCGCTCCAGCTGATCGGCGACATCCAGATGCGTCAGCTGATTATTGGCCGACCCGGCCACTGCCGAGCAACGCAGTTGCGTGACCGTGTGACTGTTGAGCACCCCACCCAATCCACACGGCGCGAGAATGTCACACGGCGTGCTGAGCAACGCATCGTTGGCGATCGGGTGCGCATTGAGCTGTTCCATTGCCAGTTGCACCTTGCCGTGGTCGATGTCGCTGACCAGCAATTCAGCCCCGGCTGCATGCAGTTGCTCGGCCAGCGCGTAACCGACATTACCCAGACCCTGGATCGCCACGCGCAAGCCTTCCAGATTGTCGCTGCCCAACCGCGCCATCGCCGTGGCGCGAATTCCGGTGAACACGCCCATGGCCGCATGCGGCGCGGGATCCCCCGCCGAGGTGGTGCTGGTGACGTGCCGGGTTTGCTGGGCAATGCAGTCCATGTCCGCCACCGAGGTGCCGCTGTCGATGGCGGTGATGTAGCGGCCGTCGAGCTGATCGATGCAACGGCCGAAGGCTTCGAACAGCGCGCCGCGATTTTCCACATGCACCGGGCGCACGATCACCGCGACGCCACCGCCCTGCGGCAGGCCCGCCAGCGCGGCTTTGTAGCTCATGCCCTGAGCGAGGCGAATCGCGTCTTCAACCGCCGATTCATCATTGGGATAGGCAAGATAACGACATCCGCCCAGGGCTGGCCCGAGACGACTGTTGTGGATGGCAATGACCGCCTTCAACCCGGAAACCGGGTCGACGCTAAGGTGCAGCGATTCCAGGCGAGTGCTTTGCATGAGCGCAAACATCGTTGGGCTCCCGAATCACTTCTTGTAGAACGCCAGTATAGGCTTGCGCCTGAAAATTGCTGGAGCGCACCGGAATAAGCACAACAGCTGACAACCGCTTTGCGGCATAACCCAGGACGCGCATAACCACGCACTGGACGAATGGCGCGGACGGGGCTAAAACGAGGCATTCCCCGGAGATTGTGATGAGTCCGCGCCAACGTTTTTTCGACTGTCTGCACCGTTCGCCGCCCGCGCTGTTGGAAGCCGCGCTGTGGATGGCTGCCGAGCACGAAAAAGCGCTCGATCCCGAGACGCCGCTGCAAGAGTTCAAGGAGCTGCAACAACGGGTCAGTTACGGCTTGCCGATGCTTCCGGTCAGCGAACTGGCGCAGCCATTGTTGCGACGCATGACGGATCTGGGTTTTGCCCAGGATGACTTTCTGCCGCTACGTCCGCAGGCAGCCCTGCTGCATAAAGTGTTGCAGACCCGGCGTGGTCAGCCGTTGACGTTGGCGCTGATTGCCCTGGAGCTGGCGCGCGGTCTGGAGATTCCACTGGTCGGCGTCAACTTCCCCGGGCATTTCCTGCTGCGCGTGCCCGGAGCCGATCACTTGCTCGACCCTTGCGGTGGTCGACGCCTGTATCCCAATGACTGTCGCGAACTGCTGCAACGCCAGTACGGGCCGAACATGAAGCTCAACGCCGAGCATTTGCTGACGGCGACGCCGGTGCAGATGCTGCAGCGCCTGTCGCGCAACTTGCGTCAGTTGCACCTGACCCACGATGACTTCATCGCCGCGTTGATCGACGCCGAGCGCGTGCTCGAACTGGGCAATGCCGGCGCTGCCGATTACCTCGCCCGCGCCAGTCTGTATCAACGGCTCGACTGCCCGAACGCCGAGCGTTTCGATCTGGAACATGCCTTGTTGCTCAGTGACGATCCGATCCAGCGACTGCGCCTGACCGAGCGCCTCGGCCATCTCCCGCCCAACTCTGTCGTCCACTGAAACGATTTTTGTAGGAGTGAGCCTGCTCGCGATAGCGGTGGGTCAGTCGGATCATTAATAACTGACACACCCTCATCGCGAGCAGGCGACGCGGTCTTTCAGTTACACCGTGTTATCGCTCTTCGCGAGCAGGCTCGCTCCCACATTGGATATGCGTGTGTCATTGGGCGAACGCACCTGAATGATCAGCAGTGCAGCAATCACCGCCGGAATCGCGCAGAAGAAAAAAATCTGCTCCACCGGAATATGCATCGCCAGCAGCAGACTGCCAAATAGCGGCCCGAGAATCGAACCGAATCGCCCCACACCCAGCGCCCAGCCAGTGCCCGTGGCACGAACGTGCGCAGGGTAGAAATTACTCGCGAACGCATTCAGCGTCAGTTGCCCGCCGATGATGCAGAACCCTGCGGCGAACACGCAGGCCACCAGATAACGCGGATTGTCGTGATTGAGCCCCAGCAGGATCGTGCACAGCGCCGCGCCCGCCAGAACACCGGACAACAGTCGAACTTTGCGCTTCAAGCGGTCGGCGAACCAGGCCATGCAGATTGCACCCAAGGTACCGGCGAACAGGAACATCGACGTCACCAGATTGGCCTCGTTGAGTTTCAGGCCACTCTCCAGCAGCAGCGTCGGCAGCCAGCTGATCATGAAGTACAGCAGAATCAGGCTGACAAAGAACGTCGCCCAGATCAGCAGAGTCGGCCGTGCGTAACCGTTGCGGAACAACTCGACCACGGTCAGCTTGCTGCCCTGCTCCCGCTGGTTTTGCCCGATGGACGCCGCCGGCGGTTGCCAGTCCGGCAGCATCCGCGCAGTTACCTTACGCAGACGCACATACGGCGGTGCATCGCGCAACAAACGCGGCAAGGATTCCGGCAACATCCACCAAAGGAATGGAAACAGCAGCAACGGCGTGACGCCACCGGCGAGGAACACCGCTTGCCAGCCGAACTGGTCGATGAACCCGGCCGCGACAAACCCACCCGCCGCGCCGCCAAACGAGAAACCGCATGCGGCCAGCGTCACCATCAATGTACGCAGGCGCGGCGGCGAGTACTCCGACATCAACGCCATGGCGCTGGGCATCGCGCCGCCCATACCAATTCCGCAGATGAAGCGCGCGATCATCAGCGTATTCAACGAGTCAGCGAACACCATGAGGACGGTGAGGGTGGCGTAGATCAGTACGCAGGCAAGCAGAATCCGGCGCACGCCGAAACGGTCTGCCAGTGGCGTGACAGCGAGGGAGCCAAGGGTAAGACCGAGCAGGTTGGCGCTGAACACCGGACCGAACGCAGATTTCTCCAGTCCCCAATCCTGCGCCAGCGCTGGCACCACGTAGCCAAGCACCTGGGCGTCGTAACCGTCGGTGACCAGCAGCAAGGCGAGCAGGATCAAGAGCAACCACTGATAGCGGGACACAGGACGGGCGTCGAGTGCCGCCCGGAAGCTGGCAATCTGGTTGTGCATCGCAAGGTACCTGTTTTGTTTTTATGATTTTTTGGTTGAAGCTGGCATTACCCCCTGTGGGAGCGGGCTTGCCCGCGATGGCGCCAGTGCACCCGACATAGAGTTGACTGATAAATCGCTATCGCGGGCAAGCCCGCTCCCACAGTTTTTTGGTTGGAGCTTAAGGTGTATCGGGTTGGTTGGCCGGGTGGGCCTTGATAAAGGCTGGATGCTCGGCAGCCAGCGCAGCAACCCGGCGAATCCGCGGATAAGCCTCCAGCGAAACATTGAATCGCTCGGCCGCATACAACTGCGGGATCAGGTAGACGTCAGCCACACACGGCCACTCGCCGAAACAGAAACCACTGTCGCCAATCAACTGCTCCACCGTGGCCAGCCCTTGAGCAATCCAGTGACTGATCCACTCCACCACCTGCGGCTCTTCGTGCCCCAACTGACGCAACCGATTGAGCACGCTGACGTTGTGCAGCGGATGCACATCGCAGCCGATCACCGCCGCCACGCCACGCACATGGGCGCGAGCGGCGAGATCATCCGGCAACAGCGGCTGCTGTGGATAACGCTCTTCCAGGTACTCGATGATCGCCGGTGACTGGATCAGTAATTCGCCTTCATCTGTGCGCAAGGCCGGCACGCGGCCCTGTGGATTGATCGCCAGATACGCCGCTTGCCGATGCTCACCGCCGGACGGCGCGATCAGATTGACCGGCAGCGCCTGATAGTCGAGGCCCTTGAGTGCCAGCGCGATCCGCACCCGATACGACGAGGTCGAACGGTAATAGGTATAGAGATCCATGAGCCGCTCCTGTCAGCGTGCCGCCAAGACTTTACCGCGGCATTCGCCGAAGCCGATGGAAGCAAAACCGTCACGGGCGCAACGGGCGCGCAGGATGATTTCGTCACCGTCCTCAAGGAATTTGCGCACTTCGCCGGACGCCAGTTCGATCGGCTTTTTGCCGCCCTCGGTGATTTCCAGCAGACTGCCGAACTGACCGCTTTCAGGGCCGGACAACGTGCCCGAACCAAACAGATCACCGGCCTGCAACTGGCAACCGTTGACGCTGTGGTGCGCGACCATTTGCGCAACGGTCCAGTACATGTGGCGGGTGTTGCTCAGGGTCAGGCGATGGGCTGGCAGATTCTGTTCGCGCATGCGTTCGGTGAGCAGCAGCACCTCCAGTTCGATGTCGAACGCACCGCCCTCCTGATCGCGCTTGTCGAACAGATACGGCAGTGGTTGTGGATCACCTTCAGGACGCGCGGGTTGCGCGGTGCGGAATGGCGCCAGCGCCTCAGCGGTGACGACCCACGGCGAAACGCTGGTGATAAAACTTTTCGACAGGAACGGACCCAGCGGCTGGTATTCCCAGGCCTGGATATCGCGGGCGGACCAGTCGTTGAGCAGACAGAAACCGGCGATGTGCTCGGCGGCATCGCCAATTGCAATCGACTCGCCCATCTCGTTGCCCTGACCGATCCAGATGCCCAGTTCCAGTTCATAGTCCAGACGTGCGCAGGGGCCGAAAGTCGGCTCCGTCGCGCCCGCCGGCAAGGTTTGGCCTTTCGGACGGCGCACGTCGGTGCCGGAGGCGCGCACGGTGGAGGCGCGGCCGTGGTAGCCAATCGGTACGTGTTTGTAGTTCGGCAGCAACGGGTTGTCCGGACGGAACAGTTTGCCGACGTTCTGCGCGTGCTCGATGCCGACGTAGAAGTCGGTGTAATCGCTGATGCGCGCCGGCAGCTGCATCTGGCAATCGGCGGCCAGTGGCAGCAGTTTCGCGCCCTGGGCTTCGATGTTGCCGCGATGGGTGCTGCCTTCGCTGAACAATTCCAGCAGGCGCTCGCGCAAGGCCACCCGCGCTTCGCGACCGAGTTCGAAGAACGCGTTCAACTGGCCGCCGTGCATGGCTTCGACCGCGCTGCGTGCGGCGCCGTCGAACAATCCGGCCTCAAGCGCCACTTGCAGATCGAAGATGTGTTCGCCGATTGCCACACCGGCGCGCGGTGCCGAACCGTTGATGCTGAACACGCCCAGCGGCAGGTTCTGCAACGGGAAGTCGGCGTGGCCATTGGCCGAGACAACCCAACTGCGGTTGATGGAATTCTGAGTCATGGGTTATCTCCGGGTCGGGTCGAACGTGGCGGGCAGCGTGGCCCAACAGGCGTCGTAATTGGGTTGCAGTTGTGGGCATTCGAGGGCGAAGCGGCTGGGGCGCAACACTTGGCTGGTCTCGAACATGAAGGCCATGGTGTTGTCGATCTTCGCCGGTGCAAGCGCGGCGTTGATCGCTTTGGTGCAAGTCTCGCCATCCGGACCGTGGGCGCTCATGCAGCTGTGCAGGGAGGCACCGCCGGGCACGAAGCCTTCGGCCTTGGCGTCGTACTCGCCCTGGATCAGGCCCATGAATTCGTTCATCAGGTTGCGGTGGAACCACGGTGGACGGAAAGTGTTCTCGGCGACCATCCAGCGTGGCGGGAAGATCACGAAATCCAGGTTGGCCAGCCCGTGCACACTGGTCGGTGAAGTCAGAACCGTGAAGATCGACGGGTCCGGATGATCGAAGCTGACCGTGCCGATGGTGTTGAACCGGCGCAGGTCGTATTTGTACGGAACGTTGTTGCCATGCCAGGCGACCACGTTCAGCGGCGAATGATTGAGCTCGGTGCCCCACAACTGGCCGAGGAATTTCTGCACCAGCGTGGTCGGTTGTTGCAGGTTTTCGTAGGCGGCGACCGGGGTCAGGAAGTCGCGCGGGTTGGCTAGGCCATTGCTGCCGATCGGCCCCAGGTCGGGCAGGCGCAGCGGCGCACCGTGGTTCTCGGCGATGTAGCCACGAGCCTGCGGATCAAGCAATTGGACGCGGAATTTCAGACCGCGAGGCAGCACGACGATTTCCAGCGGCGCGACGTCCAGCACGCCCAGCTCGGTGGCAATACGCAAGCGCCCCAGTTGCGGCACCAGCAGCAGTTCGCCATCGGCGTTGAAGAAAACGCGTTCCATCGAACGGTTGGCGGCGTAGTGATAGATGCTGATCCCGGCGGGCTTATCGGCCCCCGAGTTGGCCGCCATGCTCACCAGACCGTCGATGAAATCGGTCGGCTCGCTCGGCATGTCCAGCGCGTTCCAGCGCAGGCGGTTGGGGGTCACTTCACCCAACGGACCACCGGCCAGTTGCCGCTCCAGTTTGACGAATGCCGGGTGATTGGCCGACGGTTGTATCCGGTACATCCAGGTACGCCGCGCTTCACTGCGGGTCATGGTGAATGCAGTGCCGGAGAACAATTCGGTGTAGAGGCCGTACGGGGCTTTTTGCGGGGAGTTCTGGCCGACGGGCAGCGCGCCGGGCAACGCTTCAGTGCTGAATTCGTTGCCGAAACCGGACTGATAGGCCAGCGACAACGCGGTTGAATCGAGGTTCATGGAGCCTCCTGAACAGGGAGTCGGCAGTGGCCCATCGCTCTGGCTCAGAGGTTTCGGCACGCCGGGGTTGTTATTATCGTAATTCGATTACGCATAACGTAATTTGCTCGCTATCCAGCGTCAAGCTATAAAGACGCCCATTCGTTTTCGGATCCCGGCAGCCTCATGGAAAAAACCAGCGACAGTAACGGCAAACAGAAAGTGCGCTCCGCCGAAGTCGGCACCGACATCCTTAAGGCTTTGGCCGAATTGTCGCCTTCCACTTCGCTGTCACGTCTGGCCGAACATGTACAGATGCCGGCGAGCAAAGTGCATCGCTATTTGCAGGCGTTGATCGCCTCGGGGTTTGCCGAGCAAAACACCGCCACCAACCATTACGGCCTCGGCCGTGAGGCGCTGCGCGTGGGCCTGGCCGCCCTCAACAGTATGGACGTGCTGAAAGTCGCTGCCCTGCCGCTGTCCGAATTGCGCGACGAACTCAACGAAACCTGTTTTCTGGCGGTGTGGGGCAATCAGGGTGCAACCGTTGTGCACATCGAACCGGCGGTGCGCGCGGTGACGGTGGTGACGCAATTGGGCTCGGTGTTGCCGTTGCTCAGCTCCTCGACCGGACTGGTGTTCAGTGCCTACCTGCCGCATCGGGAAACCGACGAATTACGTGAGCAGGAAATCGCTGCCGCCAATCACCCGTTGGCCGATGAAAAGGCTTACGCCATCTTGTGTGAACAGATTCGCGAACGCGGTCTGCATCATGTGCATGGTTTGCTGATGCCGGGGGTGGATGCCTTGTCGGCACCCGTGTTCAACGCGGTGGGGCAAGTTGCAGCGGTGCTGACCATCGTCGGCCCGACTTCGTTGTTCCACGCCGACGAAAACGGCCCGGCGGCGCAGCGTTTGCTGGCTGCGACGCGGGCCGTGAGTTGGCGGATGGGATTCGAGACGCCTGCCCCCTGAAAGGATAGGCAGGCGCCTCGATTACTGGCTCAACCGATCAGTCGCGTGGTGCTTTCCACTCGGTGAGGCGGAACGGCGACTGCGGTGACATAGCTGATGCCAACGCGAACACCGGTTACCGACGAGAGAAGGTTCGCGTAATCGTTGATCCGAGACAGCAGCCCGGCCGCGCTGGAAGAGTTGCCGACGCCGGCGATGTAGCCGATATAAAACATGATGGCCGCTCTCCAGGCACTGGCGAAATAAGCATTGGCTGCTTCCTTATCACCGTCCAGTGAGGCCGAAATCCCCTCAACGACCGTATACGCGATTCGCAGTACAGTCACTACCGCGCCCACTGGAGGCACGAACAACGAGACAACATCCAAAGCGATATTGAGCAAAATCTTGGCATCGACCCAGACCGCCTCCCAGGTACTGGTGGTTTGATAATCCACGTCTGCCCTGAAACGCGCGATCATGGCCTCGTACTCGTCTTTGAACTCGTTGCCCACCTTATACGCGCCGTACAACGTGGGGGGCTGTGCGTGTGGCCCCCCGTCTTTGTAATTATCTGTGAGTTTTTTAACAGCCTTTTGATCCTGGAGACTGACCATTCGTAAAACATGACCGCTGAAGGCGGAGTCTTTAAGCCGCGTCGATAACTGTTCGACAGGAAAGAAATCATTCCCGTCATGGGTACCCGGTACGTAGACAACAGACTGCAACCGCCCGTTAAATTTGCGACTGAAGACATATGCGCCGTGAACTTTCCTGTAGTTCAAGGTGAAATGACAAACGCCCTCGACCGGTCCGTCTGCAGTGCCTCCTGGGTACCGATGGGTGCCGCGAATATCGCTATCAAGATCATCGATAAGTGCTTTAAGCCAACTGAAATCTTCATTGGAGATCGTGCGCCTGATTTTCTGGGCAAGCGCCGCAGTGAGCATTTCGTTCTGCTTAAGCTCTCGATAACAAACCTCCTTCAGAGCACGACGTGGCGTCGAGAGGAATTGATTTTTAAGATACTCGTCGTAACGTTCGCCGGGCTTCAGATCAATAAGATCATTGATGACCTGTGCATTCAATGCGGTTACTACACCCCGACCGGAGAACCGGGCAGTTCGAAGGTAATCTCTTAACTCATGTATTGCTATGGAGATCCCTGGAACGACAACACTTACAATTTTTTCAAAGATCGTAACGTCACTGCGCCAAATCTGCCACTGGATGAACAGATCGGTGAGCGGCATTTCTGGAACATTGTGAATCTTGACCATGACATCATTCGGATCAAAGACTGGAACCTTAAGCCCCTTTCGCTCCCAGTACTGGGCGAATGCTTTCATCACCAGCTCACGGGCAAACTCCTTGAAAGGCACGATTTTCAGATCGTCTTTTGTTACGTTCTGAATAGCCTTGAATTCGGTATGCAATCGAACGGATAACCCTTGCTCCTCCGCCGAGGCGTTCCTGAACCACTGTGGTGTATAAGCTTCTATTTGCTTGGATTCCCAGCTGAGGATATTTTTTACCGCGTTTTCCAGCGGGTAGTCTTCAGTAGTAAATGGGAATTCAAAACTCGATTGACCAATCCAACGTGGGGTCCAACTATCACCTGTGACTTCAGCCACCATCCTGTTTACATCAGACAGAACGGCCTGAGACTTCAGATACTCCCAGACTTCATCGTCCTGGACCCATTTTAATAACGTATTCCTTAACGCTTTGAACGTGGCAAATTCGAACCACTCTTGCGAGCCTGGAAAACCCGGCGCATACACCACGATGGGGGAGTCTTGATCAAGCTTGCGCTTAAAATACCTCAGCTCCTTGAACGCGTGATACTTGGCACCAAGCTTGATCCCCCCGGACATGATAGACAGGTCATCATAGTTATAGCGATTAACCATATCGTTGGCATCATGGCTCACTTGTTTTTGCAGAACCGCGCTAAATAGCGACAGAGCCGTCCTGCGACCTTGAACTTGTCGAAGCGCTTGCGAGACTTCAGGTTTCGAGTAGACGGCTTGCCTCTGGTCGTTATATCGCACGCGCACGTTCAACGCTTTGATCGACTTAGGCAGTTCAGAGGCGGTCCACTTAGGATTGTAAGGCTGATTTTCCACAGCAATTTCAAATTGACCTTGTTGATCATGCACGCCGTACATGAACGCCTGGGTGAGCGTTTTGCGCTCCCTGGTCTCAATCTTTTGACCATTCGTTACATTCAACACATGGCGGACATTGACGAAGACGTTATCGGGGTCAATCCGAACGTCCTTACCCGGAGAAATAAAATCCTCCACTTCTTTTTTTGCAAAGTCCTTGAGCGAGGCGAAGCCCTTTGTTACTTCATGGTATTGCACTTCGCTTTCCAGCAGGCGCTTTTCCAATGCCTCATAAATCTCCTGATTCGTTGAACCGGCATTCTGCAGCCAGATCGGCCACCTGTTTTTTTGCGCCAGCCGAACAAGCGCCGCTTGGCGAGACTTCGCCTGGCCAAGCATATCCGGCAAGGCCTGTGCAGACGTCACCGACGCGACAACCGCATCATAATTCGAGTCAGAATCAGTGAACTGAGCCAGCAGTTTAACAACTTCACTGCAGGATTTTTCAATGGCGTTATCGCTGATGCGTGCAAACAGATCGCCTTCAACTTTCAAATAACGGAATTCGGGCACGACTGGAAAATTTTCTCGTTCCTTGATTGCGAGCGACTGTAGGAAAACCTCACGACTGTCACCGGACGACAGGCGTTGCTCAAGCGTCCGATGCATTTCAGCAGAGGAGGAGAATCTTTCGACGCCATGAGTCGGGGAGTACAGTACGATTGCGGTATCCGCCCGTGGAATAAGTTCATCCCGGATAGCTTCTGCCAGTGGGATGGCGAACATTGAATGCTGCACATTATAAGCGTCTCCCCGGCTGCCGATAAATACGCCATACCAAGTACCGCGCGAGCCCGGCTGAAGCATATAACGGATACGTTGAAGTTCATCCCGACTGATACCGCCCTCATCAGAAAAAACTTCAAGCTCATCCAGAAAGAGATAGGCTTGAAGTTCGCTCATGGTCAGTTTTCTCGGAACTGCAAAACGCCCCTTACTTTCGCCCTTTCCCGCCCAATACTCTTGCAGTACCGCAACATAGTAGTCTGGCAAATTTAGAAACAGACGTTCCAGTAACTTCTCAACAGATGCCAGAGGGACCGCAGGCAACAAATCTCGAGAATTGGTTGTAATCGGGTCACTATAAATCGCGTAATACTGCGCATCATACTTCGGCGCCCTGCCACGCTGCAGACAGTCAGTTAACACTTGAAGCAGACTTCCTACCGGCTCCATTTGCTTCGGCTTGACCTTGCCACGAACATTGATATTGATTATGCGCGCATCGGCCTGCTGAAAAAATTCGCCAACTGCACGCTGCAAACAGGCACGTAAAACAACATCGAATGCAGGCATGTCGTTCAACGGCCCCTTTAATGCGACCAGCGCCTCTCCCACTTTACCGAATCCAGCATTGTCAAGACTACGAACTTCCATTTAAACATACCTTCTCAGTTTGACACTTACAAACATCCGAATGACATCTGCTTCGCTAATTCAAACTAAGCCAGGGACTTCCCGAAAAGATACTCGGAATACTTTTCCAATCTTGTACATTACCCAGACCGAATCACAGAACAAACAACCTGAATCAATTATTTTACATACCGATATCACCATAAATTTAAAACCAATGAGCACCTTAGCCCTGACCATTACATCCAATTTTCTCGAAATAATTCACACGTGAGCGTCCAAATCATTCAGAACTTTATGTTTCAGCCTCGCACGAAGCAGTCGCCTTAGACGATTGGCTGTTGCGAAAAAATTCAACAAGCTCTTGAAACCCAAGCATTAGCGGCTCAAACAGACACTGATTTCGAACCACTGCTGAAGACTGCATATAACAACAATGCTAGAACACCATACCCAACGACTTGGCACTCGCGACCGCTTGAGTTCGCCGTGCGACACCTAACTTCCCATGTATGCGTCTGGCGTGGGTTTTTACCGTATGTAGAGAAATAAACAGCTGGTCTGCAATCTGTTGATTGGAATATCCCTTGGCGATCAGGCCTAAAACTTCCAGTTCACGGAGGCTGAGCAGACCACTACCAATCAGGGTATTGGCACCGGTCGATTTCAGTGGCTCGTTATCCAGCACTTTCATCAGCCCGGGCTGGCGCAGTTGCAGTTCGCGCGACGCCTGATGCAAACAGTGATGACGGGTCAGTTCCAGCCCCTGCTGTAAGTGACGCCGCGCCATAGGCTGATCGCCTTGCACAAAGGCAACCTCGGCCAACGCCAATTGAAGGTCGGCTTCCAGCGAAAACATTTTGCGTTGATGCGCCGCCTCCAGCAAACGCTGGAGGCGGCCGAGCGGATTGTGCGCTGTGCGCAGACCCACTTGCGCAAGGATCAGCAAGTATTCAATCCGTGGAATCAATTCAAGTGTTGCGGGGGGCGCCTGCAAGGCGTTCGATCCTTGATAGTGACGTAGCAGGCGTGTCGTTGCCTCGCATGCCAGTTCGGGACGTCCTTGCTGTAACCAGAACAGGCTGCTGATTTGTAACAGCACACCCCGATAAACCGTTTCCGGAATCTGCCGCTGCTGCATCAAACGCTCCGCGTCACGCAGCCATGCGAACGCCTTTTGATAATCCGCCCCGTTGGCAGCGAGTTGCGCCATTCCCAGATAGCCATACAAAACCCGCTTGTCTTGATTGCGTTTGCAATCGTCCAGCCCGGACTGAAAAAACTCCGCCGCCGAGACATCCAGCCCCTGACTCAGCGCAAGACGCCCGCGACGCAAGGCAATCCGTCCCAGCAAGGGACTCAGGCGGTTCGGCTGGCTGGCGAGCAAATCATGCACGCCCGCCAGCAGGCTTTCAGCACGAGGCGCCGCGCCGCGCTGCTCGAGTAATTGTCCGTGATCGAGTTCAAGCAGTGCTTCGAAAACCAGCGAGCCTTGAGCCCGCGCCAGACACAACGCCCGGCGATTCAACGCATGAGCCAGATCCAGCTCCCCGCGCAACAGGGCCTGTTGGGTCAACCCTGACAAACACATCACCCGAGCGATCCAATTCTCGAGATCGAGGACCTCCAGCGCTTGCGCAAAGTGTTCATGAGCGGCCTCCATCCGCCCTTCCAGGTGCATTAACCAGCCTTGCAACGTTTGCCAACGCGAAATCAACTGGCGCTCAAGCGCTGGCGAAGGCTGCGGCATGAACCGCCCCAGATGCCCGATGCATTTCGCTGCGTGCTCGAAACGACCGGCAAAGAGCAACGCTGCGGTAATCAGCCCGACCAGTTGAGGGGTGCTCAGGGTCAACTCCCCCGCGTGTTGCTCGTGCAGTCGCACCAACAACACCACTGTTTGCTCTTCAAACAATTGCTCGAAACTGAAGTGCTGCAGCAGGCTGACGGCAGCTTCGTATTCTTCAGCCAGTAACGCCTGCTCAAATGCCGAGCGCCAATCCCGTGCGGAACTGAACCACTGACAGGCACGTCGATGCCATGTACGGCGCGACGGCCAATGTTCCTCGCGCACGACGCGAGACAGCGGCGGGAAAATCTGCAACCAGTCCGCGGAGTCATTCCAGGGCTCAATAAAGCAGCCAAGCATTTGCAATGTGCGCAGGTGTAAAGCCCCCTCCCCGGCGCCGAAAAGGTGCTCGCACAGTTGCACATTGAAGCGCGGCATTTGTGCGAGCACGCGCCAGACTTCGGTCAGGTCCGGCGTGAGGCCAGTGAAGAGTTCATGTTGCAGGTAGTCGAGCAGTGTATCGATGCGTTGCTGCGGTTCTGTTGTCTGTGACCAATCGCATTTGCGCAACAGCGCCATACGCACCCCGGCGCACCAGCCAGCGGTTCGCTGGGAGATTCGCGCGGCCAGGTCGCCGGCCTGCCCGGCGGGGAGGTGCTTCAACGCATGGGCGATTTCTGTTTGGGTGAACGCCAGGGTCGAGCTTTCGCACTCGTACAATTCATCATCGAGCAGTAGACGAGGCCAGTTGCATGGCGGGCGTCGACGCGTGCCGATCCACCAGATCAAGGCCGGGCTGCTGACCGTCAGCAAGCGATCAAGCAATGCATCCAGCGCGCAATCGGGCAACCGGCAGTAGTCATCGATAAACAGCCAGGTAGGCCTCGACCAGCGACTCAGCGCCGCGA
This sequence comes from Pseudomonas sp. NPDC087817, assembly GCF_044742875.1. Classification (NCBI taxonomy): domain Bacteria; kingdom Pseudomonadati; phylum Pseudomonadota; class Gammaproteobacteria; order Pseudomonadales; family Pseudomonadaceae; genus Pseudomonas; species Pseudomonas sp. NPDC087817. The sequence goes on from NZ_JBIUVJ010000024.1 coordinate 52,768, forward strand.
CCAGAGCGGACTCCGTTGTATCGGCCAGCCCCAACGCCTGCGCCAGGCGCAGACAAAATTCGCTGACACCCGATGCTGCCCCCGCCAGCGGCAACCAGCAGACTTCGCAGTGTTGCGGCGCCTCCAGCAGGCACTCGGCAAGCAGCGCACTCTTGCCACTGCCCGCAGGTGCGCAGATCAGCCTGACCCGCGCCATCGACTCAAGCAACGGCTCGCTCAATCGCGCGCGGGGTTGATGATGGGAGGACAGTCTGGGCAAGAATCCGGGGCGATCCAGACACGGCGTCATGGCGGTCATCGGGCGAGCCTTTTTATAGTTGTGGGCTCACCCTAGCCCTCTCCCGGCAGCTTGTTGACGAGTATTCAGCACGCTGATTGGCGGCCATAAAAAAGGCGACCATGCGGTCGCCTTTTGTACGGCTGATGTATCTGATCCGTTACCGCACACCCTCTGCGCGCAGGGCCGATGGTGTGTAGTCGGCAGCCTTGGCTTCGAAGCCGAACTCGAAACTGTGCTTCTCTTCGTTCTTCATCCCCAAGGCAATGTAGCGGCCGGCGATGATGTCGTAGAGCGCTTCGAGGGTGTAGGCCTGCGCCTGGTGATCGTAGTAGTACTGCGCGTGACCTTCGGCGACGCGCCACAGTTGCCCGCGACCGTCGTAATGGTCCGCCAGTGCGACCTGCCAGCTGTCTTCGTCGATGTACATGTGGCGCTTGGCGTAGATGTGCCGCTCGCTCGGTTTGACCGTGCCGATCACCTCCCAGACCCGGTGCAGTTCATAGCGGGTCAGGTCCTGGTTGATGTGGCCAGCCTTGACGATGTCGTCGTACTTGAGTTTCGGCGAATCAAGTTTGTAGCTGTTGTACGGAATGTACATTTCCTTTTTGCCGACCAGTTTCCAGTCGTAGCGATCCGGGGCTCCGGAGAACATGTCGAAGTTGTCCGAGGTGCGCAGGCCATCCGCCGCCGTGCCCGGCCCGTCATACGCCACTTGCGGGGCACGCCGAACCCGTCGCTGACCGGCGTTGTAGATCCACGCCAGACGCGGTTCCTTTACTTGATCGAGGGTCTCGTGCACCAGCAGCACGTTACCGGCCAGACGCGCCGGCGCGGTGACCGATTGCTTGAAGAAGGTCAGCACGTTGGCGGCTTTTTCCGGATCGAGGTCCTTCATCAATTGCGGCACGGCGATTTCTTCTTCGAAGCGAATCGGCGTGTAGCTGCCATTGGTCTGCGGCGTTACCTGGGTGATGATGCGGCGCAGATTACCGCCGTGGTAACGAGTGATGTGGTTCCACAATACCTCCACGCCGTTCTTCGGAATCGGGAAAGCGTAATAGCGATTGCCGGTGAAATTGGCCAGGCCGTTGCCGTCATTGATACTGGTGACATTGAGTGCGCTGCGCTTGGCCGACTCGTAGATTTCCGGCGGCACGGCGACGGTGCGGTGGGTCGGATAGACCGGGATCTTGTAGGTTTGCGGGTAGCGTTTGAACATCGCTACCTGGCCGTCGGAAAGTTTGCCTTTGTATTGGTCGACGTTGGCAGCGGTGATGGTGAACAACGGTTTTTCATTGGCGAACGGGTCAGCCAGGAAGCCTTTGCTGTCCACCGCTCCGGCGTTTTTCGGGATGCCACCGGTCCAGGCCGGAATCGAGCCGTCAGCGTTGCCGGCCTTCTCGGCGCCGAGCGGGGTCAGGCTGGTGCCGAGTTTGTTTGCCTCATCCGGCGACACCGCCGCCATCACGTTGGCCGCCAGCAGACTCAGGGCCAGCACACCGCATTGCAGAATCATTTTGCGCATTGCTTTCATCCTTCTCGGGCAGATCAGAAGTTCACGCCGAAGCTCAGGGCGACGAAGTCACGGTCTTCGAGGACGTTGTAGTCGCCGCCGAAAAAGTCGGTGTAACTGAGGCTCGCGGTATAGGTGTTGCGATAGTCGGCATCGACGCCGACGCTGATGGCTTTCGCGCCTTCGTTGAAAAGGCCGTTGGGACCGTAGCCGGCGACGTCGTGCGACCACGACAGGTTGGGTTTGAGGTTGATCCCGCCGATCACGTTGGCGTAATCAAGGATCGCCCGGGCACGGTAGCCCCACGAGGTCGAGGTGACAAAACCGTCAGTGTCGCCACCGAAACCGTACTGGCCGTACACCGAGTCACGGCCATAACGCAGCTTGCTGCGCGACTCCAGACCACCGACCCGTACCACCGCGGCTTCGCCAACCAACGTCAGTCGTTGGGCGCCCCACACCTGATCGAAGAAGTGCGTGAGGGTGCTCTGGATTTGCGTGACCTCTTTGCGTCGATAACCTTTGTTGTCGGAACCCGGAGTTGTCGCGATCGGCGACGCCGTACCGCCGGCAATCGGGTTGAGCAGCGCCAGCGTCAGGTCGTTGGTGTTGACCTGCACCGGAGCATTGGGGCGGTAGCTGATCTCGCCGGTCCATGCAGTGCCGGTGGGCAGGGTGGTGGAGAAGCTCGCGCCGTACAGGCGAATGTCTTCGGGGTATTCCAGGTAATACCCACCGCGTCCGAGCATCACACTTTGTGCCAGGCCCGAACCGCTGCCGGGTGCCAAGCCGTTGGCAATGCCGACCATGCCCGGCAATGCCGCCAGCGTCGAAAGCCCTGCCGTGGTGGTGCCGACTGTCGGCGTGCGGCTGTGATAGTTCATAAAGTAGAGGCCGTATTCGGTATCGTCGCCGAGCCAGCGCAACGCCGTGCCCCACTGCCCGGAATCCCGCGCATCGCGGTCGCCGCCACGGGGGATGACCACGCCTTCGCGGGTCACTTGAATGCCTTGGCCAAACGCGGTGGTCAATGGCACCAGCGGTGCAATCGCCGGGTTGCCGACGGTGTAACCGTTGTTGCAACCGTCCGCTGCAACGTCGACGCCGAAGAAGGTGCCGCAGTTATCCAGAACGGTCTGGTCCCACTCCAACTGATAGAAGCCTTCAACAGTGAATTGATCGGTGAGGCCTTGCGAGCCGAACAACATGTTCACCGGAATCAGGCCTTCCTTGATCTCCGCGCCGGGTCGACGAAACGCCGAAACGTCAATCGGGTTGATGCTGTTGATCGAGTTGCCGATGAAGGTACTTTCGCCCCAACTCACCACCTGTTTGCCCGCGCGTACGGTGCCCGGCAAATCGGCGATGGAGTAGTTGTGATAGACGAAGGCATCGAGTATCTGCGCGCCGGAGGACTTCGCACCTTCCTTGCGGCCCTTGTCGCTGATCGGTTTGAACTCGCGGTCTTCGTCCTTGAGTTCGAAGTCGTACCAATACTTGCCACGGACAAACACGCCGGTATCGCCGTACTTCAACTCGAGGTCGTGGATGCCTTTGACGATTTTCGAGAAGGTTTCGCCCTTCTTGAAGTTCAGGCGTCCGTCATCACCGGTCGAGGATTGCCCGGTACCACCGTTGACCGTGCCGACCAGCGACTTGTCGGCATCGCGCATCCCCCAACTCGCGCCGACCGACAGCGACGAATCGAACGTGCCCTCGATTTCGCCAATGTTGAACGCAACCGCTTGCGCCTGAGCGCAGCAACCCAGAGCCACGGCGGCTGCCAGCGCCTGCGGTGTGAAGATGGCGCGCATTGTTTTTGTTGTCATGCGTCTTCCCCGGTGAGTGACAGAAGGCCCCACCCTACTGCCGCACGACGGGGTCGATAAGCGCACCAAGGAGGTATTCGCATTGTCGCCCGAAGGGATGAATGCCCTTGCGGCCCGGGGCTTTGCGCCGGCCATGGATCGGCTGGATGGAGGATCATCAATCAAGCGCATGAGGCCGTTGATGCAGGATGACTGTTGCATGCCCCGTAACAGTGCATGTCTGGAATCGGTATTTTTCCTACAGGCTTGAAACCGTATTCTGAGCGGGCTTTCACGGGACACGCCGTAAAGCATGATGCACAGGCCTTCGAGCAACTCAGGCCATTGCTGAAAGATTTCAGATGAATCGAATATTTCGGTTTATCACCCTGGTGTTCACTGACGTTGATTTGTAGCTCCTTGATCCAACGTCTTACCTTGGCCGCTGCGTTTGCAGCGGCCTTTTTTATGGGCGCCGTTTTACCCGTCTCACTTGTAATCGTCGGGAAGATGCTCCTATCTGTAGGAAATCTCTTTTTGATCTTCCAATCCCAAGCGATCAAATCGCGCTCACGATTATTCATACAACTAAGCAGCTCATTACTCACGAACGATGCAGATATGTCCGTTCGAAAGCTGATGTAGGTTAATCGCTCCGTAAAAATCGAATCCTTTGCAGCGAGTAAAACAATGCTGGAACCAAATCTTGTTGAAGGAGCGGCAACAACAATCGAAAGAAAAGGGGCTGCTGCCGACCTCGTCATGATTCAACGCCTTCATGCCATTTTGGAAGGCAAGCTTGAGACGACTGATACCGATCGCCGGTTCTACGCGCATGCACTTCGAATGATGGAGCGATTCAGAGCGTTGGGAATCGCTGACGACTACATTCCCAAGAGTAATCCGTCCCTTTGGAATAACATCCATTCGGCCACACTTGAAGAATTCAAACTGAGCAACGACGAGGCATTGCGCTATACAGCCGACGCAATTGACGCTGCGAAAAAGCAGGAACTGAAAGCATTTGAATGCGTCAGCGGATCGAAGAGCTCGATTGCAGAACTGGAACAAGCTGTCAGGCAAGAAAGTCTCAAAGACTTGCTATCAGTTTTGGCTATCGGTTTGGCATTTCCCTCCATCGATACATTGTTCGGGCGTTATCGATTTGAAGTCATCGCGCGCGGAGAACTGTGTAAAACGTACGAGGAGTTATTTCATGAAGGCGTATTGGCTGAGGGCAACGTGGCTGTCGCCATTCCGGGACCAAACTGGAGATTTCCGGAGTTCATGATCGATAGAAGGTACAAGGAGTAGCAGAAGAAGCCTCGCCGCATTCAGAACGCAGCGAGGCTCAAACGTCACCTAAAGCGAATACTTCTGCAAATTCGCCATCATCTCCTTCAACGCCTCAATGTTGTCCTTCGGGTGCGCTGCCCCTTCAAAGTCGCAGATCTGCTGCCAATGCGCCGCAACATCTTCCGGCGAGAAACCCGCCCGTGGATCAAACCCGGCACCGAGGCTGCGTTCCCAACGCACCTTGCCCATCCAGCCGCCGCCGACTTCAAACAACCCGGAAGTCTCCTGGCATTGTTCGCTTGCCAGATACACCACCAACGGGCTGACCAGTTCCGGCTTCAGTTGCTCGAACACTTGCGGCGGGATCAGACCTTCGGTCATGCGCGTGCCGCCAGTCGGTGCAATGGCGTTGACCAGGATGTTGTTCTTGCGTCCTTCGATGGCCAGGGTGCGGGTCAAACCGTAGAGGCCAAGTTTGGCCATGCCGTAGTTGGACTGACCGAAGTTGCCGTAGATGCCCGAGGTCGAGGCGGTGAAGATCACCCGGCCGTAGTTTTGTTCGCGCAGGTGCGGCCAGGCGGCGCGGGTGACTTTGTAGGCGCCTTCGACGTGGACGCGGTAAACCAGATCCCAGTCGGCGTCGTCCATTTTGTGGAAGGTCTTGTCACGCAGGATCCCGGCGTTGTTGACCACGACGTCGACACGGCCGAAGACGTCGAGGGCGTTCTGTACCAGTTTGTCGCCGTCGGTGACCGAGTCGTGGTTGGCTTCGGCGATACCGCCAGCCTCGCGGATTTCTGCCACTACGCGGTCGGCAGCAGAGGCGTTGGCGCCTTCGCCCTGGGTCGAGCCACCGAGGTCGTTGACCAGCACTCTGGCGCCCTGTCTGGCGAACAGCAGTGCGTGAGCCCGGCCGAGGCCACCACCGGCGCCGGTGACGATCACGACTTTATCTTCGAAACGCACAGACTCATTCATCGCAGCAACTCCAGCAGGCCAAAGGGACAGTGATCCCGAGTGTCAGGCACGCAGCTTTTGCTCACAACGAACACGGCTGGGGGTGAATGGTGCGCGATAAGGTGGGGGGATAGTGAAGGCCATATGAGTTTTTGTGGCGAGGGAGCTTGCTCCCGTTCGGCTGCGCTGCAGTCGTAAAACGTTACTCGCGGTTTTCCTGTAAGAACCTGATCATAGAATCAAGGGCCGCTTCGCGCCCCAGCGGGAGCAAGCTCCCTCGCCAAAAAAGTTCACCCGGCCAAATGTCGGAGCGGGGGAACATTTGATCGTCAGGAACACGCCACCCGGCGTGGCGTCAGAGCGAAGCGATCACGAAACGCCAGGTAATGCTTGAGCACCTGCCCCGGCGCCTCGGTCTGCGGATAGTGGCCGATGCCCGGCAACAACACGGTGTCCGCATCGGGAATCAACTCGCGATAACGTTCAACCATGTGCGCCCCGGAGATCGGATCGACTTCGCCATCGATCACCCGCAACGGCACTTCTCCGCGCTGCATGGCGGCCACCCAGCGATCACGCTGCACGAGTCGTTCGGGAATGTAGCTGATCAATTTGTGCATGATCCGGGGCCCGCGATTGCTGTCGATCAGGCTCCAGAAATCATCCAGTTCACTTTCACTCGGACGGGTCTGTGGGCCGAAGATCTGGCGGAAGCTTTTGACCAGCGCATCACGAGTAAACGCACGGCCGATCATCCAGCCCAACGGGCTCAGCAACAGTTTTTGCATCAGCACCGGACGATGGGTTTCCGGGAACAGCCCGCCGTTGAGAAACACGCAACTGGCGACTTCGATCTGACCGTCGTAATGCCGGGCGAGCAATTCCTGCGCAACGCTGTCGCCATAGTCGTGGGCAAGAATGTGCACCGGTGGCTCGACCTGCAAATGGGCGAGCAACGCCTGTTGCAGATCCGCCTGTTCGAGAAGGCTGTAAGTGTGATTCAGCGGTTTGGCCGAATCACCGAAACCGAGCATGTCACAGGCGATCACCCGATAACGCTGGGCCAGTGGTTGCCACAAGTAATGCCAATCCCAACTGGCGGTCGGAAAGCCATGAATCAGCAGCAGTGGCTCACCCTGCCCCGCCGTCCAGTAACGGATCGGCTGGCCACGAAAGACAAACGTCTGGCTGCGTTTACGCCAGACACACAGAGGAATCTCGGCAAGAGGCATTAGAGTTTATATCCCGGGTCTTGTTTATCGAGTTTGCGCAGCAACGCCGGCCAGGCCAGCGCGCCCCCCATGCCTTGAGCACTTTTGGTGACGCCGGCGATCATCGCCTTGGCGCCTGCCAGAATTTGCGGTTCGATGGCGATGAGTTCAGCGCCGCCGGTCTGCGCCATGACTTGAATGTCACAGGCACGCTGGAAGGTGAACATCATCAAAAAGGTATCGGCGATGGTGCCGCCACAGGTCAGCAAACCGTGGTTGTGCAACATGAGGAAATTGCTCTCGCCGAGGTCGGCCTGCAACCGCGCTTTCTCTTCGTGATTCAGCGCCACGCCTTCATAAGCGTGATAAGCCAGGCTCGACAGCACGAACAGCGATTGCTGGCTGATCGGCAACACGCCTTGTTTCTGCGCCGAAACGGCAACACCGGAGGCCGTGTGCGTGTGCAGTACACACACCACGTCATGTCGTACTTCATGCACGGCGCTGTGGATGGTGTAACCGGCGGGGTTGATCTCGTAAGGGCTGTCCATGAGTTTGTTGCCGGCCTGATCGACTTTTACCAGGCTCGACGCGGTGATCTCATGGAACATCAGGCCGAATGGATTGATCAGGAAATCTTCGGTGCCCGGCACCTTGGCGGAAATGTGCGTGAAGATCAGATCGTCCCAGCCATGCAGCGCGACCAGACGATAACAAGCGGCGAGATCGACGCGGGTCTGCCACTCGGCGGCGCTGACCTGCTCTTTGACATTAAGGGACGACTGGACGGGGGCTACGCTCACTGTATGCACCTCTGCGTTCTTATTGTTTTGCTCGTGTCAGCAGTCTAGTCAGGCCAGGCCGATCACGTAGTTGCATTGCCAGCCAGCTTGATGACTGAGCGGGTCAGCCATGCAAACACCTTGGATCCATGTCAAAGCAACGACGCCAACAAAGGTGCGGCGAACAGATTGAGCAAGCCGGTCAACACCATCACCAGCCCCGCCACGGAGCCTTCCTCGCCGCCCACTTCATGGGCCCGGCTAACCCCGGCGCCGTGCGCGCCGACCCCGAACAGGGCTCCACGCGCCAAGGCACTGCGCAACGGCAACCACTTCAAGAGCACGCCGCCGAGCATCGCGCCGAGCACCCCGGTGAACATCACAAACACCGCCGTCAATTCCGGTACGCCCCCCAGATCCTGCGCCAGCGGCATGGCGAACGGTGTGGTGATCGAGCGCGGCACCAGGGACATCGTCACCGAGCTGTCGAGTGCCAGTGCCTTGGCCAGGCCGAACGAAGTGGCAATCGATGCCGCACTGCCGGCGACCATCCCCAGCAGCAACGCCGACCAGTGCCGCACCAACAGGCGCCGCTGCTGCCAGATCGGCACGGCGAACGCGACAGTGACCGGGCCCAGCACCAGCATCAGCCAATGGGTGTTGCTGGAGTATTCGGCGTAGGCGGTGTGCAGCGGCACGGCGAGCGCCAGCAGCAGTGCCGGCACCAGAATCAGCGGCGACAGCAGGTAACGCCCGGTGCGGCGATAAATCCAGCGGCTGAACAGGTAGGCCAGCAGTGTGAAGGCGAGCCAGAACATCGGCATCAGTTCAAGCTTCATGGGAACGCCTCATACGCACGGCCAATTCCACGGTGAACGCGGTCACCAGCATCACCATCAGTGTGCTGGCGGCGATCACCAGCAGAATCCGCCAGCCGTCATTGCGCAACAACGCGCCATAGTCGAGCAGGCTCATCAGCGCCGGGATGAAAAACAGCAGCATCTCGGCCATCAGCAATCCTGCGCCCAATTGCAGCGCCGCCGGTTTGACCCAGCCAAAGGCAAACGCCAGCAGCAACAGCGCCATGCCGATCACTCCGCCGGGAATCGGCAGGGCCAGCCAGACGGCGAGTTGGCAGCCGAGCAGGTAGAGACCGAGCAACACGGCCAGTTCGGCGAATAGACGGGAAAGGTATTTGAGGTTCGCGGCTTTCATGAGTTTGGCTCCTTACAGGCGCCTATTTTACGAATCGACCTACCATCCCAGAAGCGAATTGTTAGACTCACAGCCATTCCAAAATGGAATCAAGTCATGGAATTCAAACAGCTGCGCAGTTTTGTCGAAGTCATGCATCAGGGCGGCTTTACCCAAGCGGCGAAAACCTTGCACATCAGCCAGTCGGCGGTAAGCAAACAAGTCGCACAACTGGAGCAGAGCCTCGGCACACCATTGCTCGAACGGCTTGGTTCACAGTTGCGACTGACCGCCGCCGGCAGTGTGGTGCTGCAAAGGGCCGAAGGTATGTTGCGATTACGCAACGAGTTGCTCAGTGAGCTGGACGATCTTAGTCATTTGGCCCGTGGCGAATTGCGCCTCGGCCTGCCCCTGTTGGGCAGCGATGCGCTGTTTGCCGGGCTATTTGCCGAGTATCGACGGCGCTATCCGAACATCAGCATTCAGTTGCTGGAGGGCGGCAGCCGCAACATCGAGCAAGCGGTGCTGAGTGGCGAACTCGAGCTTGGGGGCAGCTTGTTGCCGAAGGATCCGCAGTTCGACTGCCAGCCGTTTTGTGATGAGAAACTCGACGCCTTGCTGCCGGTGGATCACCCATTGGCAGATCGTGGGGAGATTGGGCTGGAGGAATTGGCCGACACGCCGTTCCTTTTGTATCAGCGCAGTTTCGTGCTCAATGACCGCTTGCTGCAGGCCTGTCAGCAGATGGGTTTTACACCGAAGGAAGGCGGGCGTAGCGGTCAGGCGGACTTTCTCGCGGCACTGGTGGCGGCCGGGCAAGGCGTGGTGTTGTTACCCAGCGTGGTGGCGCGCGGTCTGGTGCGGCCAGGCGTGGTACGCCTGACCTTGCGAGCGCCGGATTACCTGCGCTGGGACATTGCGTTTATCTGGCGTCGGGGCGCCTATCTGTCGAAAGCGGCGCAGGCCTGGCTGGCACTGTTGCGCGAGTGCGGCATCAGCCCTTGAGTACGCTGACAAGTTCGGCCAGCCAAGGTTCTGCGTCGGTATCCGGCGTCACGCTTTCGCTGGCGTCGATGCGCAGCATTTCCTGAACCTCACGCAGGCCAAGTTCGGCGAACAGCTCACGCATTTGCTCACCGCCGCCGCAAAAGGTATCGCCGTAGCTCGCGTCGCCCAAGGCAATCACCGCGCCCGGCAAACCACGCCAGGCTGCCGGCAACTGATCACGAATGGCCGAGTACAGCGGTTGCAGGTTGTCCGGCAACTCGCCCATGCCGGTGGTCGAGGTCACTGCCAGAAAGGCTTCCGGGCCGAAAGACTGGATGTCGGCCAGATTGGCGCGCGAGTTGTAGAACGTTTCAAAGCCAGCGTCTTTCAGCAGGTTCTGGGCATGGCGGGCGACATCTTCGGCTGCGCCGTAGACCGAACCGGAGAGGATGGCGACTTTCATCAATCTGATCCTGAAACTGAAAAAAAGAGCGGCGATAGTAACAGCCCCGGGCGGTGAAGTTGCGATTGCCTCGCAATCAGCGCTGATGGCCTATAGACAGCCTTTACCGTTCTTTTAGAATGCCTGCCACTGACAACGCTGAAAGGATTCAAGGATGATCAACGCCAGTCTGCTGCAAATGGTGATCAACGCGTCGAATGACGGGATCGTGGTTGCCGAGAAGGAAGGTGAACAGGACAACATCCTCATTTACGTCAACCCGGCTTTCGAACGTCTGACCGGTTACACCAGTGAGGAAATTCTTTATCAGGACTGCCGTTTTCTGCAGTCTGGAGACCGCGATCAGGAAAATCTGACGCTGATTCGCGACACGCTGCGCGATGGCGGCTCATGTCGGGAAATCCTGCGCAACTATCGCAAGGACGGCACTCCGTTCTGGAATGAGCTGTCGCTGTCGACGGTGAAAAACGCCGATGACGGGCAGACGTATTTCGTCGGTGTGCAAAAGGATGTGACGGTTCAGGTCAAGGCTCAGCAAAGGGTTGCGCAGCTGGAAGCGCAAGTCGCCGCCCTGCAAACCGAGCTCGCGGCGTTGAAAGCGACGAACGGCGAAAACAAAACAGCGAACTAATTGTCATTAACTACAATCACCAATGACTTTGTAACTACTTCTTACGAGCCAACCATGCAACGCGACGCCCTCCTGACCCAGGATGAGCTGGATTTTATCCAGACCATGCAGCACAACCCGCAATTGAACGTGCGGGATGCGACGTCGAGTCTGCTGGTTAATGGTGGTTCGCAGATCCGTGACTTGCTCACGCGCCTGGCCGCTCACGAGCAAGTCACCATTCAGGCCAACTTCGAAAATCAGCAAATGACCTTTCCGCTGCACCTGGTGGAAGACGAGTTTCATGCGCTGCATTTGCGCCTCGGCGTACCGAGCATTTACGAAGATGGCCCGATGGTGCGCCCGTGGCGACTGACACTCGAAGAACCCGTGGCACTGGAAAACGCCAAGGGCCAACCGGGCACAATGTGGGTGCACGAGGTTTCGCATAAAGGCGTACTGCTGGAAATGCGCAACAAGACCAAGCCGCCCAAACATTTCGCGCTGTGGTTCAGCCCTTCCGGTTATGAGCGAATTTCGCTACGCGGGAATTTCGAGCGGGAAACCGAAAGCGGTTTCTACGCTTACGAACTCAGCCAGACCGATGCGGATGAAACCGAACGCTTGCGCCAGTTCATCCTGCAACAACACCGCTTGACGCACCCTGCCCTGCACACCTGATTTTCAGGTGTCGAGCTTGCCCGCCAGCATCTGTTTCAGACGCTGACGCATCGTTGCACCTTCGTTGCCAATGCATCCGATCGACGTTCCCGCCAAGCTCTCCTGCGCAAGGTCGGAGGCATCCCCCGCCAGCAACAACTGACAATCGAGACTCAAGGCCAACCGGTTCAAGCGCCGCGGCAATTCCGGAGCGGGGGCGTGATTGGAAAACAGCACCAAAGCGTGCGGCTTGATCTTTTCGCACACCAGGGTCAGTTCATCGAACGGTTGTCCACTGGTCAACACCCGCACACCCGAATCACTGCTACTGAGAAACAGCGCCGCGACCAGCAGCTCCAGTTCCCGGCACTGGCCAGCCAGGGCGCTGACGATGATCTTGCGCGGTTGCGCGCCACGCAGTGCGATGATTCTCTGCAACGCCCGCGTGCGCAGATAACCGTCGAGAAACAGCCATTCACTGGTTTGCCCGAAAGCGTCCTGACGCTGCAGCAGTTGCCGCCACAGCGGCATCAGAATGTCCTCAAACACCACGGGCAACGCGTACGAGGAAAAGATCTGACCGTAGACCCGGTCCAGTTCGGCATCGTCGAAAGCGCTCACCGCCCGCTGCACCTGAAGCTGCCATTGCTGGTAATCGGCCTGCACCAGATCATCGGGAATGAAGTGCGCCAATACTTTCAATGGCTCGGTCTTCGCCAGGATCTTGCCGACTTTGCTGACCGCCACACCCCGATCGATCCACTCGACGATATTGCGAACGCGCTCGATTTCGGTCATTGAATACAACCGATGCCCACTTTCGGTGCGTGTTGGCTGAATCAAACCATAACGTCGCTCCCACGCACGTAGCGTGACCGGGTTGACGCCAGTCAGCCGTGAGACTTCACGTATGGGAAAAAAATCTTCGCGCTCGAGCGCAACAGATGCCTGCGAAGCAGGGCTTATGTCCGTCATGACAGGCATTGTGCGATCTACGTCCTTGTGGATTTTGGATCCCATTCTACTCTCGATGCCCTATTTAGGTTCAAGCGATCATATGCGACGAAAGTCACTGGTTTAATCATCAAAATCGGGAATAATCCTTGCTTGCTAAAAAACGCAGGCCTCCACCCCGGCCTGCGTCAGGCGAAGCTCCTACCCGGAGTGACGCAATCGAAATACGGAGATACACAATGTCTACTTCCCCCGTCACGCTGATGGTTGCGCGTCGCGTCGCCGATGGCCGCTATCAGGATCTGATCGCCTGGCTACGTGAAGGCGAACAACTGGCTACCGACTTTCCCGGATATCTCGGCTCCGGTGTACTCGCGCCACCGCCCGGCGATAACGAGTTTCAAATCATTTTCCGTTTTGTCGATGAGCAGACCTTGCATGCGTGGGAGCACTCGGCCTCGCGTACCGCCTGGCTGGATCGCGGTTCCGATCTGTTTGCCCATCCGAAGGAGCACCGCGTCAGTGGCATTGAAGGCTGGTTCGGCGCCAACGTCATCGGTCAGCGTCCGCCGCGCTGGAAACAGGCTGTGGCGATCTGGCTGGCGTTCTTCCCGGTGTCGCTGCTGTTCAACTTTGTCCTTGGCCCGCTGCTGGCTGAAATGAGTCTGTTGCCGCGCGTGTTGATCAGCACGGCGTGCCTGACGCCGCTGATGGTTTATTTCTTTATTCCACTGTCGACGCGATTGCTGGCTAACTGGCTGAACAGCACGCCGGTGCGGCCGCTGCCTGCGGAACCGGTCTCTCAAAACAGATAAGTCCCCTGTGGGAGCGAGCAAATCGAATCGTCGCACCGCCGCTCCCACCCAAGACAAAAGCATTAAGCCCATCCTGCGTGCTAGCCGAGTCGCTGTTATAGTTTTTGCTCCCACCGCGACGCGAGCCGTTCATGAGCCCAACTTCCGCCCCGATCCTCATCACCGGTGCCGGCCAGCGTGTCGGTCTGCACTGCGCGCAGCGTTTGCTCGAAGACGGCCACCGCGTCATTTTCACTTACCGCAGCGAACGTCCCGGCGTACAAACGCTGCGGGGGCTGGGCGCCATTGGGCTGTTCGCGGACTTCTCCAGCGAAGCCGGGATTCTCGCCTTCATCACCGAACTGCAAACCCACACCGACAGCCTGCGGGCAATCGTGCACAACGCCTCCGAATGGCTGGCGGAAACCCCGGACAGCGAAGCCGAAGCGTTCAGCCGGATGTTCAACCTCCACATGCTCGCGCCCTATCTGATCAACCTGCATTGCGCCGACTTGCTCAGGCAATCGACGCCCGCAGACATCATCCATATCAGCGACGATGTCACCCGCAAAGGCAGCAGCAAGCACATCGGCTATTGCGCCAGCAAAGCGGGGCTCGACAGCCTGACCCTGTCTTTTGCCGCCCGCTATGCCCCGGCGATCAAGGTCAACGGCATCGCGCCCGCCCTGTTATTGTTCAACCCCGACGACGACGCGGCGTACCGTGCCAAGGCGCTGGCCAAATCCGCGCTGGGCATCGAGCCCGGCAGCGAAGTGATCTACCAGAGCCTGCGCTATCTGCTCGACAACCCGTATGTCACCGGTACGACCCTGACCGTCAACGGCGGAAGGCACGTCAAATAAGCCTGCCTATGAGGATGTTCCATGACCCGCTCCCTGCCCGAGAATTACCGCGAAATCCTCATCGGCCTCGGTGAAAACCCCGACCGCGAAGGTTTGCTCGACACGCCGACGCGTGCGGCCAAGGCCATGCAGTACCTGTGTCACGGTTACGAACAGAGCGTCGATGAAATCGTCAATGGCGCGCTGTTTGCCTCGGACAGCGACGAGATGATCATCGTCGCCGACATCGAGTTGTACTCGTTGTGCGAACATCACCTGCTGCCCTTCATCGGCAAGGCCCATGTGGCTTATATTCCGACGGGCAAGGTGCTGGGGCTGTCGAAGATCGCGCGACTGGTGGACATGTTCGCCCGGCGCCTGCAGATTCAGGAAAACCTCACCCGGCAGATTGCCGATGCGGTGCAACAGGTCACCGATGCCGCCGGCGTCGCGGTGGTCATCGAGGCCCGGCACATGTGCATGATGATGCGCGGTGTCGAGAAACAGAATTCGACCATGAACACCTCGGTCATGCTTGGCGCCTTTCGCGAGTCGAGCAACACCCGCCAGGAGTTCCTGCAATTGATTGGACGGAGCAAGTAAATGTCACAACTTCAACCGGGAATGGCGCGCATCCGGGTCAAGGATCTGCGCTTGCGCACCTTTATCGGGATCAACGAGGACGAGATCCTCAACAAGCAGGATGTGTTGATCAACCTGACCATTCTGTATGCCGCGCAGGAAGCGGTGCGTGACAACGACATCGACCACGCGCTGAATTACCGCACCATCACCAAAGCGATCATCGCTCACGTTGAGGGCAACCGTTTCGCGCTGCTCGAACGGCTGACTCAGGAATTGCTCGATCTGGTGATGAGCAACGGCTCGGTGCTGTACGCCGAGGTCGAAGTCGACAAGCCGCATGCGCTGCGGTTTGCCGAATCGGTGTCAATAACGCTTGCAGCGAGCCGCTAGCTTCAAGCTTCAAGCGGCAAGCTGTAAACTTCCTATCACCGCCACCCATCTTGCAGCTTGAAGCTCGTCGCTTGAAGCTGTCTCGCAGAGACTCCCATGACCGAGCAACAACGCCTCGAACTCGAAGCCGCCGCCTTCCGCCGGCTGGTCGCCCACCTGGACAGCCGCAAGGACGTGCAGAACATCGACCTGATGAACCTCGCCGGGTTCTGCCGCAACTGCCTGTCGAAGTGGTACAAGGCCGAAGCCGACGAGCGCAAGATCGAGGTCAGCCTCGACGACGCTCGCGAAGTGGTTTACGGCATGCCGTACGCCGAGTGGAAAGCCCAATATCAGCAAGAAGCCAGCGCCGATCAGCAAGCGGCGTTTGCCAAAGGAAAAACCCATGAGTGACCTGAACACCCTGCGCGCCAGCCTGAAGAGCGGCGAGCATGCCTTCGCCGACACGCTCGCGTTCATCGCCGCCGGTTACGACTATCAGCCTCAGGCATTCAATAACGGCGGCGTGGAAAACGCGGCCGGGCAGAACGAAGGTTCGTGCAAGACCCTGGGTCTGGCGTTGCTGGAAGGCCTGAGCGATGAAGAAGCGCTGCTGGCATTTGGCGAACATTACCGTTCGGTAGTGGCGACGCCTGAGGGCAGCGATCACGGCAACATTCGTGCGTTGATCAAGCACGGTCTGGCCGGTGTGAAATTCACCGGACAACCGCTGACCCGCCGCTAATTTCAGCTGCAAACCCAATTCCTGTGGGAGCGAGCCTGCTCGCGAATACGGACTGACATTCGACATTGATGTCGACTGAAACACCGCATTCGCGAGCAGGCTCGCTCCCACATTGGAACTGTGTTGAACCTGAAACTCGGGCACAAAAAAACCGGCCAATCGGCCGGTTTTTTTATGTCTGCGATTTAGAACGAAGCGTTCTGCAGACCGTCCAGGTACCGCTCGGTATCCAGTGCCGCCATGCAGCCGGCGCCGGCCGAGGTGATGGCCTGGCGGTAAACGTGGTCAGCCACGTCGCCGGCGGCGAAAATGCCTTCGACGCTGGTCGCGGTGGCGTTGCCGTCACGGCCGCCCTGCACCACCAGATAACCGTCTTTCAGGGTCAGCTGGCCTTCGAACAGCGAAGTGTTCGGGGTGTGGCCGATGGCGATGAACACGCCGTCGACGGTGATTTCGTCGAAGCTGCCGTCGTTGTTCTTCAGGCGCGCACCGGTCACGCCCATGTTGTCGCCGAGGACTTCGTCGAGGTTGGCGTTCAACTTGAGGATGATCTTGCCTTCGGCGACGCGAGCGTTGAGCTTGTCGATCAGGATCTTCTCGGCGCGGAAGGTTTCGCGACGGTGGATCAGGGTCACAGTGCTGGCGATGTTGGCCAGATACAGCGCCTCTTCAACAGCGGTGTTGCCGCCGCCGACCACTGCCACAGGCTTGTTGCGGTAGAAGAAACCGTCGCAGGTCGCGCAAGCGGAAACGCCTTTGCCCATGAACGATTCTTCCGACGGCAGCCCCAGGTAACGCGCGCTGGCGCCGGTGGCGATGATCAGGGCGTCGCAGGTGTAGGTCGCGCTGTCGCCGGTCAGGGTGTACGGCTTGGCGGCGAAGTCCACGGCATTGATGTGATCGAAAACGATCTCGGTTTCAAAGCGCTCAGCGTGCTCGCGCATCCGCTCCATCAGCGCAGGACCGGTCAGGCCATGGACGTCACCCGGCCAGTTGTCGACTTCGGTGGTGGTGGTCAGTTGACCGCCAGCCTGCATGCCGGTGATCAGCAGCGGCTTGAGGTTGGCACGCGCGGCATACACCGCAGCGCTGTAACCGGCAGGGCCGGAACCCAGAATAATCACTCGCGAATGACGGACTTCAGACATGACCTGCTCCTGTTGACCGGGCCGAATAAACTGGCGCGGAACGCCGGACTGCCGGCGGGAATAAAAAAGGACTGTGGATAACCTTGGGGAAGGCGTGAGCTCGACAGTCCTGTAAAAAGTTGGGTGCAGCGTATCGAGGGGGGCAAGATTAAGGAAATACGGTTTAACAATCCAGCTCATAGGTCGTCTCTATGCCGACGTACTGACGAGCTGGACGTCCGACGATCTGGATCACTCATCCACACCGGCGCCTGTTTTCTGCCGACTGCTACGTTTAACGTTGGCAGCTCTCGGCACAAATCGGTTGCTGGAGATAACTCGAACACCACAAAAAAACACTTCTCTTAAAGGGAAAAACTTGCAGATTTTAGTACCTGAATTTCCCTGTAATTTTAATAGCCACTATATAGCCATGATGCGCAAGAAGTTGCGCAGCTGCTCATAATAAAACACCCCATGAAACCGCTACAGACCTTACAGCCAAAGGGCTGTAGCCAAGTGCGCAAGAAGTTGCGCAGTACTGCGCAACTTCTTGCGCACTTTTCGCGGGTTCTGCCTGTCCAACTAACCTGCACGGATGAGGTAATTCACTTAAATCCTTGATCCGAAATGACTATCGAATCACTGGCACGAAAGTTGATATCTCAGAACTTACACGGACAGGCAATAGTGCTTGTTTAACGTGTCACTTCGAGCAAGGAGAGCATTCCCATGGCAACACCAGCGTACATGTCGGTCACTGGCGAAAAACAAGGTCTGATCACTGCCGGCGCTTTTACCGCCGACTCGGTTGGCAACACTTTTCAAGAGGGCCACGAAGACCAGGTCATGGTTCAGGCTTTCAGCCACGACGTGATCATCCCGCGTGACCCGCAATCCGGTCAGCCAACCGGTCAGCGCGTACACAAGCCAGTTGTGATCACCAAGGTCTACGACAAGGCTTCGCCTCTGCTGCAAGCTGCTCTGACTTCGGGCGAGCGCATGAGCGAAATCGTTATCCAGTGGTTCCGTACTTCGGCTCAAGGTACCCAAGAGCACTACTACACCACCAAACTGGAAGACGCGATCATCGTCGGCAGCAAGTTCAAACTGCACTACTGCCAGGA
>NZ_JBIUVJ010000025.1:0-69559 GCF_044742875.1 Pseudomonas sp. NPDC087817
TTCTGCACGGAAAACATGGCTTTCTTCATTTCACCGGCGTAACGCATGCCGGCGATCAGCACTTTCTTCTGTGCGAAGTTGAGGATCACGCAACCGTCGGAGTTGGTGCCGTCACGCTCTGGCACGCACTCGAAGTTGGCCACGTTGAGCACCTGCCACTCTTCACGACCAGCCGGGTTGTACTGCGCCGGGTTGATGAACAGGCAACGACCGAACAGGTTCTGCCAGGCAGTCTGGGTGGTCATTTTCACGGCCAGGTAGTGATCTTCGGCCGCGCCTACATGCACGTGGGAAACAAAGTGCTCTTGCGCGTTGTTGAACGCCTCGACGCGAGCCCACAAGGCATCGAACTTGTCGGCCGGGAACTTGCGGTTGATCGGGCCCCAGGCGATAGCGGCCTGGGTGGAAGGCTCTTCAACGATGAAACGGTCAACAGGCGAACGACCGGTGCGGTGACCAGTGCGAACAACCAGAGCGCCGGTATCGGCAAGCTCGCCCTCACCGCGGTTCAGGGCTTCTTTTACCAGATCATCAACACTCAGATCGGTGTACACGGCGTTATTGGCTTGCGTCATGAGGTTCCCCGTCGGCCAGTGGCCGAGTGTGCTCCAAACGTTTTGTAGTAGAAAGTCGTGCACTACTACCGCGAAAAAAGTGGGCCGGATTATGCCAGAAAAGCCCAAAAAGAGTAGGGTCCTCCCGTCGTAACGGCGATATTCCGTCGTTACGCAGTGAATTTACCTGCGCTGAACCGTTTTAGTGCCGGGTATCTGACGGCGTGTCGACGCCTGCGCCAGCGAACAATTGAGCTACATCGGTCGCATCAAACAGGTAGCGCTGGTTGCAGAACTGGCAATCGATCTCGATGTTGCCGCCGTTTTCCACCACCAGAGCCTGTGCATCTTCCTGACCCAGACTGACCAGTGCATTGCCCGAGCGCTCCCGCGAGCAGCTGCAATGGAAGCGCAGTTTCTGCACATCGAACAGGCGCACCTGCTCTTCATGGTAGAGACGGTGCAGGACGGTTTCATTGTCCAGGCTCAACAGTTCATCGGCGGTCAGCGTGCTGGCCAGCGCGGTGATGTGCTGCCAACTGGCGGCGCGGTCTTCTTCGTCTTTCAAGCGATCGGCGGGCAGTTGCTGCAGCAGCAGGCCACGGGCACGACGACCGTCGGCGAACAGCTGGAAGCGGGTGCCGACCTGTTGCGACATGACGAAGTAATTGGTGAAGCACTCGGACAGGGTTTCGCCGTCGAGGTCGACGATGCCCTGATAGCGCTGGCCGACAGTCGGGTCGACGGTCAGAGCCAGGACGCCGTTCGGCATCAAGTCGCTGAGGGTCGCATCCGCCGCGATCTGATCGGCGTGGTAACGCGCCAAACCACGGATTTCACGGTCGCTGGAGCACTCGATCATCAGCATCGGGATCGGGCCTTCGGAGCGTGCCTGCAGGATCAGCAAGCCGTCGAACTTCAAGGTGCCCACCAGCAACGAGGCCGCCGCCATCAATTCGCCGAGCAACTGCGCGACCGGTTCCGGGTACGGGTGCTTGGCGAGGACTTCGGCGTAGCTGCGCTCCAGCGCGACCAGTTCGCCGCGCGTGTCGCTGTCATCAAAGATGAAGCGTTGGGTGTAATCGGTATCCGGTAGGTCGGTCATAGGTCTGGGTATCTGAATGAGGTGACAAAATGGTTACAAAGAATGAAAATTTGCGCTTCTTGGCACTTATTTTGGTGCCGACTGCTTAGCCATGGGAGGCATTTTATGAACAATCCGGGTTTGTTCCAACAAAGGTGGAACCTCGGCCGGCTGGTTCTGTGCAATGTGGTGCCATTGGCGCTACTGGCTTTCTGGTTATGGCCTACGGGCAACGCGCTGTGTGTGTTTTTCGACGAGTGGCTGTTCCGCTCACTCAACGCACCGCTGGCCAGCAACCCGATATGGCTCCACATCTGGGCAATTGCAAGTCTGCGCCCTTTCGACATTGTGGTCGGGCTGATTCTGCTGACGCTGCTGATCAAGGGCGACTGGGTGTTCAAGGCGATTGATGTGCGTCGCGCCTTTTTCGGATTTTTCTCGATCCTGCTGTTGATGGTGGTGATCCGCACGCTGTTTTCCAAGTTCGCCGACCACATGGACTGGCAACACAGCAGCCCGTCGATGGTCCTTGAAGGCGCGGTGCACATCAGCGACTACTTCCCACATCTGGAGAAGACCTGGGAGCTGAAGGATCGCTCCAGCCAGAGCTTCCCCGGTGACCATGCTTCGGTGCTGTTGATCTGGGCGCTGTTCATGGGCGTGTTCAGCCGTACGGTCGGCCAGTTCCTGGTGATCTGGGGCCTGGCGCTGCTGTTCATGCTGCCGCGGCTGGTGGCCGGCGCGCATTGGGGTCAGGACGATTACATCGGCGGCGTGTTGCTGGCGGTGTGGGCGTTGGGCTGGGGTTACTACACGCCGTTTGCCTATCACGCCGCGAATTTCTGGCTGAAGGTGACTTCGCCGATCTTCAATTTGCTGGGCAAGTTGCCGCTTGTTTCGCGGATGAGTGTGGTGCGTAGCGCCTGATACCGCGTCGTCCATGGCGAGCGCTGCGCACTCGATCGCGGGCAAGCCACGCTCCCACAGTGATATTCAGTGAACATAAATTTTGTGAGCATCTGAAATACCTGTGGGAGCGGGC
The DNA here is from genome assembly GCF_044742875.1 of Pseudomonas sp. NPDC087817. Classification (NCBI taxonomy): domain Bacteria; kingdom Pseudomonadati; phylum Pseudomonadota; class Gammaproteobacteria; order Pseudomonadales; family Pseudomonadaceae; genus Pseudomonas; species Pseudomonas sp. NPDC087817. Next base: position 2,681 of record NZ_JBIUVJ010000025.1, read on the forward strand.
TTGCCCGCGATGACGTCAGCACAGACAACACAGCAACTACGGCTCTACTCGTCGTTACTGTTCCCACGAAATTTAAACAGATCCCGCCGCTGCTTCTTGCTCGGCTTGCCATCGGTGCTCACGCCCAAGGCACCCGCCTTGCGCATCGCCGCAGCCGCTTCGCGTTTTGCCACGCTCGCTTCGGTTTCCGCATACAACGTCTGCGCTTCAGGCGCGCCACGACGCACAATCGACAAGGCTTCGACCTTCACCGTACGCACTTCGAAACCAGTACGGATCTCGAATTCATCGCCGATGCGTGGCTCTTTGCCTGGTTTGCAGCGCTCGCCCCGACAATGCACTTTGCCACTCTCGATCGCTGCTTTGGCCAAGGCCCGGGTTTTATAAAAACGCGCAGCCCACAACCATTTATCGAGACGGACCTTGTCGTCTTCTTCCTGTTTTTGCGCCATATGAATTCCTCGTTCTGCCAGTAGTCGGAACTGTACTACCGTTTCTGTCGGGCGCAAGAATTCGGCCCTCCAGATAGACTGTGATCTTCGCCGGTTCAGCGGCATGGAGTGATCGAGTGACTAAATTTCCGTCTTCATTGACCTCGCCACAGGCCGGTTGCCAGGGCTGCCAGCAAAGCGAACCGCTGGGTTTTGATTTTGACTTCGCCTACCAACCTATCGTCGATCTGCGCGACCAGTCGATTTTCGCCCATGAGGCGCTGGTCCGTGGTCTGGCTGGTGAAGGCGCATTGACGGTGTTAGATCAGGTTACAGAAGACAACCGCTACCGCTTCGACCAACTCTGCCGGACCCGCGCCATCGAAGGCGCGGCCAACCTTAATATGCAGACACACTTGTCGATCAACTTCATGCCCAACGCCGTCTATCGTCCAGAGCTATGCATTCGCAGCACCCTGGAGGCCGCCAAAAAACACAGTTTCCCGATCGACCGACTGATTTTCGAAACCCTGGAAAGCGAGCACGTAGATAACTATCGCCATTTGACCAATATTCTGCGTGAATACCGCGAATTCGGCTTCAAGACCGCCATCGACGATTTCGGTGCCGGTTATTCGGGGCTCAATCTGCTGGCTGATTTCCAACCGGACCTGATCAAACTCGACATGGCGCTGATCCGCGATGTCGATCAAGACCGCGTTCGTCAGGCTATCGTCCGGGGTATTGTCACAATCTGTGCGGAGTTGGACGTTACAGTCATCGCCGAAGGCATCGAGAGCGCCGGTGAACGGGATTTCCTGGCGGACTGTGGAATATTTCTGATGCAGGGGTACTGGTTCGCCAAACCTGCATTCAAAGCGTTGGCCCAGGTTTCACCTGAGGCGTGGACGCGTTAATCGTTGGTTTTATCCATTGAAGACATTTGACCATTTGACCGTTGTCGGTCTGCGCGAGTGGGTGGCGCTCCCGGATTTGGGAGTCGCCGGCCTGCGGGCGAAAATCGACACCGGTGCCAGCACCTCCAGCCTGCATGCCACCGATATCGAGCCGTTCGAGCGCGACGGCGAGAAGTGGGTGCGCTTCACCGCGCACCTGGGCACGGTGGTGCAGTTGCGTCACCGCCGTTGCGAAGCGCCGCTGGTAACGCGCAAAACCATTAAAAGCTCCAACGGCCATGCCCAGGAGCGCTATGTGATCAGCACCACCCTGGCCCTGGGTGATCGGGTCTGGCCGATCGAGTTCACCCTCGCCTGCCGCAAATCCATGCGCTATCGCCTGTTGCTCGGTTCCAAAGCCCTGATTGACGGCCATCTGGTGGTCAATCCGGGCATCAAATATGTACAAGACAAGCCGGTGTTCCCGGTATCTACCTCCTCCACAGGTGTTGCATGAAGATCGCTGTGCTGTCGCGGAATCCGCGTCTGTATTCCACCCGTCGTCTGGTCGAAGCCGGCACCGAACGCGGGCATGAAATGGTAGTGATCGACACTTTGCGCGCCTACATGAACATCGCCAGCCACAAGCCGCAGATCCACTATCGCGGCAAACCGCTGGAAGGTTTCGACGCGGTAATCCCGCGGATCGGCGCGTCGGTGACGTTCTATGGCTGCGCAGTGTTGCGTCAGTTTGAAATGATGGGTGTCTTCCCGCTCAACGAATCGGTGGCGATTGCCCGTTCGCGGGACAAGTTGCGCTCGCTGCAGTTGCTGTCACGGCGCGGCATCGGTTTGCCGGTGACCGGGTTTGCCCACTCGCCGGATGACATCCCCGACCTGATCGACATGGTCAACGGCGCGCCACTGGTGATCAAAGTGCTGGAAGGCACTCAGGGCATTGGGGTGGTGTTGTGCGAAACCGCGACCGCTGCGGAGTCGGTGATCGAGGCGTTCATGGGCCTGAAGCAGAACATCATGGTTCAGGAATACATCAAGGAAGCGGGCGGCGCGGACATCCGCTGCTTTGTGGTCGGCGACAAGGTGATCGCGGCGATGAAGCGTCAGGCCAAACCGGGTGAATTCCGTTCCAACCTGCATCGCGGCGGCAGCGCCAGCCTGATCAAGATCACCCCGGAAGAACGCATGACCGCGTTGCGTGCTGCCAAGGTCATGGGCCTGGCGGTGGCGGGTGTGGATATCCTGCGTTCCAATCATGGGCCGCTGGTGATGGAAGTGAACTCGTCGCCGGGGCTGGAGGGGATCGAGACCACCACAGGGAAGAATGTGGCGGGGATCATCATCGAGCACCTTGAGAAGAATGGCGGGCCGAATATGACTCGCACCAAGGGTAAGGGCTAGAGCGAAGAGCAAGAGCCCCGCACCCTAACCCTCTCCCATAGGGAGAGGGGACTGATAGGGAGATGCTTAAGAGATACGCCGACCTGATCCTGCTGTGCCGAATCCACAATCGAGCCAGTCTTTCAGGTCGATGTACAACGCCAGACACCTCGGTCGGCCCCTCTCCCTCTGAGAGAGGGCTGGGGTGAGGGTTTATGCTTTAAACGGCATCCCGCGGCAACATCAGCCCCAACGGCAACCGTACCCGCGCTTCAAGCCCACCCCCAGACCGGTTACGCAACTCAACATTGCCCCCATGCATCGAAGCAATCCGCTTCACGATCGCCAGCCCCAACCCGGTGCCCTTGCCGCCCCGCGCCCGATCTCCTCGGGTAAACGGGTTGAAAATCGCTTCAAGTTCGGAAGGATCGATCCCCGCCCCGCGGTCCATCACGCTCAGCACCACATACGGCGCGCTGACATCACCGGACACATAGGCGGCGACTTCCACACTGCTGCCAGCATGATTCAAGGCGTTGCCGATCAAGTTGTTCAACAGGCGTTTCATCGACACCCGACGTAGCGGAAACGGCTGGATCGGCTCGAGGCGCAAGCGCACCCTCTCTTCGTTCTGGTTGTACGGTGCCGCCACCTCACGCACCAGATCGCTGAGATCGACCTCCTCCACCGACTCATCACGACCATCACGGATGAACGCTAGGAACTGGTCGAGAATCGCGTCCATGTCTTCGATATCGCGCACCATGTCGTCAGTCAGGTCGTTGCGGTCGCCCATCAACTCCAGCGACAGCCGTAATCGGGTCAACGGTGTACGCAAGTCGTGGGAAACCCCTGCCAACATCAATTCACGCTCACGGCCGGCCTGTTCGACATCTTCGGCCATCTGGTTGAAGGCGCGATACACCTCGGTCATTTCGCTTGGCGTATCGCTGATCGGCAGGCGCACGCTGCGACCCTGACCGAGTTGCCGGGCAGCGTAGACCAGACGCTTCAAGGGTTGGTTGAGCTGGCTGACGAAAATCCACGCCGAGGCGGTCGACAGCAAACCGATCGCCAGGAACCAGCCGAGCACGTTCCAGATTTTCTGGCCACGTAACGGGTGCGGGTACAACGGGACTTTCAACCAGCCATCGCCCAGGCTCGGCGCGCGAACCCACAATGCCGGCGGCGAGTGCATGCGCAATCGCACTTCGGTGTCGGCACCGAGTTCCGCCTGCATTTGCCGTTGGTAGATTTCGCTGTAGGGCCAGTGCTGTTCGCCTTCCGGCACGCCGGCACCCACCACCCGGATCAGGGTGGCGGCGTCAGCGATCTTCGCGCGATTTTCTTCGTCAGCGGCCCAATAGGCGCGCAGCGTCAGGGCGACGCCGTGGCTGTATTGGCGATCCACCAGCACGTCCTCGTTCATCAATAGATAAACCAGGGTCAGCGCCTTGGAAAACAGCACGACGATGAGCACCAGCCAGAGGGTGCGGGAGAAAAAACTTTGGGGGAACCAGACGGGGGTTTTCATCTATAACCGCTACACACTTGCAGGAGCGAGCAATGCTCGCATATTGCGGATTGCGAGTCTGCGGGCATGGCCGTTCGACCAGCCCCCGCAGACCCGCTCCTACAAATCGCCGATCACTTGGTGGCGGCGCCATCCGGTACGAACACGTAGCCCACGCCCCAGACAGTCTGGATATAGCGCGGTTTCGACGGATCAGGCTCGATCATCCGGCGCAGACGGGAGATCTGTACGTCGATGGAACGCTCCAGAGCATCCCACTCGCGGCCACGGGCCAGGTTCATCAGTTTGTCGCGGGTCAATGGCTGACGCGCGTTCATCACCAAGGCCTTGAGTACCGCAAACTCACCGGTGGTGAGCATGTGCACTTCGTCGCCGCGCTTCAGTTCGCGAGTGGCCAGCGACAATACGTAATCACCGAAAGTGACGTTTTCGTCTTCGCTGCCCGGTGCGCCCGGTACCGGTGCGGCCTGACGACGCAGCACCGCTTTGACCCGAGCCATCAGCTCGTCCGGGTTGAACGGCTTGGCCAGATAATCGTCGGCGCCCAGCTCCAGGCCCTTGATGCGGCTCATCTCATCGCCCTTGGCGGTGAGCATGATAATCGGAATCTGGTTGTTTGCCGCCCGCAAACGGCGGCAGGCGGTCAGACCGTCTTCGCCAGGCAGCATCAGGTCGAGTACGACCAGATTGAAAACTTCACGCGACAGCAGACGATCCATCTGCTCGGTGTTCGGTACGGTACGGGCGCGGTAGCCCTTGCTGACGAAAAACCGTTCCAGCAGGCTGCTCAGCCCCGGATCGTCGTCAACGATGAGAATTTTTTCGCCTTCAGCAGTTTGTGCAGTGCTGCTCATTGGATGCTCCTTTTAGCTCGGCGCGCATTATGGCGTAGCTGCCGTTATACGCACCGTGTGCATTGTTAGCAGATTTTTCCTTCACTGCCAGAAAACCGGGGTTTATGCCTACAGACTGCAACGCCCCCGAATGACAGAACGCTGGTTATAATGCGCGGCGTTTTGTGCCAGGCAACGTCTGAATCGTTACCGCAGGTGGCAGGCCTTTTTTTCCTGCCCGGCGCAGTAATTGTTCGATTTCACGGGTCAATGGGCTGCCTTTTGACCCAGGCAGCGGCAATCTTCAAGCCGCTCAACCAGACTCCGGGCCTTTATTTCCGTGCCTGCGAGCCTGCTTTCACAATATGTCAGGTGGTTTTATGGACAGCATCAACAGCCGCATCGCCGAGGAACTCGGCGTACGCCCACAACAGGTCGAAGCGGCCGTCGCGCTACTCGATGAAGGCTCTACCGTTCCCTTCATCGCCCGTTACCGGAAAGAAGTCACCGGCAGCCTCGATGACACCCAGTTGCGTCATCTGGAAGAGCGCCTGCGCTACCTGCGAGAACTCGACGAACGGCGCATCAGCATCCTCGCCAGCATCGAAGAGCAAGGCAAACTCACTCCGCAGCTTGAACGCGACATCAAGCTCGCCGACACCAAGACTCGCCTCGAAGACTTGTACCTGCCGTACAAGCAGAAGCGCCGCACCAAGGGCCAGATCGCCCTTGAAGCCGGCCTCGGCGAGCTGGCCGACGGCCTGTTCAACGACCCGAACCTGACCCCGGAAGCCGAAGCCGCACGTTTCGTCGACGCCGAAAAAGGCGTGGCTGATGTGAAGGCGGCGCTCGAAGGCGCCAAATACATCCTGATGGAGCGCTTTGCCGAAGACGCCAGCCTGCTGGAAAAGCTGCGCAATTACCTCAAGCAGGAAGCGACCCTCAGTGCCCGCGTCATCGCCGGCAAGGAAGAGGAAGGCGCCAAGTTCCGCGACTACTTCGAACACGACGAACCGCTGAAAAGCATGCCGTCGCACCGCGCGCTGGCGATTTTCCGTGGCCGTAACGAAGGCATCCTCAGCTCTGCGCTGAAGGTCGGCGACGAGCTGCCGGGCACCATGCACCCGTGCGAAGGCATGATCGGTCAGCAATTCAATATCCAGAACCAGAACCGTCCGGCCGACAAATGGCTCGGCGAAGTGGTGCGTTGGACCTGGAAGGTCAAGCTCTACACCCATCTGGAAACCGACCTGCTCGGCGAGCTGCGCGACGGCGCCGAAACCGAGGCGATCAACGTGTTCGCCCACAACCTGCATGACCTGCTGCTGGCCGCGCCGGCCGGCCCGCGCGCGACCCTGGGCCTCGACCCGGGCCTGCGTACCGGCTGCAAGGTCGCGGTGGTCGATTCGACCGGCAAGCTGCTGGATCACGCCACGGTTTACCCGCACGTTCCGCACAACAAGTGGGACCAGACCATCGCCATCCTGGCCGCCCTGTGCGCCAAGCACTCGGTGGACCTGATCGCCATCGGCAACGGCACCGCCAGCCGTGAGACCGACAAACTGGCGATCGAGCTGATCAAAAAATACCCGGCCATGAAGATGACCAAGGTCATGGTTTCGGAAGCCGGCGCATCGGTGTACTCGGCGTCGGAGCTGGCGGCCAAGGAATTCCCGGATCTGGACGTGTCGATCCGTGGTGCAGTGTCCATCGCCCGTCGCCTGCAGGATCCACTGGCCGAGCTGGTGAAAATCGATCCGAAATCCATTGGTGTCGGCCAGTACCAGCATGATGTTTCGCAGCTGAAACTGGCGCGTGGCCTGGATGCTGTGGTTGAGGACTGCGTGAACGCCGTCGGTGTTGATGTGAACACCGCTTCGGTAGCGCTGCTGGCGCGGATCTCCGGCCTCAACGCGACACTGGCGCAAAACATCGTCGCTCACCGCGATGAACACGGCGCCTTCAAAACCCGTGCAGCACTGAAGAAAGTCGCGCGTCTGGGCGAAAAAACCTTCGAACAGGCCGCCGGCTTCTTGCGCGTGATGAACGGCGACAACCCGCTGGATTCCTCTGCAGTTCACCCGGAAGCCTATCCGCTGGTGCAGCGCATTGCCGCTGAAACCGACCGCGATATCCGCTCGCTGATCGGCGACGCCGCGTTCCTCAAGCGTCTGGACCCGAAGAAATTCACCGACGAGACCTTCGGTCTGCCAACCGTGACCGACATCCTGCAAGAACTGGAAAAACCGGGCCGTGACCCGCGTCCGGAATTCAAGACTGCCGAGTTCCAGGAAGGTGTCGAAGACCTCAAGGATCTGCAACTGGGGATGATCCTCGAAGGTGTTGTCACCAACGTGACCGCGTTCGGTGCATTCGTCGACATCGGCGTGCATCAGGACGGTCTGGTGCACATTTCGGCGCTGTCGGAGAAGTTCATCAAGGATCCGCGTGAAGCGGTGAAGGCCGGTGATGTGGTGAAAGTGAAGGTCATGGAAGTCGACATCCCGCGCAAACGCGTTGGCCTGTCGATGCGCATGGGCGACACCCCGGGCGAGAAGATCGACGGCGCCCGTGGCTCGCGTCCGGGCTCGGCACAACGCCAGCCTTCGAACAACGCGCCACGCAAGGAAACCGTCACCGCCGCGCCGGTGAACAATGCGATGGCCTCGCTGTTCGCCAACGCCAAGCAGTTGAAGAAACGCTGATGGAAATTCCGGCCGGGCTCGTCGAGAGCGCGTTTTTCAAGCTGTTGGGCTGCCGCCTGCACAGCCTGGAAACCGGGGTGGCGCAAGTCACCCTGGGGCTGGAACCGCAACTGCGCAATCGCGGTGGCAAATTGCACGGAGGCGCGCTGTTCAGTCTGGTCGATATCGCCATGGGGCTGGCCTGTTCCAGCACCCACGGCTTTGACCAGCAGAGCGCGACCATCGAGTGCAAGATCAACTATATCCGTGCCGTTTCCGAGGGCGAGGTGATGTGCACGGCGCGGGTGATCCACCCGGGCCGGCGCACGCTGGTGGTCGAGGCCGACGTAATGCAAGGCGACAAACTGGTCGCAAAAGCGCAAGGCACGTTCGCTGTCCTGTAGATGTTGTTCATCATTTTGAGTTAATTTCGGCGCTGTGATCGCAGCGTCGAGCTTTTCTGTGGGAGCGGGCTTGCTCGCGAAAGCGCTGTGTCAGGCAACTTGAGGTTGACTGACACGCCCTCTTCGCGGGCAAGCCCGCCCCCACAGGGATCGCGTATTCTTCGAGTGCATCAGCCAGATTCAGGGAATGAAGTTGGCGTTTCAACGGGGGCTTTGAGGCCCGAAAAACCAGGCGAAAACGCCAGTTTCAACTTCACCCTTGTAGACCGTCCTGCCCACCCCCATATTGGGGCGACTGACGCGTGAAGGAATCCAAATTGAGCGAACTTCTCAACCGCCGCCTGGCTCTGCTCGGCGAGCGCGCCAACCTCTCTCTGCTCGAACAGTGCCTTCACGGTATCGAACGTGAATGCCTGCGCGTGACCAGCGAAGGTCGACTGGCGCAAACGCCGCACCCGGAAGCCTTGGGTTCCGCGCTGACCAACGAACAAATCACCACCGACTATTCCGAGTCGCTGCTGGAATTCATCACGCCCGCCCTGCCCGACCCGGCGGATACGCTGGCGAGCCTGGACAAGATTCATCGCTTTGCCTACAGCAAGCTCGGCAACGAGTACCTGTGGAGTCCATCGATGCCGTGCCCTTTGCCGGCCGAGGAAGACATCCCGATCGCCTATTACGGCACCTCCAACATCGGTCAGCTCAAGTACGTCTACCGCAAGGGCCTGGCCCTGCGTTACGGCAAGACCATGCAGTGCATCGCCGGGATTCACTACAACTTTTCCCTGCCGGAAAAGCTCTGGCCGCTGCTGCGCGAAGCCGAGGGTTTTGTCGGCACTGACCGCGATTTCCAGTCGGTTTCCTACATCGCGTTGATCCGTAATTTCCGTCGCTACAGCTGGCTGCTGATGTACCTGTTCGGTGCATCGCCGGCGCTGGACGCAGGCTTCCTGCGCGGTCGTTCGCATCAGCTGGAACAGCTCGATCCGGACACCCTGTATCTGCCCTACGCCACCAGCCTGCGCATGAGCGACCTCGGTTATCAAAGCAACGCCCAGGCCGGCCTGACGCCGTGCTACAACGATCTGGCGAGCTACACCGACAGCCTGCGCAAAGCCGTGGCCACGCCGTACGCGCCGTACGTTGAGGTCGGCACGCACAAGGATGGTGAGTGGGTGCAGCTCAACACCAACATCCTGCAGATCGAAAACGAGTACTACTCCAACATCCGCCCGAAACGCGTGACCTACACCGGTGAGCGGCCGATCCAGGCCTTGATGGCCCGTGGCATTCAGTACGTCGAAGTGCGTTGCCTGGACATCAACCCGTTTCTGCCGATGGGCATCGACCTGACCGAGTCGCGCTTCCTCGACGCGTTCCTGCTGTACTGCGCGCTGAACGACAGCCCGCTGCTGACCAACACGTCGTGCGGCAACGCCACCTCGAACTTCCTCAGCGTGGTCAAGGAAGGTCGCCGTCCGGGCCTGCAATTGCAGCGTGACGGTGAGCCGGTCGAGATGAAGACCTGGGCGACCGAGCTGCTGGAACAGATTGCCCCGCTCGCCGCGCTGCTGGATCAGAGCCATGGCGGCGACGCGCACAGCAAGGCGCTGGATGCGCAACTGGCCAAGGTCCGCGATCCGTCGCTGACGCCTTCGGCGCAGGTGTTGGCGGCGATGGCTGAGCACAAGGAAAGCTTCGCGCAGTTCTCCCTGCGTCAGAGCCAGGCGCATGCCGAATTCTTCCGCAGCGAGCCGTTGGCGGCGGATGAGCAGGCGAAGTTTGAGGAACTGGCGCGATCTTCGCTGGCGGCGCAGGCTGAGTTGGAGCAGAACGAAGTGGGCGATTTCGATGTGTTTGTCGGGTCGTACCAGGCGAGCATTCTGGCGATCAGTAACTGAAGAGCCCCTCACCCTAACCCTCTCCCAGTGGGAGAGGGGACTGACCGCGGTGTTGATGCGAAGTACGCCGACCTGAAATACCGTGTGATGATCGTTCCCATGCTCTGCGTGGGAATGCCTCAAAGGACGCTCTGCGTCCCAGTGACGCGGAGCGTCACAAGCTGAATTCCCACGCAGAGCGTGGGAACTATCGAAAGGCTCTCTCTACCCTCCTTCTTAGATTTTTCCGCTCATAAGCTAAGTCTAAAAAGTTATTTATTTTTAGATTCTTAGATCATTTAGTCTCCTTTCCACGCCGATCCTCGGTCGCCTGAACTGGAGCACTCCCATGAAACTGCATTTCCCGCTTCGCCTGCTGGCCGTGGCCTCTCTGGCTGCTGCGAGCTTTCTGGCGCAGGCCGCCGACCTCACCGTCGCTTATCAAACCACCGTTGACCCGGCGAAAGTCGCCCAGGCCGACGGCGCCTACGAGAAGGCCACCAAGGCCGACATCAGCTGGCGCAAATTCGATAACGGGGCCGACGTGATCACCGCCATCGCTTCCGGCGACGTGCAGATCGGCTACCTCGGTTCAAGTCCGCTGACCGCTGCGATCACCCGCAAAGTCCCGGTGGAAACCTTCCTCATCGCCACCCAGATCGGCGCCGCCGAAGCGCTGGTCGCCCGCGACGGCTCCGGCATCAAGACTCCACAGGATCTGGTCGGCAAGAAAATCGCCGTGCCGTTCGTATCGACCGGTCACTACAGCCTGCTCGCCGCACTCAAGCACTGGAACATCGACCCCTCGAAAGTCACCGTGCTCAACCTCGCGCCGCCAGCAATCATCGCTGCGTGGAAACGCGGTGATATCGACGCCACTTACGTGTGGGATCCGGCGCTGGGCGTGGCCAAGGAAAACGGCAAAGTGCTGATCACTTCCGGTGAACTCGCCAAGTTCGGCGCGCCGACCTTCGATGCGTGGATCGTGCGTAAAGACTTCGCCGAGAAGCACCCGGAAATCGTCAGAGCGTTCGCCAAAGTCACCCTCGATGCCTACGCCGATTACCGCAAGGACCCGAAAGCCTGGCTCGCCGATCAAGCCAACGTCGACAAACTGGTGAAACTCTCCGGCGCCAAGGCCAGCGACATTCCATTGCTGCTGCAAGGCAACGTCTACCCACTGGCGGCTGATCAGGTCAGCGACCTTGGCGCACCGACCACCAAAGCCATCACCGACACCGCCGCGTTCCTCAAGGAGCAAGGCAAGGTCGAAGCGGTTCTGCCGGACTACGCGCCGTACGTCAGCGCCAAATACATCACCAACTGATCGGGAGTTAACTGCGATGGCTTTGCTACAGCTGGAGCGCATCAGCGCACAGTACCCGGGCAGCCCGGAACCGGTGCTGGCGGATATTTCTCTGACCCTGGGGCCGCAGCAATTGCTGGTGGCCCTCGGCCCGTCCGGCAGTGGCAAGACTTCGCTGTTGAACCTGATTGCCGGCTTCGTCGAACCGAGTGCCGGGCGCATCACCCTCGACGGCGTGCCGGTCAAAGGCCCGAGCGCCGAGCGCGGCGTGGTGTTCCAAGACGATGCCCTGCTGCCTTGGCAGGATGTGCTGGCCAACGTCGCATTCGGTCTCGAACTGGCCGGTGTCGCCAAGGACAAGCGCGAAAAGATCGCCCGCGAGATGCTCGCGCTGGTCGATCTATCCGGTTTTGAAAACCGCCGTATCTGGCAACTTTCCGGTGGCCAGAAACAACGCGTCGGCCTCGCCCGTGCACTCGCCGCCGACCCGCGCGTGTTGCTGATGGACGAACCCTTCGGCGCCCTCGACGCATTTACCCGCGAACAAATGCAAGAACTGCTGCTGCAAGTCTGGCAGCGCACCGCCAAACCGGTTTTTCTGATTACCCACGACATTGAAGAAGCGGTGTTCCTCGCAACCGACCTGATTCTGCTGGCGCCGAATCCGGGGCAGATCGTTGAGCGTCTGCACCTGGATTTCGGCCAGCGTTACGCCGCTGGCGAATCGGCACGGGCGATCAAATCCGACCCGCGTTTTATCGAAACCCGCGAACACGTGCTGAGCAAAGTGTTCTCGCAACGCAGCGCCGTTCAACGACAGGAGCGCGCATGAGCAGTTACGACGTTTCCGCCCCGGCAGTGAAAACCCCATCGGTAGCGATCCCGGTGCGCCGCAGTCTCAGCACGCGCTGGATCAGCCTGCTGACGTTGTTCGCCTTGCTGGTGATCTGGTGGGCGGTGACCGCCACTGGATTGATCGAGCCGCTGTTCCTGCCACCGCCCTCCGCTGTGCTGCAAAAAGGCTGGTTGCTGGCCACCAGCGGCTATATGGATTCGACCCTGTGGCAGCACCTCGGCGCGAGCCTGAGCCGCATCGGCCTGGGCCTTGGTTTTGCGATTCTGACCGCCGTGCCGGTGGGCATCGCCATCGGTGCCAACCGCATCGCCCGTGGCGTGCTCGATCCGCTGATCGAGTTCTACCGCCCGATTCCGCCGCTGGCTTATCTGCCGCTGATCGTGATCTGGTGCGGCATCGGCGAGTTGTCGAAAGTGCTGCTGATCTACCTGGCGATTTTCGCCCCGATCGCGATTGCTACCGCGACCGGCGTGCGCACCGTCGACCCGGCGAAATTGCGCGCTGCACAGTCGCTGGGCGCGACTCGCGCACAGCTGATTCGCCATGTGATTTTGCCGAGCGCACTGCCAGACATTCTCACCGGTGTGCGCATTGGGCTGGGGGTTGGCTGGTCGACGCTGGTCGCCGCGGAACTGATCGCTGCCACCAGCGGCTTGGGCTTCATGGTGCAGTCGGCCGCGCAATTCCTGGTCACCGATGTGGTGGTGCTGGGGATTCTGGTCATCGCCCTGATCGCCTTCGCCATGGAAATGGGCCTGCGCGCTTTGCAACGCAAACTGGTGCCGTGGCACGGGCAGGCGCACTGACCCATTTCATGTAAATCCCTTGTAGGAGTGAGCCTGCTCGCGATTGCCGAGTGAAAGGCAACGGCTGTTGTGAATGACGCAACGCTATCGCGAGCAGGCTCACTCCTACAAAAGCTCTGCCCCCCCGAATTTGAAGAGTAAGACCATGAGCAGCCTGAACATCACCCCATTAAGCTCGGCCCTCGGCGCGCAGATCAGCGGCGTCGACATCAGCCAGCCGTTGAGCCTGGAACACCGCGACGCCATCGAGCAGGCGCTGCTCAAATACCAAGTGCTGTTCTTCCGCAACCAGCCGATCGAACCGTCGCAACAGGCGCGCTTCGCTCATTATTTTGGTGATCTGCACATTCACCCGATCTACCCGAACGTGCCGGAACAACCGGAAGTGCTGATCCTCGACACCGCCGTCACCGACGTGCGCGACAACGCGATCTGGCACACCGACGTGACCTTCCTGCCGACGCCGGCGATGGGCGCGGTGCTCAGCGCCAAGTTGTTGCCGGAATTTGGTGGCGACACGCTGTGGGCAAGCGGCATTGCCGCGTATGAAGCGCTGTCGGCGCCGATGAAAGGCTTGCTTGAAGGGCTGACCGCAACCCACGATTTCACCCGCTCGTTTCCGCTGGAGCGCTATGGCAACACGCCGGAAGCGCTGGCGCAGTGGGAAGAGGCGCGACGCAAGAACCCGCCGTTGTCGCATCCGGTGATCCGTACGCATCCGGTCAGCGGGCGGCGTTCGTTGTTCGTCAACGAAGGCTTCACGTCGAAGATCAATGAGCTGTCGGAAACCGAGAGCGAGGCGATTCTGAAGTTCCTGTTCGCCCACGCGACGCGGCCGGAGTTCACCATTCGCTGGCGTTGGCAGAAGGACGACATTGCGTTCTGGGACAACCGCGTGACGCAGCATTACGCGGTGGATGATTACCGGCCGGCGCGGCGGGTGATGCAGCGGGCTACGGTGTTGGGCGATGTGCCGTTTTTCAGATAAGACCCGGTTTCCTCGTTGTCTGAACTGACCCCTTCGCGGGCAAGCCCGCTCCCACAGGTACAGCGCCGTTCACAGCTTTTGTGTACGACTGGAACCCTGTGGGAGCGGGCTTGCCCGCGAAAGCGTCAGAGCAGGCGCCGAATCATTCGGCGCCAGTCACTTATTCCGCCGTCGAAGGCTTCTCCCACAGATTGATCCCGCCCTCTTGGGCAAACCGGTCAATCTCCGCCAACTCTTCAGCACTGAAGCTCAAATTCTTCAACGCTCCGACGTTCTCGATAATCTGCTCCGGCCGGCTCGCACCGATCAGCGCCGAGGTCACTCGTGGATCACGCAGGGTCCACGCCAGCGCCAGTTGCGCCAGGCTCTGCCCACGACGTTTGGCGATCTCGTTCAACGCACGCACATGCGCGATGTTCGCCTCGGACAAGTGCGAAGCCTGCAGCGATCCGCCGCCCGGGCGATTGACCCGCGCATCTTCCGGTACGCCGTTGAGGTATTTGTCGGTCAACAGGCCCTGCGCCAATGGCGTGAAAGCGATGACGCCCGTGCCGAGTTCCTCGGTGGTATCGAGCAGATCCTTTTCCACCCAGCGGTTGAGCAGGTTGTACGCCGGTTGATGGATCAACAGCGGCACTTTCCACTCTTTCAGCAACGCGGCGATTTCGCGGGTTTTCACCCCGGAATACGACGAGATACCGATGTACAGCGCCTTGCCCTGCTGAACCGCAGTGGCGAGGGCGCTGGCGGTTTCTTCCAGCGGGGTGTCCGGGTCGAAGCGGTGCGAATAAAAGATATCCACATAATCCAGACCGAGGCGCTGCAGGCTCTGGTCGAGGCTGGCCAGCACGTATTTGCGCGAACCGCCGCCCTGGCCATAAGGGCCGGGCCACATGTCCCAACCGGCCTTGCTGGAGATGATCAGTTCGTCGCGGTACTGCTTGAAGTCTTCGCGCAGAAGGCGACCGAAATTGGTTTCGGCGCTGCCGTACGGCGGGCCGTAGTTGTTGGCCAGGTCGAAGTGGTTGATCCCTAAGTCGAAGGCGGTGCGCAGCAAGGCGCGCTGGGTGTCGATCGGCGTGCTGTCGCCGAAGTTGTGCCACAGGCCCAGTGACAGCGCCGGCAGCACCAGACCGCTGCGACCGACGCGGCGGTAAGGGATGGAGTCATAGCGGTTTTCGGCAGCGGTGTAAGTCATCGAATCCTCTCTTGTCTGTCTTTTGGTCATCTGAAGTCGAACACTTTGTGGTGAGGGGATTTATCCCCGATGGGTCGCGAAGCGGCCCCAAAATCTGCGGTTACTGTTCAGATTTTTTGGGGCGGCTGCGCCGTCCATCGGGGATAAATCCCCTCACCACAACAGCTCTATCAATCACAAAAATCTGTTTTTGGGCCGGGCCAGGCCTAGGTTGTCGCGCAATGTCCGACCCTCATACTCGGTTCTGAACAGCCCACGCCGTTGCAGTTCCGGCACCACGGCATTGGCGAAATCTTCGAGCCCGCCCGGCAGATGTGGCACCAGCACGTTGAAGCCGTCCGCAGCGCCCTGCTCGAACCACTCCTGCAAGCGATCGGCAATCTGTACCGGCGTGCCCACCAGAGTGTAATGCCCTCGCCCGCCAGCAATCTTGCGGCCCAGCTCAGCCAGCGTGAGGTTTTCCCGCCCCGCCAGTTCGGTCAGCAACTTCTGCCGACTCTGCTGTCCGCTGTCAGTCAGCGGCAACTCGGGCAGTGGCCCGTCCAGCGGGTACTTCGACAAGTCGAAGTTGCCCAGCATACGCCCAAGCAAGGCGACGCCAACCTCGGGTTCGACTAATTGCTGAAACGTTTCACATTTTTCCTTCGCCTCGGCTTCCGTCTGTCCGACGACGACAAAAACTCCGGGCATGATTTTCAACGAATCGGCACTGCGGCCGTAATTGGGCAAACGCCCTTTGAGGTCGGCATAGAACGCTTGCGCGCCGGCCAATGAAGTCTGTGCGGTGAACACCACTTCAGCCGTTTGCGCCGCCAGTTCGCGCCCGGTTTCGGAGGAGCCTGCCTGCACAATCACCGGTTGCCCCTGAGGTGAGCGTGCGACGTTCAGCGGACCTTTGACGCGAAAGTGCTCGCCGACGTGATCGAGCACGTGGAGCTTTTCCGGGTCGTAATACACACCGCTGGCCTTGTTGCGGTGAAAGGCATCATCCTCCCAACTGTCCCAGAGCCCGGTCACCACCTGATGAAATTCACGGGCACGGCTGTAGCGTTCAGCGTGGCCGATATGCTCCTCGCGACCGAAATTCAGAGCTTCGGCGGCGTTATCCGAAGTCACCAGATTCCACCCCGCTCGCCCACCCGACAAATGATCCAGCGAAGCAAATTTACGCGCCACATGGTACGGCTCGTTGTAGCTGGTGGTGGCCGTGGCGATCAGGCCGATGTGCTCGGTCACCGCACTCAATGCCGAAAGTAACGTCAGTGGCTCGAAGTGATCCGAGCGCGCCATGCGACTGGCGATGTCCTGGGTCGGCGCGGCGACGCTGTCGGCAACGAACAGCGCATCGAACTTCGCCGCCTCGGCAATCTGCGCCAGCCGTTTGTAATGGGCGAAATCGAGACCGGCATTGGCCGGCACATCCGGATGACGCCACGCGGCAACGTGGTGCCCGGTGGCCATGAGGAACGCACCAAGCTTCAGCTGTCTGCTCATCTCAGAAATCCTTGCGTAATTGCACGCCGAAGTAGCGCTCGTCATCCCGTGGCACGGCGCGGTAGATGTAGTTGCCGCCGCTGGCGAGCAGTGGCGAATACGACTTGTCGGTGAGGTTTTTGCCGAGCAGCGCCACGCGCCAGCCATTGGTGTAATCGGCCAGGGCGATGCTAGCGTTCCACAGGCCGTAGGCGCCCTGTTTGGTGTCGGGGTTCTGGCTGATGTCGTACTGCACTTCGCTTTGCCAGCTGTAATCGGTGCCGAGTTCGATATCCAGGCCGTTATCCAGCGGGATGCTGTAGTCGGCGCGCACGTAACTTTTCCAGTCCGGGCTGAACGGCAGCGGTTTGCCGTTGACGTTGCACGACGCCGCCGCGCCCGCCGGGCAGGCGAATTCGTCGATGCGTGCACGGGTGTAAGCCAGTGCGCCGGAGAGTTTCAATTGCTGGGTCGCCTGCAACGCGTAATCGAGTTCGACGCCCTCGGTGCTGACGCTGCCGGCGTTGATCAGGCGCGTCACTACTTGCCCGGCCACCGTGTCGAAAAAATTGGCCTGATAGTTGTCGTAATCGCTGTGGAAAACCGCGAGGTTGGTGGTCAGGCGATTGTTCCAGCTCGTCGCTTTGATACCGGCCTCCCAGGTGTTGGAGGTTTCCGGCTTGAGTGCTTCGGTGTCACGCGGCTGCATGTTGAAGAACACGTTGTAGGCCGGGCCTTTGTAGCCGCGCGAGTAAGTCAGGTAAGTGGTGACTGCGTCGCTCAAGTCGTACTGCACGCCGAGGCGGCCGGACCAGCCGTCCTCATCCACCGAACCGGAACTGCTGGTCGCCGGCTGGATGCCGCTGACGGTGGTCGCCGAGGTGGAGACGCGGCGGTGATCGTATTCCAGATCATCGTGGGTGTAGCGCAGACCGGCGATGCCACGAAAGTCCGAAGTGAAGTTCAACGTCGTTTCACCGAACGCCGCGTAGCTGTCGCTGGTGGTGCTGTAATCGGCCACACCTCGGTTGACGCTGGTGGTCGTGGTCAGCGTGCGCTGATAGGTTTCGTCGTCCTTGCCGTGCATGTAAAACAGGCCGCCGACGTATTCGAGGAATTCACCCTTCGGCGATGCCAGACGCAGCTCCTGCGAGTATTGATCGAAGGCCAGATCGCCCTTGTCCGCCGTGCCGGGGAACGCCGCCGTTACAGTGCCGAGGCGATCGCCGTCTTGATACTGGGTGTTGTCCCAGCCGCGCCACGCAGTGATCGAGGTCAGGGTGTAATCGCCCAGTTGCCAGTCGAGCTGGCCGGAGAGGCCTTTGTTGGTGTCTTCGACGTGGCTGCGGGTGTCGGTATTGATGTCACGGTTGTGGCTGGTCGCATTGACCGGGCTCAGCGCATTGGCGAAGGCCGGAGTCAGTGACTTGCTCACCACACCATTGGGGCCGTCGTCGTGGGATTGCATGTAGTCGGCGATCAGGGTGAAGGTGACGTCATCGTTCGGGGTGAATTCGAGTTTGCCGCGCACGCCACGATGGTTGTAGCCGTTGACCTCCTGACCGTTGTGTTTGTTGTCGACATTGCCGTCGTAGCTGCCGAACAAGGTGCTGATCGAGCCCTTGAGCGTGTCCGGAATCAGGCTGCCGCCGATGCCGAAACGCGTGCGGCTTTCGTTGCCGCTGTAATAGGACTGATTGATGTAACCGTGGGTCTCGGCGGTCGGTGCTTTGCTGGTGATGTTGAGTACACCGGCCGAGGCGTTCTTGCCGAACAGCGTGCCTTGCGGGCCGCGCAAGACTTCGACGCGCTCCAGATCCAGGAGGTCGAGGGTCGCCTGACCGGGACGCGCATAAACCACCCCATCAATCACCGTGGCCACGGTCGGCTCGACGCCGGGTGAGGTGGAAATCGTGCCGACGCCACGGACGAACAACGAGGTGTCCTTGTTCGACGCGCCGGTGCGGAAATTCAGCGACGGCACTTGCTGGACGATGCTCGCCACGCCGTTGCGGTTGTCGCGTTCCAGCTGTTCGCCGTCGATCACCGAGACCGCCACCGGCACCTTCAGCAGCGACTCTTCGCGGCGCGTCGCCGTGACGGTCACCGACTTGAGTGTCGGCTCCTGATCAGCACTCTCAGCCGCGAATGCATTGGGCAGCGGCAGCGCCGCCAACCCGGTAAAAAGCCAGCCTGCCGCGCGAATCGATTGCGCCAGTTTGTGTGTCGCCCCAGGAATGTTGTGCATGTTTGCCCGCTCGAAATTGGCCCTGAACCGCTGCCGTTCTGCGACGACAGCGCCTGAATCGGTGTCGTGGGCATTCGCTCGAGCGAGTAGCAGACAATGCGCTTTGTTAGCGCTACCATCGCCAGTATCTGCAAGCCGTACATAGAACGTCCAATACTGAAAAATTACTTTTATATGCGTTTTGGTTTTTAAGAAGGATCGAACCTTGAGCGAAGAGAAGCCCCG
The DNA here is from genome assembly GCF_044742875.1 of Pseudomonas sp. NPDC087817. Taxonomy (NCBI): domain Bacteria; kingdom Pseudomonadati; phylum Pseudomonadota; class Gammaproteobacteria; order Pseudomonadales; family Pseudomonadaceae; genus Pseudomonas; species Pseudomonas sp. NPDC087817. The sequence goes on from NZ_JBIUVJ010000025.1 coordinate 21,841, forward strand.
CAAACGCCGTGGCGCCGGTCGTGTAACCCTTAACGCGGTGGCACGACAGGCCGGCGTGTCGGCGATTACCGTATCGCGTTATTTCAATCAGCCAGAGCAAGTCTCGCCCGAACGCCGTGAACGCATTGCGGCGGTGGTCGCAGAACTGGGTTACGTGCCGAATCTAGTGGCCGGCGGTCTGGCCTCAGCGCGAGGGAAAATCGTTGGAATGGTAATCCCGAACATCTCCGGACCGATCTTCGCCAACACCATTCAGGGCTTCAGTGACACTCTTAGTCGCAATGGCTATCAGCTGCTCCTGGCCTCGAGTTACTTCAGCGCCGAGCAGGAAGAAAACGCGGTGCGCGCGTTTCTCGGCTGGTCACCGGCAGCGTTGGTGCTGACCAGTCACTTCCACAGTGCGGGCACCGAAAAGATGATTGCCGAGGCCGATGTTCCGGTGATCGAAACATGGGATTACCAGCCGGATCGCGGGCCGATGCAGATCGGTTTTTCGCATTTTGAGGTCGGTGTCAGCGCCGCTCGCTATCTGCACGACAAAGGCTATCGGCGTATCGCTTTCGTGCAGAACAGCGCACCGGGAGACTTCAGTGCGCTGGAACGCCGCGACGGTTATGCCGCGACTGTCCGAGCATTTGCAATGGAACCCTGGGTATTCGCCCCGGACGCCGACCGCGCGCCTTTCGAAGCTGGCAAACAAGCCATGGAAGCGCTGATGAATAGCTCACCACGCCCCGACGCGATCATCTTCGCCAACGACAACCTCGCCGCCGGCGGCCTGCTCGCCGGGCAACGCGCAGGCATCAAGATCCCCGAAGACTGCGCCGTCCTCGGCTTCGGCGATTACCCGTTTGCCGAAATGCTTTTGCCAAGCCTCAGCACCATCAAACCCCCGGCACTGGAGATCGGCGTACTGGCCGCGACACGGGTGCTGGAAAGCCTTGGCGTGTTGCCGACCGAGGAGGTGCAACGACTTAATCTGCTGCAGTGCCAGGTCATCGAGCGCGAGAGCACCTGACGAATACGGGGTTGGCTAGTTTGGCTATGCTCTAAAGGACACAGAGGTGGCCCCTTCGCAAGCAAGCCCACTCCACAGGTTTCTGCGTTGAATAAAACCTTTGGGAACGACGCCAAACCCTGTGGGAGCGGGCTTGCCCGCGAAGGCGTCCGACCAAACACTGCATATGCCGCAGGCACACCCATGCACACCGCCATCATCATCTTCTTCGGCCTGGTCCTTCTGGCCCTGATGCTCTACATCGGCGAGCGCATCGGCTTCAGCCGTCAAACCATGGCCTACGGCTTCGCCGCGCTGTGGCTGGCGTTGACGGTGATCAATGGCGCGGTGGGGGTGGTGCATGCCGGCCAGTCGCTGGGGTCGGAAATCGCGATCGGCAGTGCTGTATTCGGCGTGCCGCTGGCGGCGCTGGTGTTGTTCATGGTGCTGAGCGCCGAGTCGTAAACGGCCCGGCGCCCAGCCGTAGATCAACGCACCAGGTGCAGGAACTGCATGTGCCGTTCGTACTGATCGAGGATGTCGTTGATGATCTGTTCTTTGGTGTAGCCGACCAGATCGTAGTCCTGACTGCCCTCGCTCAGGTGCACTTCGGCGCGGTAGTAGCGGCGATTGTTGAGCTGTTTGGAGCCCATCCCGCCCCGCGCGAATGACGGCGTGAAGTAGCCGCGCATCTGCACTTGATAGATGAACGGATGCTGCTCGCCATGGCCGATTTCCAGACTGACGTTGTCATGCGACGGATCCGGCTGAGTGACCACATTCAAGCCTTTCTCGACGAACACCGCCGTCACTTCTTCGATTGCCGGGCGCACGGTGGTGTCCATGAAACGGTACACCTCGTCTCGCGACGGGAAGTGCACGGCCTGGCTCAGGCGCTGGCGCCAGCCACCTGTACCGCGCCGCGCACCGGACACCGGCGCCAGCGAATGCAGTTGCGCAATCTGCTTCTGCGATTCCAGGTAGAACGCCTTGTGCAGACCCCACATCATCAGCAGCAGAATCAGCGAGAACGGCAGCGAGGTCAGCACCACCGCCGATTTCAGCGCATCGATGCTGCCGGAGAACAGCAGCGCGCTGGTGATCAGCGCGGTCATCGCGCCCCAGAACACCCGCAGCCATTTCGGCCCGTCTTCGTCCGGATTGCCGCCCTTGGCCGACAAGGTCGAGAGCACCACAGTGCCCGAGTCGGCAGAGGTGACGAAGAAGACGAAGCTGATGAACACCGTCACAGCGATGACGGTTTTGCTCCACGGGTAGGTTTCCAGCAGCAGGTAAATGCTCATCGACGGGTTGTCGATGGCCGACATGCCGAGGGCGCTCATGCCGTGATTGAGCACCTGATCGAGGGCGCTGTTGCCGAAGATCGACATCCACGCCAAGGTGAAACCGAGCGGGATCAACAGCACGCCGAACACAAACTCACGGATGGTCCGACCACGGGAAATCCGTGCGATGAACAGGCCCACGAACGGCGACCATGCGATCCACCAGGCCCAATAAAACACGGTCCAGCCGCCGAGCCAGTCGCTCGGTTTGTCGTAGGCATAGAGGTCGAAACTCTTCATCGGCAAGGCGCCGAGGTAGTCGCCGAGGTTCTGGATAAGTGTGTTGAGCAAGTGCTGGGTGGGCCCGGCAAACAACACGAACAGCAGCAGCGCACAGGCCAGCAGCATGTTGATGTCGGACATCACCCGCACGCCTTTATCGACGCCAGACACGGCAACGATGATCGCCGCGCCCATCATCAGCGTGATCAGGCCGACCTGAATCCACTGGGTGTGAGCGATGCCGAACAGGTAGTCCAGGCCCGAGTTGAGGTGCAACACACCGAAGCCCATGTCGGCACCCAGACCAAACACCGTGGCGATGATGCCGAAGCCGTCCACCGCGTAGCCGATGGGGCCGTTGATGCGCTTGCCGATCAGCGGATACAACGCCGAACGCAGGGCCAGCGGCAGGTTGTGCCGGTAAGCGAAGTAGGCGAGCGCCATGCCGACGAAGGCAAAAACGCCCCAGCCATGCAGGCCCCAATGCAGAAACAGAATCTGCATCGCCTGGCGCGCCGCGTCCGCCGTGCCCGCCTCGCCCTGTGGCGGCTGGAGCATGTGGGTCAACGGTTCAGAGACGCAGAAGAAAAACAGCGTGATGCTGATCCCGGCGGCGAACAGCATGCCGGCCCAGGACAGGTAACTGAATTCGGGCTCGTCGTGGTCGGCACCGAGTTTTATCTTGCCGTAGCCGGATAACGCGGTGACCACCACGAAGACCAGATACAGGGTCATCGCGAGCATGTAGTACCAGCCGACCGTGTTGGCCGCCCAGTTTTGCGCTTCCAGCAGCCAGGCTCCGGCCTGTTCCGGCATGACGATGACAACGAGACCAAATAACAGAATGACCGTCGCGGCGAAGTAGAACACCGGCGGATTCATGCGCACCAGACCGCTGGCGGGGGTAGACGATGCACTCATGAAACGTGCACCTCGAGGGTTTGAAACGTGGCTGAAATGATCGGACTCAGCAAAGGCAAGCCTCCTGTTGTGAGCGGGCAGCGAACCACCGGTTTAACTTGAATGAACGTTCAAGTTAAACATGGATGGGGTCGCAAGGACTAATCGTACGGCTAGGCGGTAGTTTTCCTACGCTAGCTCAAGGAGGGGTATGACGTGGGTTTGGGGCGAATCGTTCACTGGAGAATTGGCGGAAGGCCATTATCTCGATACAACCTTAAAACATTCGCGAGCAGGCTCGCTCCCACCTTGGAATGCGTTCCACTGTGGGAGCGAGCCTGCTCGCGATGAGTCCTGATACTGCAACGCAGATTCAGAAACCTACTTCTGCGTCCCGTCATCATGCTGCAAATTGGCCTGGGTCAGATTGCACCCCGCCGGCACACTCCTGGTCAGCCAGACGTTGCCGCCAATGGTCGAACCCTTGCCAATGGTGATCCGTCCGAGAATCGTCGCCCCGGCATAAATCACCACGTCATCCTCGACAATCGGGTGGCGCGGATGGCCCTTCTGCAACTGCCCGTCTTCATCCGCCGGGAAGCGCTTGGCGCCCAGGGTCACGGCCTGATAAATCCGCACCCGCTCACCGATGATCGCGGTTTCGCCAATCACCACACCCGTACCATGATCGATAAAGAAGCTACGGCCGATCTGCGCGCCCGGATGGATGTCGATGCCGGTGGCCGAGTGCGCAATTTCCGCGCTGATCCGCGCCAGCAACGGCAGCCCTGCGCGGTACAAATGGTGCGCCAGACGATGGTGAATCACCGCCAGAATCCCCGGGTAGCACAGCAACACTTCATCGACACTGCGCGCCGCCGGATCACCGTGATAGGCCGCAAGCACGTCGGTATCAAGCAGCGTGCGCAAGCCCGGCAAGGCGAGGGCAAAATCCTGAACGATCTGGATTGCGCGGGCCTCGACTTCGGTGTCGGCCTGCGCACTGTGCCGGGCGACATACCGCAGCTCCAGCCGAGTCTGTGCCAGCAACGCGTTCAACGCCACGTCGAGGGTATGGCCGACGTAAAAGTCCTCACTCTCTTCGCGCAGATCCACCGGCCCCAGGCGCATCGGAAACAACGCACCGCACAGCGCTTCGAGAATCTCCGCCATCGCCGCCCGCGAGGGCAACTCGCGGCCACCCTGCTCGCCGGAAGCCCGGCCATTTTGTGCACGCCACTGATCCCGCGCGCCGCGCAGTTGGCTGACGATGGTCTGCAATTGCCAATGGCTGGAACGTTCGCTCACGGTAAAGACTCCTCACGAGCGGCCGGACTGTCTGGCCGCGTCAACGGCGACCACTTTACGGCATGCCTGCGAGGGCGAATTAAGAACCGATAGTGCTGGCCTCAGTCCATTTGGCTATAAGCGATTCGCGGTTGCCCCTGCAAAAGCGCGTGCCTATAGTCCTTCCATCTTCCTCCGCCAGTACGGAACCATGTCCACACAACCGATCAAACAACAGCTTGCCCGCTTTAACCGCCTCGACCTGCTCGGCCAACCGACACCTCTGGAAAAACTTGAGCGCCTGTCCACCTGGCTCGGCCGTGACGTTTACATCAAACGCGATGACCTGACGCCGCTGGCCATGGGCGGCAACAAGCTGCGCAAACTCGAATACCTCGCCGCCGATGCGCTTGCCCAAGGTGCCGACACGCTGATCACCGCTGGTGCGCTGCAATCGAACCACGTGCGCCAGACCGCCGCGCTCGCCGCCAAACTCGGCCTGGGCTGCGTCGCGCTGTTGGAAAATCCGCTGGGCACCGACGACAGCAATTACACCGGCAACGGCAATCGGCTGTTGCTGGATCTGTTCGACACCAAGGTCGAACTGGTCGACAACCTCGACAACGCCGATGAACAACTGGCCGCCCTCGCGGTGCGCCTGCGCAGCAACGGCAAGAAGCCATATCTGGTGCCGATCGGTGGCTCCAACGCGCTCGGTGCGCTGGGTTACGTGCGCGCTGGCCTTGAGCTCGCCGAGCAGATCAAGGACACCGGCCTCGACTTCGCCGCCGTGGTGCTGGCCTCGGGCAGCGCCGGAACACACAGCGGCCTCGCGCTGGCGCTAAGCGAAGCGCTGCCGCAACTGCCGGTGATCGGCGTGACCGTGTCGCGCAGTGAAGAAGATCAGCGGCCGAAGGTTCAGGGCCTGGCCGAACGCACGGCGGATCTGCTCGGCGTCGCGCTGCCGGAAAGCTTCAAAGTCGAACTGTGGGACGAATACTTCGGCCCACGTTATGGCGAGCCGAATGCCGGAACGTTGGCAGCGGTGAAACTGCTGGCGAGTCAGGACGCGGTGCTGCTTGATCCGGTCTATACCGGCAAGGCCATGGCCGGGTTGCTGGACGGGATTGGTCGCGGGCGTTTCGAAGAAGGTCCGATCATCTTCCTGCACACCGGTGGCGCGCCGGCGTTGTTTGCGTACAAGGATTCGCTCACAAGTTAATCCTCCCGATTGCGGAGACTCCTGTGGCGAGGGGATTTAGCGAAACGTCGCACCGCACCGATGGGTCGCGAAGCGGCCCCCTTTTTATTCCACTGCCGGCGTATGTGAATGGTTTTACGACTGCTACGCAGCCGGTCGGGGATAAATCCCCTCACCACAATGGATCAGCGACATATTCCAAATAACACTAAAGGATCGAAAATTTAGTATTTTCAAGTCTAAAGCAGGCATCTTATAGTCTCGCCGCAGGCGGAATTCGCGGGAGACGCATAAGCTGCTTTAAGGCAGGATAGCGCTGTCGTCGAACTCCCGGATTCGCCAAACTTTCCTTAAGCGTCTTCCATAAGAAAACACAGGGGCTTGTCATGAATTTTTCCGCACTACGTCGCAATCTGCTGGTAGGTTCGCTGGGCCTGGCATTGAGCGCCGGTCTGATCAGCCAGGCAGTGGCCGGTGAGCAGCTGCAACAGATCAAGGACAAAGGCGTCATCAACGTCGGCCTGGAAGGCACCTACCCACCGTTCAGCTTCGTCGATGCCGACGGCAAGCTGTCCGGTTTCGAAGTCGAACTCTCCGAAGCGCTGGCGCAAAAACTCGGCGTCAAAGCCAAGATTCAGCCGACCAAGTGGGACGGTATCCTCGCAGCGCTGGAATCCAAGCGTCTGGACGTCGTCGTCAACCAGGTGACCATCTCCGACGAGCGCAAGAAGAAGTATGACTTCTCCGAACCGTACACCGTTTCCGGGATTCAGGCGCTGGTGCTGAAGAGCAAGGAAGCCGCGCTGAACATCAAGACCGCCAATGACCTGTCCGGCAAGAAAGTCGGTGTAGGCCTGGGCACCAACTACGAACAATGGGTCCGCGCCAACGTGCCGGGCGCTGACGTGCGTACCTACGATGATGATCCGACCAAGTTCGCCGACCTGAACAATGGTCGTACCGATGCCATTCTGATCGATCGTCTGGCCGCACTTGAGTACGCCAAGAAAGCGCCGAAAACCGTCGCCGCCGGTGAAGCCTTCTCCCGTCAGGAATCCGGTATTGCCCTGCGCAAAGGCGAGCCTGAACTGCTGGCCGCCGTGAACAAGGCCCTCGACGAACTGCGTGCCGACGGCACCCTGGCGAAGCTGTCGACGAAGTACTTCAACGCTGACGTCACTAAATAATGGAAGAAGCTTTCCAACTCGCACTGGACTCCGCGCCCTTTCTGCTCAAGGGCGCGTATTACACGGTAGTCCTCAGCCTCGGCGGCATGTTCTTCGGCCTGTTGCTGGGCTTCGGCCTGGCACTGATGCGCCTGTCGCGCTTCAAGTCGGTCAGTTGGCTGGCGCGCATCTACGTGTCGTTCTTTCGCGGCACGCCGTTGCTCGTGCAGCTGTTCGTGATCTATTACGGCTTGCCGCAACTGGGTCTGGAACTCGATCCGCTGCCAGCGGCGCTGATCGGCTTCTCGCTGAACATGGCCGCCTACGCCTGTGAAATCCTCCGTGCCGCGATCGGTTCGATCGAGCGCGGTCAATGGGAAGCTGCCGCGAGCATCGGCATGACCCGCGCGCAAACGCTGCGCCGGGCCATCCTGCCGCAAGCGATGCGCACGGCGTTGCCGCCGCTGGGCAACAGCTTCATTTCACTGGTCAAGGACACGGCACTGGCCGCCACCATTCAGGTGCCGGAGCTGTTCCGTCAGGCACAGTTGATTACCGCCCGGACTTTCGAAGTCTTCACCATGTATCTTGCCGCCGCGCTGATCTACTGGATTCTGGCCACGGTGCTTTCGCACTTCCAGAACAAGTTGGAAGAGCGGGTCAATCGGCACGACCAGGAGTCCTGACGCGATGATTGTCGTGGAAAAACTGACCAAGCAATTCAAGGGTCAAGTCGTGCTCAACGGCATCGACCTCGAGGTCAAGGAAGGCGAAGTGGTCGCGATCATCGGCCCCAGCGGTTCGGGGAAAACGACGTTCCTGCGCTGCCTGAATTTCCTTGAGCAACCCACCAGCGGCCGGATCAAGGTCGGCGATATCGAGATCGATACCAGCCGCCCGTTGAATCAGCAGCAAAGTCTGGTGCGCAATCTGCGTCAGCACGTGGGCTTCGTGTTTCAGAACTTCAACCTGTTCCCCCATCGCACCGCCCTGGAAAACGTCATCGAAGGCCCGATCGTGGTCAAGAAGATGCCGCGTGACGCAGCGATTGCCCTGGGCAAGAAGCTGATGGCCAAGGTCGGTCTCGCCGGCAAGGAAGACGCCTATCCGCGTCGTCTGTCCGGCGGTCAGCAACAGCGCGTGGCAATTGCCCGGGCGCTGGCGATGGAGCCGGAAGTGATCCTCTTCGACGAGCCAACCTCGGCCCTCGATCCGGAACTGGTGGGTGAAGTACTGGCGACCATCCGCGGCCTCGCCGAGGAGAAACGCACCATGGTGATCGTCACCCACGAAATGGGTTTCGCCCGCGACGTGGCCAACCGCGTGGTGTTTTTCGACAAGGGTGTGATTGTTGAACAAGGCGAAGCCAAAGCGCTGTTTGCCAACCCGAAAGAAGAACGCACCAAACAATTCCTCAGCAAGTTTCTGAATCACGCCTGAGAACTTTCAACGTACCAAACCCCAACTTCCACGGACGGAAGTTATCTTTATCCCGCCTCCCCTCTCTTATAAACATACACAAATAAACATCCACCGCACCGAACCCGTATATGTTCTGCAACAGATAACACATGTCTGATGGACGTTGCTGGCCGGGTGACTGGGTAGCAAATAACTTCGCGGAAAAACCAGCGAAAAGCCCTGAGATGCGTGGCTCAATTCGCCATGCAACCTAGGCATATGGCCTCGGCATCGTAGGAACTTTCTGATTAGCCGGTAATTTACGGATTAACTAACACGGTCTATTGACACCCCTCTCCCCACACTCTTATCTAGTCGCCAACGGGCGTTACTTAATCCAAATCAATAAGCATTAAACACGAGCACAAGTTCATAACTTTATTGCTGATTGATACACGCCTTTTGTTCTTCCAGAAACGGACTTCGCTGCAAGGCTTCAAGGAGAGAAATCGATGACCCGCACTTCGCATACCCCCGAACTCGCAGCGCCGACCCTGGCGCCAGCGCAAAAAACCGCCATCAATCTGGCCGACGCCGGACATCTGTTGGTCAACGTGCTGCCCTACCCCGACATGGATGGCGGCGACCTGATCGAACTGTTCTGGAACAAATGCTATGTCGCCTCACGTGTGCTCACACCCGAGGACGTCGGTGCGTCGGTCAGCCTGCGGGGGCCGGAGAGTTTCATTGCCAGCGGCACTGCGCGCATCCACTACCGGGTGATGCAAGTCGGTCAGGGCGCGGCGCTGTCGGCGGCAACGCGGGTGGAGGTCAAGCTCGAATGCCCCGGCGGCCTGCCGTCAGCTCTGTGCGGTGACGAAAACCAGCAACTGGCGCCAGTGACGATTCCCGAAACGATTCACCGTCAGGGGGTGAACCCGAACCAGATCAAACGCGGTGTGCCACTGACTATCGAGCCCTACCTGAACATGGCTGAAGGCGACGCCATCACCTTGCGTTGGGGCGACGTACGCATGGATCTGGCGCCGATCACGGCAGCAGATGTCGAACTGCCGATTCAGGTCTGGGTGCCGCCATCAGTCATTGTCGAAGCAGGTGAGGATCTGCGCCTGGACGTGACGTATTGCATCCTCGACCGGGTCGGCAATAACTCTCGCTGGGCACCGCCAAGGGCATTGAAGATCGGCTGTGTGAATCCTTACTTGAAGGTGCCGCTGAAGCCGGCGCTCAAAGCCGCTGAATCGTACAAAGAGTGAATACCCTTTCCGTGGCAAATGAGCTTCTGTGGTGAGGGGATTTATCCCCGATGGACTGCGCAGCAGTCCTGTTTTCTGGGGCCGGTACGCGCCCCATCGGGGAGAAATCCCCTCACCACAATACTGACTCACCTCATTATCTCCATCGCCCTGGAATTCTTAACCATCCAGACCACCGCCCCTTCTATACATATTCCTAAAAGTTAGTTTATTTAAAATTAATACACGCTTAGGGTATATGAACCGGACCACCGGACATTCTTTCGTTCGCCGCACTTTTGCGGCGTTTTTCATGAGATGTGAGGTAGGTAGTATGGTCCGGAACACAATCACCCCAGTGCAGATCGCCAGGGCATTGCGTGCAGCCAAGGAGCGGCACTGATGTCCAGTCTGGCAGATGCAACCATCCAGTCTGATCTGGACATCGCCCCATTGTTGTTGCCCGCGCAGGTCTTGCGCAACGACGCCCAAGCCATCAAGGCCGCCCATGAGCTGGCGCAAGTCGCCCGCGTGCAGGCCGCCAAACGCGACCGCCAGCGCAAGCTGCCGTGGTCGGAAATCGAACAGTTCACCCGCAGCGGTCTAGGCAGCATCGCCATTCCGCGCGAATACGGTGGCCCGCAAGTTTCGTTCGTTACCTTGGCCGAGGTGTTCGCGATCATTTCCGCAGCAGATCCGGCACTTGGTCAGATCCCGCAGAACCAGTTCGGCATCATCAATCTGGTGCTCGGCAGCGCCACTGAAGAACAGAAAAAGCAGTTGTTCCAGAGCGTTCTGGAAGGCTGGCGCATCGGCAATGCCGGGCCGGAGCGCGGCACCAAAAACACCCTGGAACTGAAAGCGCGAATCACCGCCGACGGCGATGACTACGTGATCAACGGGCAGAAGTTCTACTCCACCGGCGCACTGTTCGCGCACTGGGTCGCGGTCAAGGCGCTCAACGATGAAGGCAAGCAAGTGCTGGCTTTCGTCCGTCGCGGCACACCGGGTTTGCGCATTGTTGATGACTGGTCGGGCTTCGGTCAGCGCACCACCGCCAGCGGCACGATTCTGCTGAACAACGTGCGCGTCGAATCGAGCCTGGTGGTCGACAACTGGAAGATCAACGAGAAGCCCAATACCCAAGGCGCCGTGTCGCAATTGATTCAGGCCGCCATCGATGCCGGTATCGCCCGTGGCGCCATCGACGACGCCATCGAATTCGTCAAGACCCGCGCCCGGCCGTGGATCGACGCCAAGGTCGAACGCGCCAGCGATGACCTCTACGTGATCGCCGACATCGGCAAGCTGAAAATCGAACTGCACGCCGCCGAAGCGCTGCTGCGCAAGGCCGGGCAAGTGCTCGATCAGGTGCATGCCGCGCCGCTCACCGCCGACTCCGCCGCCCGCGCCTCGATTGCCGTGGCCGAGGCCAAAGTGCTGACCACCGAGATCTCGCTGCTGGCCAGCGAAAAACTGTTCGAACTGGCCGGCAGCCGCGCGACGCTCGCCGAATTCAACCTCGACCGCCACTGGCGTAATGCCCGCGTGCACACCCTGCACGACCCGGTGCGCTGGAAGTATCACGCGGTCGGCGCCTATCGCCTCAACGGCACTTTGCCGGCTCGCCATTCCTGGATCTGACGACCAGACATCTGGAGAAAACCTATGACCTTTTCCCATCCCGTCGCGGTCATCACCAGCGATGAGCAAGCCCTGATCGTCGCCAGCGACCTGGCCGAAGATTTCAAACGCGACAGCGCCATTCGCGACCGTGAACGTCGCCTGCCGCTGCCGGAACTCGACGTGTTTTCCCGCTCGGGCCTGTGGGGCATCAGCGTGCCGAAAGAATACGGCGGCGCCGGCGTATCCAACGTGACCCTGGCCAAAGTCATCGCCCTGATCGCTCAGGCTGACGGCTCTCTCGGTCAGATTCCGCAGAACCATTTCTATGCCCTCGAAGTGTTGCGCGTGAACGGCAGCCACGAGCAAAAACAACGCCTGTACGCCGAGGTACTGGCCGGCCAACGTTTCGGTAACGCCCTCGCGGAGTTGGGCACCAAAACCGCCCACGACCGTGTCACCAGCCTCAAGCGTGACGGCGACGGCTACCGCATCAACGGCCGCAAGTTTTATGCGACCGGTGCGATTTATGCGCAGCGCATTCCGACTTCGGTGGTCGATGAAAACGGTGTGCAGCAACTGGCCTTCGTGCCGCGCGACAGCAAAGGCCTGAGCGTGATCGACGACTGGAGCGGCTTCGGCCAGCGCACCACCGGCAGTGGTTCGGTGGTGTTCGAAGACGTCTACGTTGCCGCCGAAGATGTGATTCCATTCCAGAGCGCCTTCGAACGTCCAACCACCGTTGGCCCGCTGGCACAGATTCTCCACGCCGCCATCGACACCGGCATCGCCCGCGCCGCTTACGAAGATGCGCTGCACTTCGTGCGCAGCAAAACCCGGCCGTGGATCGATTCCGGCAACGACAAAGCCACCGAAGATCCGCTGACGCTGAAAAGCTTCGGCCACTTGAGCATTCGCCTGCATGCCACCGAGGCGTTGCTGGAACGCTCCGGCGAATTTCTCGACAAAGCCCAGGCCGAAACCACTGCCGAAACCGTCGCCGCCGCCTCGATTGCCGTCGCCGAAGCACGCGCAATCAGCACCGAAATCTCCCTGGCCGCCGGCAGCACGCTGTTCGAACTGGCCGGCAGCCAGGCCACCCTGATCGAGCACGGCCTCGACCGTCACTGGCGCAACGCCCGCGTGCATACCCTGCACGACCCGGTGCGCTGGAAGTATCACGCGGTCGGCAATTACTACCTCAACGATGAAAACCCGCCACTGCGGGGGACCATCTGATGGCGAAGAAAAAGATCCTGCTCAATGCGTTCAACATGAACTGCATCGGCCACATCAACCATGGTTTGTGGACCCATCCGCGTGACACATCCACCCGTTACAACACGATTGAATACTGGACCGAACTGGCGCAATTGCTGGAGCGCGGACTGTTCGACGGCTTGTTCATCGCCGACATCGTCGGCGTGTACGACGTCTATCAGAACTCAGTGGATGTCACGCTGAAGGAGTCGATCCAGTTGCCGGTCAACGATCCGCTGCTGCTGGTGTCGGCGATGGCCGCTGTGACCAAAAACCTTGGTTTCGGCCTGACCGCCAACCTCACTTACGAACCGCCCTATCTGTTCGCCAGGCGCATGTCGACCCTTGATCATTTGAGCCGTGGCAGGGTGGGCTGGAACATCGTCACCGGCTATCTGGACAGCGCCGCCAAAGCCATGGGCCTGCGCGAGCAGGTCGAGCATGACCGTCGCTACGACCAGGCCGACGAGTACCTGGAAGTGCTTTACAAACTCTGGGAAGGCAGTTGGGAAAACGGCGCGGTGCTCAATGACCGTGAGCAACGGATCTATGCGCAACCGGAGAAAGTGCACAAGGTCGAGCACCAGGGCGAGTTCTATCAGGTCGAGGGTTATCACCTCTGCGAACCGTCGCCGCAACGCACGCCGGTGCTGTTTCAGGCTGGCAGTTCCGATCGCGGTTTGCTGTTCGCCGGGCGCCACGCCGAGTGCGTGTTCATCAGCGGCCAGAACAAACCGTCGACCAAGGTGCAAGTGGACAAGGTGCGTGCCAGCGCCGTCGAAGCCGGGCGCAATCCCGAGGACATCAAGGTGTTCATGGGTCTGAATGTGATCGTCGGCGAAACCGAAGAAGCTGCGTGGGCCAAGCACGCCGAGTACCTGAGCTACGCCAGTGCCGAGGCAGGCGTGGCGCATTTCTCGGCGTCCACCGGCATCGACTTTTCCCAGTACGAAATCGACGAACCGATCCAGTACGTCAAGAGCAACGCCATCCAGTCCGCCACCAAGAATCTGCAAAACAACGACTGGACCCGGCGCAAATTGCTCGACCAGCACGCCCTCGGTGGCCGTTACATCACCGTGGTCGGCTCGCCTGAGCACGTGGCAGACGAGCTGGAATCGTGGATCGCTGAAACCGGTCTGGACGGCTTCAACCTGACGCGCATCGTCACCCCGGAAAGCTATGTGGATTTCATTGAGCTGGTGATTCCGGAGTTGCAGCGGCGCGAGTCGTACAAGACTGCGTATGACACGGGCAGCCTGCGGGAAAAACTGTTTCACGGCGAGGCACATTTGCCCGAGCAGCACACTGGATCTTCGTTCCGCCGCTAAAAGCATCGCTGGCAAGCCAGCTCCCACAGGTTTTGTGGACACCGCAGATCCTTGTGGGAGCTGGCTTGCCAGCGATGAGGCTCGACCAGAACCACTCATTCATGCACTGACTGGAAAAAACCATCATGACCAAGAATCGCCTCTCCCACCCAGTCAAAGCACTGGCCCTGGCCCTCGGCCTGTTCAGCTCGGCAGTCTTCGCTGCCGACGCTCCGTTGAAAATCGGCACCACCGCCGCGTTCGCCATCCCGCTGGAAGCCGCTGTCGAAGAGGCTTCCAAACAAGGCCTGAAAGTCGAACTGGTGGAGTTCACCGACTGGATCGCGCCGAACGTCAGCCTCGCCGCCGGCGACATCGACGTGAACTACTTCCAGCACATCCCGTTCCTCGAAAACGCCAAGGCTGCCTCCGGTTTTGATCTGGTGCCATTCGCCCCGGGGATCATCAACAACGTCGGCCTCTACTCGAAGAAATACAAAAGCTTCGATGAGCTACCTGAGGGCGCCAGCGTCGCCATCGCCAACGACCCGATCAACAGCGGCCGCGGTCTGCAACTATTGGCCAGGGCTGGTTTGATCACGCTGAAACCGGGCGTCGGTTACAAGGCCACCGAAGACGACATCGTCGCCAATCCGAAGAAAATCAAAATCCTTCAGGTCGAAGCCGTGCAACTGGTGCGCGCCTACGACGACGCCGACCTGGTCCAGGGCTACCCGGCCTACATTCGTCTGGCGAAGACCTTCGATGCCGGCTCGGCGCTGCTGTTCGACGGTCTCGATCACAAGGAATACGTGATCCAGTTCGTGATCCAGCCGAAGAGCAAAACCGATCCGCGCCTGATCAAATTCGTCGACATTTATCAGCACTCGCCAGCCGTTCGCGCGGCGCTGGATAAGGCTCACGGCAAGCTGTACCAGGCCGGTTGGGAAAGCTGAGCATGACGGCAGCGATCCAACGGCGACTGGAAATTCCAGAGCCCCACAATGCGGAAAAAACCGAACTTCATCCTGAGTTGAACCGCGCCCATGTGCGCTTCATCGGCCTGGGTAAAACCTATGACGGCCGCCAGGGCCCGGTCGCCGCGCTGCAAGGCATCGATCTGGCGATCCAGCGCGGTGAGGTGTTCGGCATCATCGGCCGCAGCGGCGCCGGCAAGTCGTCGCTGATCCGTACGATCAATCGTCTGGAGCAACCGACTTCCGGACGCGTGCTGATCGATCAGGTCGACATCGGCGAGTTCGATGAAGACCGCCTGGTCGCCCTGCGCCGCCGGATCGGCATGATCTTTCAGCACTTCAATCTGATGTCGGCCAAGACCGTTTGGCAAAACGTCGAACTGCCGCTGAAAGTCGCTGGCGTGCCGAAAGAGCAACGCGAGAAAAAGGTTCGCGAACTGCTCGAACTGGTCGGCCTGCAAGCCAAGCACAAGGCCTATCCGGCGCAACTCTCCGGTGGGCAGAAACAGCGCGTCGGCATTGCCCGCGCGTTGGTGCATGACCCGGACATTCTGCTTTGCGACGAAGCCACTTCGGCGCTCGATCCGGAAACCACCCAGTCGATTCTCGGCCTGCTGCGCGAGATCAACCAGCGCCTCGGTCTGACGATTGTTTTGATTACCCACGAGATGGCGGTAATCCGCGAAATCTGCGACCGCGTCGTGGTGCTGGAGCACGGCCGTATCGTCGAGCAAGGCCCGGTCTGGGAAGTCTTCGGCAATCCGCAACACGAGGTCAGCCAGACCTTGCTCGCGCCGCTGCAACACGCCTTGCCGGAAGAACTGCAAAGCCGCTTGCATGCGCAACCGCGCTCTTCCGAGGCCGCAGTGGTGCTGCGTTTGCAGTTCACCGGCAGCGCCAGTGACGAGCCGGATCTGGCGGCGCTGTTTGCTGCCCTCGGTGGCCGGGTGAAATTGCTTCAGGGTGGTGTGGAACGGATCCAGGGCCATGCACTGGGGCAACTCTTGCTGGCAGTCAGCGGCTCGCCAGCGAGCGCCGAACAATTGCGCGAGCGTGCCGGGCAATGGGCGCAACGGGTGGAGGTCTTGGGTTATGTGGTTTGATCGCTTGCTGCAGGGCTTTATCGACACGTTTTTGATGGTCGGCGTGTCATCACTGATTGCGCTGCTGGTGGGGATTCCCATGGCGGTGATTCTGGTCACCAGCGACAAGGGCGGGATCTACCAAGCGCCCGTGCTGAACCGCGCCTTGGGTGCATTCGTGAACCTGTTCCGCTCGATCCCGTTTCTGATCCTGATGGTCGCGCTGATTCCGTTCACCCGATTGATCGTCGGCACCACCTACGGCGTGTGGGCGGCGGTGGTGCCGCTGACCATCGCCGCGACACCGTTCTTTGCGCGGATTGCCGAGGTGAGCCTGCGTGAAGTCGATCATGGTCTGATCGAAGCGGCGCAGGCCATGGGTTGCCGGCGCTGGCACATTGTCTGGCATGTGCTGTTGCCAGAGGCGCTGCCGGGGATTGTCGGCGGTTTCACTATCACCCTGGTGACGATGATCAACTCCTCGGCCATGGCCGGGGCGATCGGGGCAGGAGGGCTGGGGGACATTGCCTATCGCTACGGCTATCAACGGTTCGATAGCCAGATCATGCTCACGGTGATTGTGCTGCTGGTGGCGTTGGTGGCGGTGATTCAGTTGGGTGGGGATCGGTTGGCGCGGGGTTTGAACAAGCGCTGAACCCAGATCAGAAGATCGCAGCCTGCGGTAGCGCTCATGGCGAATACCGCAGGCTACGACTCTTTTCGTTCGGGTCGTGCCCCTCAATCATCAATCAGGCTGTCGAGCCACGCGAATTCGGTTTTGCTTTGATGCAGCGTCTGCATGCTTTTTGCCGCGTACACCAGGCTGTCAGCGTTGTTGACTGCCAAGTGCGCTCGCAGTGACGGGTTGGCATTGAACAGATCAACCGCCGTCTGAAGCGGCAGGTCGTCGCCGATTCCGAGGTAATCGCTGACACCGAACAGGAAGTTATCGTGGTCATTGGTAAAGGCGTTCAAATACTCGACCGTCAAACCGCCGCGCATGATCGCGTCAGAAACACTGCGCTCCGGTACGTCGTAATCAGCCAGCGTATCCCAATCCAGCAAGAGGCCCAGTCGGCTGTCCAGATAGAAATAATCCGCCGCGTTCGGCCCGATGGTCTGGAATCGGTCAATTCTGTTGGTATGCAACATTTCATGGCCCAGCGAAATGCTCAAAACCCCGCGCTGCATGTACTTGCGATTGATGAAGAAGCGGCCATGAAAATCTCTTTTGTACATCCACGCCGCGCTGTTGCTGTCTGCATCAACCCCAACGAATTTCTCGTCTCCCCAGGTTCCTTGATACTCACTGGACAACGCCTGGCCTCGAGCGACTGAGTCGGCGAATCGCTGCGCAACAGCGTGGTGATCAACGCCAAAGAAACTTTCGTAAACCGCGTCGGCGTCTTTGTACTTCTGGCCAATGGCATGTCCCGCATCAGCGAAAATGCTTTCGACCGCTTGCAGCTCCGAGCGAATGATCGCTGCCTGCTCCGGCGGAAACTGCTTCAACCCGCGCGCGACCAGCGCGCCCTCCTGTGCCGCCGAGTACTCAAACGAATCGTCGTTTCCGGTATGCACCCGGTGCTTCTGGGCATGCTCTTTTCTGACCTTGCGAACGAGCTGATCAATGTCGATATCAATGACTTTGCCCGGCTCGGGCAGAGGGTGCGGCCGTTCGAGCGTCCAGGTCTTGCTTAGCGGGTGGTAAAACAGTACCGGCCCCAAAGCCACCAATTCAGATACCAGCGCCGCTCGATATTCACCGGCCGTGCCGGTTTCCCGAACCAGGACGATCTCGCCGGGCGCGATATCGACATAATTTCGGCTCTTGAACACCCTCAGGCCCAGAGCATTGGCTGCGGGCAGGTTGGCCGGCGCTCTCAGGCTGTAGCGCGCAAGTGAACCGGCCATCGGATGCATGGGCAGGATCTGAGCCGACGGCATTGATGAAACCGTGATCATGGAATCTGCGGCGGCAGATTGCCGGGGAACTTCCACCTGAGCCTGATCCGTGTCAGGTCGAAAAATTTTCACCGCAGGCCCATCACCGAACGTGGCACTGCCAGGTCTTGTGCGTGATGGGCTTGCGTCCACCGGGCTGCGGCTGGACGGCGGAGTGACGCCGGGTTTACGAACAATGCCCATAAAAAATCCTTTTTTTTGAGTGAATCCCCCCGAAGAAAAAAACAGGGCAGATATCGCGATAGTCGTCTATCGCGCAGGCGTCATTGCATCCAGTTGCGAACCGCCAGGTGCGGTACATATGTATTGCACAGACGCTGGCGTTTTGTGCTTCCCGGCCAAAGCCTGAGGCAGGCTGCAATCCTCTCAAGCACAAAAGCGCTTATAGTCAGCCCCACCTCCTTTTTGCCACGCAGCCGCACCCATGAAGCAGACCCCCAGCGACCTCGAACAGATCACCGCCACCACCCTCGGCCATTACAACTCGGTGGCAGAAGATTTCCGTGAGGGCACCCGCGATCACGATGTCAGCCAGAACATCGACGCGCTCCTGCGGCACATTCAGGGCACAGCGCCGTTGACGATTCTCGATTTCGGCTGCGGGCCGGGGCGGGACTTGCAGACGTTTACGCGCATGGGTCACGTCGCGGTCGGCCTCGACGGATCGGAAAAGTTTGCGCAAATGGCCCGCGAGGACAGTGGCTGCGAGGTGTGGTGCCAGGACTTTCTGAAGCTTGATTTACCGGCCGAACGCTTCGACGGCATCTTCGCCAACGCGGTGCTGTTTCATGTGCCGTTGCAGGAGTTGCCACGGGTTCTACAACAACTGCGCGATACATTGAAACCGAGTGGGGTGTTGTTCAGTTCCAATCCGCGCGGGGATAACCGCGAGGGCTGGAATGGGCCACGTTATGGCTCGTATCACGATCTGGAGGCGTGGCGCGGGTTGTTGACCGCTGCCGGGTTTGTAGAGCTGGAGCATTATTTCCGCCCGGCGGGGCTGCCGCGGGAGCAGCAGCCTTGGTTGGCGAGTGTCTGGCGCAAGGGCTGAGTCAGGGCGAAGACTGCACGCGGTAGCGGCTGACGGCCCCGTCGGGCGTCAATACCGTAATGCTTTCACCGGGCAAAGTCTGGCCGAGCACTTCACGCGAAGCCTGATCGAAATTGGCCAACAGCCGAGTGCCGTCTTCAAAGGAAGTCTGCTGCACCCGTCGATCCTCGCTCAGCCATTTGAAACCGATCAGGCTCTGCATCGCCAGGCGCTCGTGCAGCGGGCGGAAGAACGCATCCTGACGCGCAATCAACGGTAAGCGTTGCGCCAGCGTTGCCGCACTCAGGTGATAGAGCGGCGGTACGTTGTAGAGCAACTGAGTCAGTTCATTCTCCACCCGTACATTGCTCAGCTTGAAACTGTCATAAAGCCAGTGATGCGTGGTGATGAGCGACCCGTGGAACACCGCCTGGTACAACGGTAAACGGCTGGCCGGATCAAAATGAAGACGCCGATACGGCTCTTTGATCGGTACAGACTTGAAGAACACGGCCGGTTGCTCAGGCGGATACCATTTGCCAACGAAGTACTCGGAATCAGTGTTCTTGCTCATGTCGGCGTCGCCCCAACCGATCACCGGCGTCTGCATGCCATGGGCGAACAGCACGCCTTGAGCCGTCGTTGCGTTGCCGTCTTCGGAGCCGCTGGGTAGTTGCAATGCCTGGTTGATCCAGCGCGAAGCTTCGACGTTACCTTCGGCGTTTTGTGCCTGAGTCATGGTGGCGCCGGGACGGTAGCTGTCGAACACCATGCCTGTGGCATAGGCGTCGAGGAACCAGCTGTTGAAACCGGCGGCAGTGCTGATGGCTTTGACCCGCTGTTCCAGCAAAGGACGCACGCAACGGGGGTCGGTGTAATGTCCCGACTGCTGAAAGCCGCTCTTCATCAAACCGCTTTCCAGCACGATGGCGCACTCGATGTTCGCCCTGTCGCCCAGATGCGCCGTGGTCCAGTCCGGGTTCTCGTCCCGGCTCAGCGCTGTTTCGTAAGAATCATACGGCGCGATCAGATACCCCGCCTTGACGCCTGCGCTAACCGCCTCCGGGTGCCAGAGTCCGCCCTCCCAGCCCTCGCCAAGTCCCAGCCACAAGCGCGACAGCACGGCGCTTTGCAAGCGCTCGACCGTATCGAGCGACAGGCTGTTGCCCCAACGCTTGGGATCGACAGTCAAGGCTTCGGCGAACTGGTCAGCCAATTCCCCGCGCAGCACTGCGTAACCTTTGACCAATGCCCGTACGTCCGGCTCGGCGCGGGCTTGCCAGGTTTTACGCGCCTGGGTGTTCAGCGCACGGTTGAGGCCACGCAACACGACAGTTTGCTGGTAGCGATTGAGCACCGTTTCGCTGGCAAGCAGCTGCAAGGATTCACGGTCCATGCCGGCGCGCAGCGCACTGGCCAAAGGCGTCTGGCCACGTAACTTGCCGAGCAGTGCCGGCCAGTTTTGCACATCTTTTTGCCCCAGTAGATCATTGCCCCACAGGTAGATATGACTGGCTCCCAGCAGCTTGGCGGCCTGCGGAGTTTTCTCAAGTTTGCCGGCAAGGGTTTCATAACGACCGTTATCAATCAGCCATTGCCGGTAACGTCTGGCTCCCGCCAACGGGTCGCTTTCGCCCAGATACAGACTGAACGTCAGCGGCGTCGAAGGAGCGAGTGGCGTGAATTGATGCCGCACCGCCAACGCCAGCGTGTCGCCGTCGGCACTGAACAGCAGTTGATTGTTGTAGGGATTGCCCAGCAACCAGTTGAGGCTGAAACCCTCGTGTTCGACACCCCACAGCGGCAGGCTCAGATCCTGGGTGCTGTTGAGCGGCCCCTGATTCAACAGAAACGCCTGCCAGACCGGATCGCCACGCGGTACGTAATGCCCTTCGGCCAAGGGCCAGATCAAGCCTTTGCCCATGGCAGTGCCGGGTTGGCGCAAAAAATCGAGTTCGGCGGGATCACGAGCGCTGATAGAAAAGGACAGGTCACGCTCATCAAGATCGACGCTGAGGGACCAAGCGCCGTCGTCCCAGTGCCAGTCGAGGTGATTACCACGCTGTACCAGGTTGCTGACTTTGTGTGCTTCAACACCAGACGAGGTCTGCACAGCTGCACTGTTGGTCGGAGTGACTTGCACAGCGAGGGTCGCTGGGTCGATCTGCACCCGCCACAGCGAATTTTGCAGAAACGTCTCGGCGTGCAACGAGGGTGGCAGGCACAGGCCGACCATCAGCAGCAGTTGGCGCAACCAGCAAGCAACAGTCGACATCAGGCGTCCCTCCCCCAAACGGAGGAAGGACGATAAAGCAATCGACCGTGGTTGTAAGTCAGACCGTTCCCAAAGATGTAACGGGCGCAATCAATGGCTCGATGACGATGAGTCCTTCTTCGGCTCACGAATCTTGTACCAGGCCACATACAGCGCCGGCAGAAACAGCAGCGTCAGCAGCGTCGCAATCACGATGCCGCCAATCATCGCGTAGGCCATCGGCCCCCAGAACACTTCCCGGGCAATCGGGATCATGCCCATGCTCGCCGCCGCTGCGGTCAGCAGGATCGGGCGGCGCCGGTGTTCGGTGGCTTCCACCACCGCGTCCCACGGCGCGTAGCCTTTCTGCTCGAACTCATCGATCTGCGTCACCAGAATCACCGAGTTGCGGATGATGATGCCGATCAGCGCCAGAATCCCCAGAATCGCCACGAAGCCCATCGGCGTACCGGTCGGCACCAGCGCCAGCACCACACCAATCAGCCCCAGCGGCGCGACACTCGCCACCAGGAACATCTTCTGCACGCTGTGCAGCTGGATCATCAGGAACGTCGCCATCAGGAACAGCATCAGCGGCAACACCTTGGCAATCGGCCCTTGCGCCTTGCCGCTCTCCTCCACCGTACCGCCGGTGGCGACTTTGTAGCCGACCGGGAGTTTTTCGGCGAAGGCATCGATGGACGGCTTGAGCAGTTTCACCAGATCGGTTGGCTGAATTTCGTCGCGCACCGACGCCTTAATGGTGATGGTCGGCAAACGGTCGCGACGCCACACCAGCGGCTGTTCCAGTTCATAACGCACAGTGGCGAACGCCAGCAGCGGAATCGACGTGCCGCCGGGCGTGACGATTTGCAGGTTTTGCAGGGTTTCTGGGGTACCGCGTTCGGAATCCACGGCGCGCCCGACCACGTTGATCAGGTAGATATCGTCATCGACCTGGGTCAACGGCGAGCCACTGACAATGCTGTTCATCAGGTTCGCCACGTCTTCGGACGACAGCCCGAGCTGGCGGGCCTTGTCTTGGGCGATGTCGATGCGCAGGACTTTGCCCGGCTCGTTCCAGTCGTAAATGATCTCGCCGATGTGTGGGTTCTTGTCCAACTCGGTGGCGAGGTCGATGGCGTGTTTGCGCACCTGATCGATGTCCTTGCCGCTGACCCGGTACTGGATCGGGCGCCCCACCGGCGGGCCCATTTCCAGCGCCTGCACGTAGCTGCCGATGCCAACGAAGTCCTTGTGCAAACGCTCACGCAAGCGCTGGCTCAACGCTTCGCGGGCCTCGAAGTCTTTGCTGACGATGACCAGTTGCGCGTAGTACGGGTTTTGCAGTTGCTGATCGAGCGGCAGGTAGAAACGGATCGCGCCCTGGCCGATGTAAGTGCTCCAGCGCACGATATCCGGATCGCCCTTGAGGCTTTCCTCAAGCTTGTCGACAGCCTTGCGGGTTTCATCGATAGAGGCGTTTTGCGGCAGGTTCAGGTCGACCAGAATCTCCGGGCGATCAGAGGAAGGGAAGAACTGGTTCTGCACAAAGCGCATGCAAAACACCGCCAGCACAAAGCACACAACCGTGATGCCGATCGCCCACCAGCGGTTGCGCATCGACCACAACAAGCCATGGTTGAATGCACGACCGATGCGACCGGGTTCGGCCGCATGGGGTTTCACGTTGGCGCTGAGAATGTGCACGCCGATCACCGGCGCAAAGAACACCGCTACCACCCACGACACCAACATCGCCACGGCGATTACCGCGAACAGGGTGAAGGTGTATTCACCGGCAGAGCTGGCGTTGAGGCCGATGGGCACGAAACCGGCCACGGTCACCAGCGTGCCGGTGAGCATCGGGAACGCCGTCGAGGTGTAGGCGAACGTGGCCGCCTGCTCCCGGGTCTCGCCCATTTCCAGGCGCGTGACCATCATCTCCACGGTGATCATCGCGTCGTCGACCAACAGGCCGAGGGCGATGATCAGTGCGCCAAGGGAAATCCGCTGCATGGTGATGCCGCTGTATTCCATGAACACAAACACCATCGCCAGCACCAGCGGAATCGAGCACGCCACCACCAGCCCGGCGCGTACACCGAGGCTGATGAAGCTCACCACCAGAACGATGATTACCGCTTCGAACAAGGCGCTGGTGAAACCGCCAACAGCCTCTTCCACCACCACGGCCTGATCGGAAACCGTGTGCACGCCGACGCCTACCGGCAGATCAGCGGTGAGTTGATCGATACGCGCGTGCAGGGCTTTGCCGAACTCCTGAACGTTGCCGCCCTTCTGCATGGCAATCGCCAGACCGATCGCCGGTTTGCCGTCGAAACGAAACTCCGGGGTGGCCGGGTCGACGTAACCACGGCTGATGTCAGCGATGTCGGCCAGACGATAGAAGCGGTCATTGAGTTTGAGATTGACCTCGGCCAGATCCTTTTCCGAAGCAAACTGCCCCGAAGTGCGCACGGAAATGCGCTCCGGACCGGCCTCGATCACCCCGGCCGGCGTCACCGCGTTCTGCGATTGCAGGCTCTGCACCACCTGGCGCTGATCGATGCCCAGCGCCGCCAGTTTGCGCGTGGAGAAGTTCAGGTAAATCACTTCGTCCTGCTGGCCGACCATCTCGATCTTGCCCAGCCCGGGCACATTGCGGATCTCGGCCCGCGCCTGTTCCACGTAGTCGCGCAACTGGCGCATGGTCAGGCCGTCGGCGGTAAACGCGTAGACCGAGCCGTAGACGTCGCCGAACTCATCGTTGAATCCCGGCCCCTGAATACCCTTGGGAAATTGACCGCGAATGTCATCGATCTTCTTGCGCACCTGGTACCAGATTTGCGGAATGTCCTTGGCGCTGGTGGTGTCGCGCAGGTACACGTACACCGTCGACTCACCGGGGCGCGTGTAGCTTTTCACGTAGTCGAGGGAGTCGAGCTCTTCAAGTTTTTTCTCGATGCGGTCGGTGATCTGCTTGAGGGTTTCTTCCTGGGTCGCACCCGGCCATTTGCTCTGGATCACCATGGTCTTGATGGTGAACGACGGGTCTTCCTCACGACCCAGATTGAAGTACGAAAACACCCCCATCAGCAATGCCACGAACATCAGGTACCAGACGAACGACTGATGCTTGAGGGCCCATTCGGAGAGGTTGAAAGAGCCTTTCATTGACTGTCCTCGTCAAGTTTCACGGGTTGTCCGGGTTTTAGGCTGTTGACGCCGGCGCTGACCACGCGTTCGCCATTTTTCACGCCGCCGGCCAGCACCACCGTGCTGTCGGTGCGGCTGACGAGACTGACGTCGCGGGGGCTGACGGTTTTGCTTTGGGTGTCGATCACCCAGATCCGCGTTTTACCGTCGACCTCTTGCAGCGCTGTCGCCGGCAATTCGATGCGTGGCTTGATCGCTGAACTGAGGGTCACGCTGATCGCGGTGCCGAGGCGAAACCCGGGCGGTGTATCCGCCAGGGTCAGCCGCGCACGACGGGTGCGTGTAGCACTTTGTGCCTGCGGTTCGATTTCGCGGATGACCGCTGTGGTGTTGATGCTCGGATCGAGTTGCGCGGCGACAAGAAACACCACGTCACTGGGGATCTGGTCGACCAAGGTATCCGGCAGATCGATCACCGCTTCCTTGATGTCCGGTTGCGCCAACGTCACCACTTGCTGGCCGGCAGTGACCACTTGCCCAGCCTCGGCATTCCACGCGGTGACCACGGCTTTGTGGTCGGCACGCAGTTCGGTGTAGCCGAGTTGATCCTTGCTCTGGTTGACCGCCGCCCGCGCCTGCTCCAGCGAGGCCTGGGTGGTTTTCAGATCCGTGGTGGCGATGTCCAGTTGCGCCTGCGCGCCGACCCCGCGATCGAACAGGGCCTGCTGACGCCGGGCGTTGGCCTGGGCATTGATCAGTTGCGCCTGAACCTTGGCCAGATCGCCTTGGGCAGAGCGCAACTGGTTCTGCTGATCGGATGGGTCGAGGGTGGCGAGCAGCGTGCCCTTCTCCACTTCGGCGCCGACATCGACGTTACGGCTGGCAATACGCCCGCCGACACGGAAACCGGTGTTGCTCTCGTAGCGCGCCTGAATACTGCCGGCAAAACGTCCGAGGGTTTCCTCGTTCAACGCCTGAACCTTGATCGACAGCACCGGGCGCACAGGCTCGGGCGGCGGTTCTTTCTTCGAGCACCCGGCCAACAACACTGCTACGGATAACAGCCATAGAGACTTCATGGCTGTGCTCCCGGTTGCAGATCCTTATAGGTGTTTTCGGCAATCTCGACTTTCATGCCGGGGTGCAACAACTGTCCGCCGGCAACGATAACTTTCTCGCCGCCCTTGAGGCCTTCGCTGATGATCACTTTGCCGGTCAGGTAACGGCCGACCGTGACCGTGTGCAATTGCGCCAGCCCTTGCTCGTCGACCATCCACACGGCGGGGTCGCTGATGTTTTTGGTCAGCGCCGACCAAGGCAACTCGACCGCCGATTTGCCGGAGCCTTTGGCGGTGGCGCTGACCACCGAGCCGAGCTGCATGCCCGGCGGCAGTTTGTCGAGGGTGACTTTGACTTGCACGGTTCCGGACTGCGCCGACACCGCCGGGGTGACTTCTCGCACGGTGCCGGTGGTTTTGATATTGGGATTGTCGAGCAGGCTGACCACAATCGAGCGATCCGACGGCCGCTCGGCCAACAGCGATTCGTACACATTGAAGACCGCGTCGCGGTCACCGTCACGGGCCAGTTTGAACATCGGCGCCGTGGCCTGCACCACTTGGCCGACCTCGGCCTGGCGCTCGGTGATGATCCCGGGGGCGTCGGCAATCAACGAGGTGTAACTCAGTTGATCCTTGGCATTGGCCAGTTGCGCCTGCGCCGCGCTCAACGCGCTCTGGCTGCTGCGCAACGCCGCCTGCGCGGAATCGTATTCGCTTTGGCTGGTGTAACCCTTGGGCAACAGTTTTTGCTGACGCACGAATGCCGCAGCGGTCTGCTTGACCCGCGCCTGTTCGGCGACCACTTGGGCCTGCGCCGAGTCGACGTTGGTCTGCAAGTCCTTGGGATCGAGTTTGGCCAGCACTTGTCTGGCCGTCACCCGGTCACCGACATCGACCATGCGCTGGATGATCTTGCCGCCGACGCGGAACGACAACTCGGTCTGCACACGCGCCTGCACATCGCCGGTGAGGGTCACGGCAGCCGCGTAGTCCGCGGGTTTGACCTCTTGCACGAAGACGCGTGGCAGGTATTCCTGCGGCGCTTTTTTCTCCCCGCAAGCGGTCAGCAATGTGAACAGACTCAGCATGACCGCTGTTTTCAAACCGGGACTCGCCATGCAGACTCCTTCCTGTGTACGAACGTGCAAGTGACGATACGACTGTGAGCTTAGAACAGGGTTCAACGTTCGCTCACGGGAATAACGCAATTTTCGCCATGATTCCTGTGGCGAGAGAACTTGCTCCCGCTGGGGTGCGAAGCGCCCCCGACAGTCCACCGTCACGCTCTTTCTGTTAAAACGTGGCGGCCGCTTTACGACTGCTGCGTAGCCGGGCGCGAGCAAGCTCGCTCGCCACATAGGTACCAGCGCGGCAAACTAGCGGCTCCGGCATAAGGAAACGCCCATGCTCAAGACCCTCGCGGTGGCCAATTACCGCTCGATCAATAAATTGGTAATCCCGCTGGGTCGGCTGAATCTGATCACCGGCCCCAACGGCAGTGGCAAATCCAACCTCTACCGCGCCTTGCGTCTGTTGGCCGAGACCGCGCAGGGCGGCGTGGTCAATGCGCTGGCCCGTGAGGGCGGGCTGGACTCGACGTTCTGGGCCGGTCCGGAAACCATCAGCCGACGCATGCGCAACGGCGAAGTGGCGATCGAGCCAACCGTGCGTCAAGGCGTGAAGCGTCTGCGTCTGGGGTTTGCCGGGGAGGATTTCAGTTATTCGATCGCCCTGGGCTTGCCCGAGCCCAGCCACTCGTTTTTTTCCCTCGACCCGGAAATCAAAAAGGAATGCATCTGGGCCGGGCCGTTCTATCGCCCGGCCAGCCTGTTGGTGGATCGCGACGGGCCGATGA
This sequence comes from Pseudomonas sp. NPDC087817, assembly GCF_044742875.1. Classification (NCBI taxonomy): domain Bacteria; kingdom Pseudomonadati; phylum Pseudomonadota; class Gammaproteobacteria; order Pseudomonadales; family Pseudomonadaceae; genus Pseudomonas; species Pseudomonas sp. NPDC087817. Next base: position 49,193 of record NZ_JBIUVJ010000025.1, read on the forward strand.
TCCGCGCTCGCGAAGGCCGCAGCTGGGATGTGCTGGCGCAACACACGCCGAATTTCGACAGCCTGTTCGATCAGGTCGGCAGCCTGCGCAGCTCGCCGGAAGTGTTCCAGATGCGCGAGTTCATCCGCCGCTGGCGCTTCTACGATCACTTTCGCAGCGACGCCGATGCCCCGGTGCGTCAGCCACAACTGGGCACGCGCACGCCGGTTTTGCATCACGATGGGCGGGACCTGGCGGCGGCGTTGCAGACGATCCGCGAAATCGGCGACCCGGATGCTTTGCAGGCGGCGATCAGCGACGCGTTTCCCGGCGCACGACTGAACATCGCGCCGCTGGCCGGTGGACGCTTTGCCATCGAGTTTTATCAGGAAGGGCTGTTGCGGGCGTTGTCCGCCGCCGAGTTGTCGGACGGGACCTTGCGTTATCTGCTGCTGATTGCTGCGTTGCTGACGCCACGGCCGCCGTCACTTATGGTGCTGAACGAGCCGGAAACCAGTCTGCATCCGGACCTGTTGCCGGCGCTGGCGCGGTTGATCATTCGCGCCTCGGAGGAATGTCAGGTGTGGGTGGTGTCCCACGCACGGCGATTGATTTCGGCGTTGCAGGAAGACCCCGAGTGCAATTGCATCGTGCTTGAGAAAACGCTGGGGCAGACCGGGATTGTCGGGCAGCGGGTACTGGATGAGCCGGCGTGGCATTGGCCTGACTAATCACCACTGATCGTTCCCACGCTCTGCGTGGGAATACAGCCCGTGACGCTCTGCGCCACTGGACGCAGAGCGTCCCAGGAGGCATTCCCACGCGGAGCGTGGGAACGATCATCAACAGGAAATCACCCCTGCCACTTGCCACCCTCAACAATCACGCTCTCAGGCTTGGTGTCATCGCTCAGCTCTTTACGCACATATTGGTCGTACAGCTTGAGTAGATACTTCTCCTCACCGAGCTTGGCCAACTCGGTATTCACCCAGTCACGCAGTTCGACGTTGCCCTTCTTCACTGCCGGCGCAATCGGCGCTTCGGCCCCGAGCTTTTCATCCAGCACGCGGTAACCCGGGTTCTGTTTGGCCCAGCTGAACAGCACCAGATTGTCCTGCGCGTAGGCATCGCCGCGACCATTGGCCAGGGCTTGCAGCGACTCCGAGTTTTTCTCGAATTTCAGCAGTTTCCAGTCCGGGTGATTCTTGGTCAGCCAGATGTCGGCCGTGGTGCCGGTGGTGACGATGGTGGTGCGGGTTGCCAGATCATCGAGGTTTTTCACCGAGCTGTTCTGCGGCACCAGTGCCTGCACGGCGACCTTGAGGTTCGGGTTGGTGAACTCCACCGCCTCCTTGCGCTCCGGGGTCACGGTCATGTTGGCGAGGATCAGATCGACCTTGTCGCTTTGCAGGAACGGAATGCGGCTGGCAGGTTCCACCGCGACGAATTCGACCTTGTTCTCGTCGCCCAACAGATCCTTGGCGAATTGACGGCCGATGTCGGTATCGAAACCGACGTAGCGCCCCGCTTCATCGACGAAACCGAATGGCGGCTTGTCGGTGAAGACGCCGACGATGAGTTTGTCGCGGGCCTTGATCTTGTCCAGATAACCGGCCGGCGCAGTGCTTTCGTTGGCGACTTTCGGCTTGGCCGGCTCTTCGGTCTTGTTGCAGCCAGCCAGCAGGGCGAGGCCGAGCAGCGGCAGTACAAACAGGGATGACTTGGCAGTTTTCATAGCGGTTCCAGTTCCTTTGTCGGATTCGTTTTTGGCAGTGTTGCAACGAAGGAGAACTTCTCCAGAAACTGCTGCGCGCGTGCGGTTTGCGGGTTCGTAAAGAAAATCTCGGGCGGGGTCTGTTCAAGGATGCGTCCGGCATCCATGAACACGATGCGGTCGGCCACCGCGCGGGCGAAGGCCATTTCGTGGGTGACGATCAGCAGGGTCATGCCTTCGCGGGCCAGGCCCTGAATCACTTGCAATACTTCCTTGACCATCTCCGGGTCGAGGGCCGCCGTGACTTCGTCGAAAAGCATGACCCGTGGGTTCATGCACAACGAACGGACGATGGCGATGCGTTGCTGCTGGCCACCGGAGAGCTGCCTTGGATACGCATCGCGCTTGTCCGCCAGGCCCACGCGTTCGAGCAGGGCTTCGGCTTGCTGCTGCGCTTCGCGGCGTTGGCGCTTCTGCACTTTCAGCGGGCCTAGCAACAAATTGTCGAGCACGCTCATGTGCGGGAACAGGTGATAACTCTGAAAGACCATGCCGATCTGCTGACGCACTTCGCGCCAGTCGGTGGCCGTGTCGAGCAACTCGCGACCGGCAAACTTCAGGCTGCCGCTGTGAGCAACCTCTAGACCATTAAGGCAGCGCAGCAGTGTGCTTTTACCGCAGCCGCTGGGGCCGAGGATGACGATCACTTCGCCCGACTTCACCTGCAGGTCGATGCCGTTGAGCACCTGCTGCTCGCCGTAGAATTTGTTGAAACCGTGAAACTCGATCAATGCGCTCATGCTTGCGTCCAGCGCCGTTCCAGCACGCGCGAGGCGGCCGAGAGCGGGTAGCAGATAAAAAAGAAAAACAGGAACAGCGCGCCGTAAATCAGCACTGATTCATAGGTGCGCTCAATGATCTGCTGACCGACCTTGATCACATCGACCACGCCGATCAGCACCGCCAGTGAACTGGTCTTGATAATGCGCGTGTAGACGTTGATGGTCGGTGGCGTCATGCGCTTCAGCGCTTGCGGCAGCAGCACGTAGCCGAACAGTTGCGGTGCGTTCAGACCAATCGACAGTCCCGCTTCACGCTGCCCGCGTGGCAACGAATGCAACGCACCACGCGCCACCTCACCGATCTCGCTGGCGCCCCACAACGACAGCACCAGCACCGCGCACCAGAAACTCGGCAGGCTCAGACCAAAGAAAATCGGCAGGCCGAAGAACAGCAGGTACAACCAGACCAGCACCGGGATCGCCCGGAACAGCTCCAGATAGACCCGCAGGATCGCATTCAGCCACGTCACGTTGAGCGTGCGCAGCACACCGTAGAGCACACCGCCGACAGTGCTGATGGCGATGCTCAGAAACGAAATCGAAAGGGTTTGCCCGGCGCCTTTCGCCAGTTGCGGCAACGACACCCAAAGCAATTCAAGACCCGAACTGGCCATGCTGGAGCCTCCTTTCCAGACGGCTGAGCAACAGTGACAGCGGCAAGAACAGCAACACGCAGATCAGCGTCAGCACGGCGAGCATTTCGTAGGTTTTGTAATAGAGCGCGATGTAGCTTTTGGTGGTGTAGAGGATTTCCGGCACCGCCACCGCCGAGACCACGGTGGTTTCCTTGAGCAGGAAAATGAAATTGGCGAACAGTGACGGCAGGCTGAGAATCCCCGCTTGCGGCAGGATCACGTAGCGCAGCAACTGACCGTGCGACAGGCCGATGGAACGACCTGATTCCAGCTGTGCCTGCGGCACCGCATCGACGCCCGCACGCAGCACTTCGGTGAGGTAAGCGCCGCCGAGGAAAGTCATGGTGATGATCGCGGCGGTGAAGCCAGAGACCTGAATCCCCACTGCCGGCAAGGCGAAGTAGACGAAGAACAACTGGATCAGCAGCGGTGTGTTGCGCGCCAGCTCCACATACAGGCCGACAGCGCGCTGCAAGTAAGGCGTGCGAAACACCAGAATCGTCGCGTTGAGCAGCGCCACCAGCAACGACGTGCCGATGGCGATAAAACCAACCTGCAACGTCACGCCCACGGCTTTTAGAAACGCCGGCAGGGTGCTGAGGATAAAAGCGTAATCGAAAGTCATGAAACGTCCTGTACGCCGCTCGGTAAGCGACGGTGGTGCAGTCCATGGGCAGCGGGTAACTGTCCGGCAGGCAGTGACTTTATAGGTATAAAAAAAAGAATTTAAATACCGTTAAAGCATATTGATATCACCCAAAAAACTATCTTGTGGGTTTGCCGGGAAGGAATAAGAAGGCTATTTTCCTTTGCGCTGTAGGAAGGGTCTCTTTTTCATGAAAGCCCTCCAAGGACGAACAGCTTTTGGCCAGACTCCCTCGGCCAAACCATTACAAGGAAGACAACATGGACGTAAAAGTGCCGCAGCGACTGGATCCGCAGGACATTGTGAAATTGTTGGTGGCGTTGCGCCGGGCTTTGAAAACCCAAGCGGCCTGACACAATCAAGATCAAAAGATCGCAGCCTTCGGCGGCTCCTACATGGACCTGCTGAAGGCTGCGATCTTTGCTTCTGGCTGCTGACTTTGTGGCGAGGGGATTTATCCCCGATGGGCTGCGAAGCGGCCCCAGGTATCGGGCTATAGATGCACCGTGTTGACTGATTTCACGACTGCTATGCAGCCGATCGGGGATAAATCCCCTCGCCACAGGATCATTCGCAAGCTAAAAGTCGTGCACACAAAAACGCCGATGACCATCACTGGCCATCGGCGTTTTCACACCTTGAAGGGGGTGGTTCAAGCGTCAGATCAGAACGCCGGCAGTACCGCGCCGTTGTACTTCTTCTCGATGAACGCTTTGACTTCAGGGCTGGTCAGGGCAGCGGCGAGTTTCTTGATCGCGTCGCTGTTCTTGTTGTCCTCACGGGCCACCAGGAAGTTCACGTAAGGCGAATCTGCACCTTCGATCACCAGCGCATCCTTGGTCGGATTCAACTTGGCTTCCAGCGCGTAGTTGGTGTTGATCATGTCCAGATCAACTTCCTTCAGAACGCGTGGCAGCAGGGCCGATTCCAGTTCCTTGAACTTGAAGTTGTGCGGGTTCTTGGCGATGTCTTTCGGCGTTGCCAGAGCGTTTTTCGGATCTTTCAGTTCGATCAGGCCAGCCTTCTGCAGCAGGATCAGAGCGCGGCCGCTGTTGCTGCCTTCGTTCGGGATGGCGATGGTTGCGCCATCCGGCAGATCAGCCAGTTTTTTGTACTTGCTCGAGTAGCCGCCGAACGGTTCAACGTGCACGCCTTGCACGGTTACCAGGTACTTGGACTTGTCGTCCTTGTACTTACCGGCGTTGAAGCTGTCCAGGTAAGGCTTGGTCTGGAAGTAGTTGGCATCCAGACGCTTCTCGCCAACCTGTACGTTCGGCTGAACGTAGTCGGTGAAGACTTTGATTTCCAGATCCACGCCTTCTTTGGCCAGGGTCGGTTTGATCAACTCTAGAATTTCAGCGTGCGGGACCGGGGTCGCCGCAACGACCAGTTTCTCACCGGCCTGAGCCAGGGAAGCCGTCAGAGCAGCCGCCAGTGCAGTAAACAACAGAACCTTTTTCATGCAGTGTCCTTATCGAGAATCACGATCGCTGATGGCGACGGCTATTAATACGAGTGCCAGTGAAGTGCTATCTCTGGCGTGAAGCGGACAATACCCGGATTTTTTATTCCCGGACAATAACGTTTATTCACTTTGATATTCCATTTTGTTCATACATAACAAAATGGCTCAAAGCGTCTGGCTCAGGTTAATCAGCAGCTCTTTCAACGCCTTACGCTCATCGACGCTACCGCCGATGTTGGTTTGCCTGACCAGTCTTTCGATCTGAACCTGCGGCCCAGACGCATCGGGAAGGTTCAGATGTTCCGGCAGAATCTCGTCACCGGTACTCACCAGCAAAGCAAAGTGAATGACGTTTTCCAGCTCGCGGGTGTTGCCCGGCCAACTGTGTCGCTCCAGCGCGTGTTGCGCCGCTTCGCTGATGAGCGGCACCGGCAGATCCAGGCGCTGGCTGTAAATGCCGAGGAAATATTCGGCCAGCGAAAGAATGTCACCGATTCGCGCACGCAGGGCCGGCAGTTCCAATTGGCCTTCGCTGAGGTAGTGATAGAGCCGCTCGTGGAATTTCCCGGCGTCCACCGCTTGCGCCAGATCGATGCTGGTCGCCGCGACGAGCCGTACATCCACCGGGCTCGGCTGATGCGCACCAACGCGGGTGACTTCGTGGTTTTCCAGGGCGGCGAGCAATTTGATCTGGATCGGCAGCGGCAGGTCGCCGATTTCATCAAGGTATAACGTCCCGCCATTGGCCGAGCCGAACCAGCCCGCTCGGCTGCTGGCCGAGCCGGTGTAGCTGCCGGCGGCATAGCCAAACAGTTCGGCGTCGGCGTAGGTCGGGCTGATCGCACCGCAATTGACCGAAACGAACAGGCCACTGCGATCACTGGCGCGATGGATGTGGCGGGCGAGCAGTTCTTTACCGGTCCCCGTCTCGCCACGGATCAGTACCGAGACCGAGCGCGGCGCCAATTGCTCAAGTTCTTCACGCAACTGACGCGAGCGCGGGTCAACGAACACCAGCGCTTTGGCGCGAATGCTCAGGGGGCTTTTTTCCGCATCGGGAAAGGTCAGCAACGGCTGACCGAAAGTATCGAAACTCATGACAGACTCCCGCCCAGAACCGCCGGCAGACGGGGGCGTTTAAAGAAATAAAAAATCAGGCGCGACGGCGTGCGTGGTCTTCCATACGGTTTTGCAGGCGATAGAGATAAGCAAAACCCTGCTCCCAGCGCTGATGCCCGGACTTCACATTGATGTGTCCGGCGCCGGCCAGAATTCCGGCCTCGGCACCCCAGTTGCGCGCCAGTTCCAAAGCACGCGGCGCACTGACGGCGGCGTCGTTGTCGGAGCTGACCACCTGGCTCGGGAATGGCAGCAGATCGGTCGGAATCGGTGCGAAATTGCGCAGTGCCGGCGCGCACGTCGGACGCTCGACATCTGCCGGCGCGACCAGCAAGGCACCACGTACCTGACGCAGGTATTGCAGCGGTGCGGTGGCTGCCCAATGGGCAACGGTGACGCAGCCAAGGCTGTGTGCGATGAGGATGACCGGCGTGCTGTCGGCGGCAATCGCCTCGGCCAGCGCGGCGACCCAGTCTTCACGGCGAGGCGTCAGCCAGTCGGCCTGTTCCACCCGCGCGCTGTTCGGCAGGCTGTTCTGCCAGTGGCTTTGCCAATGATCTTCTGGCGATCCTTGCCAGCCCGGCACAATCAGGTAGCGAATTGATTCGTTGCGCATGGGGAAGCTCTCCTGCGTGTCTGTTCCTGAGCGAGTATAGGGACGGGATTTATATTCGTTAAGGAATAAGAAGCTATTTATTAAGACCTGAAATGAATATGAGATTTGTGCATGGCTTGAAATCTTTTCCCCCTCACCCCAGCCCTCTCCCCCATGGGGGCGAGGGGAAAGGGAGCCGATCTCCTGGCCTTTCAAATCCTGAGTTCGACTGGATTTGTCATGTCGATGTATAGCGGCCAAACAACGCGGTCAGTTCCCTCTCCCTCTGGGCGGTCCGACGTTTCGGGAGCGCTAGGGTGAGGGGCTTTTCTCCCCCGCGAGAAATAAAAAAAGGGCCGCACCCTGCCAAGGAGACGGCCCCGGAAAAACGTAAATTCGGTTAACGCGCAGTGATCACCGACAACTTGGTAATCCCCGCCCGCTCGATCGAGGCCATGGCCCGCGCCACTTCCCCGTAGTTCACCCCGTCATCCGCCTGCAATTGCACGCGCACTTCCGGGTCCTTGGCCTTGGCCGACTTGAGGTTGAATTCGAGCAAGTCCGGCTGAATCTCATCCTTGTTGATAAACAGCTTGCCGGCGCCATCGATACTCACCACCAGCGGGTCTTTCTGCTCGACCGGCGCTACCGCTTCGGTCTTCGGCAGGTTGATCGGTATCGCGTTGGTCAGCAGCGGCGCGGTGACGATAAACACCACCAGCAGCACCAGCATCACGTCCACCAGCGGCGTCACGTTGATCTCGCTGAGCACCTCATCACTGTCTTGCGTGGAGAAGGCCATATCAGGACGCCTCCTTCACTTTTGCCGCGTTGCCTTGCGCTGCAACCTTGTGCGCCGTCGGATGAATCAGCACGCGGAACGCACTCTTCTGCGCCAGGCTGTAGAAGTCGTGGGCGAAGTCATCCAGATCGGCGGCGGTCAGTTTCAAACGCCGCAGAAAGTAGTTGTAAACCAGCACTGCCGGTACCGCGACGGCGATACCCACGCCGGTCGCAACCAGTGCCGCACCGATCGGACCCGCCACCGTTTCCAGGCTCGCCGAGCCTGCCGCGCTGATGCCTTTCAACGCTTCCATGATTCCCCACACCGTGCCGAACAGACCAATGAACGGCGACGTACTACCGATACTCGCAACCACCGCCAGACCGGTCTCCAGCGAACGCCGTTCGCGGACAATCTGCTGACGCAAGGCACGTTCCAGTCGATCCTGATGGTTGATCGCCTGGCTCAAATCATTCGTCTGCGGCGCCTCACCAACCTGAATCGCCGCGTAACCGGCCTGTGCCACCCGCGCTGCTGCGCCGGGTTGGGTTTCGCTCAACTCGGCAGCGGAATCCAGACTCGACGCCGCCCAAAAGCGTTTATGAAAGCGCCGATCCTGTGCTTTCAGACGGCCGAACTGCACAGCCTTGAGCAGTGCCAGACCCCAGGTGGCGACGGAAAAAACCACCAGCAGCCAGATCACCGCGCTTTCGATGGATTCCAGTGGAGATGCCAGTAACGTCATGATGTGTTCCCTCGTGTAAACGTTTAGCGCGAATTTGGTTTCGGTTTAATGAATCTTGAAATCGATGGGCACGCTGACCCAGCCGTCCTGGGCGACATCACCCTGCTTGGCCGGGACAAAACTCCAACGTTTCACGGCGTTCAGCGCTGCGTCGTCGAGTTGTTGCCGGCCACTGCTTTTCTGAATCTGAATCTCGCCCGGTTTGCCGCTGGCCAGCACATGCACGCGCAACAACACCGTGCCTTCCCAGCCGCGACGCTGAGCCAGCGAGGGATATTCCGGCGCGGGGTTTTTCAGGTAGGCGGCGTTGGCTGACGCCGGTGTCACCGGTGCCGGCGCGGGTGGTGCAGGTGGAGCTGGGGCGGCGGCCGGTGCTGCCGGTTGCGGTGGTGCCGGTGGTTGTTCAACAGCTTTTGGCGCCGGTTTCGGCTTGGGTTTCGGAATAGGTTTGGGCGGTGGTGGCTTTACCGCCAGTTCGTCTTCTACCGGCGGCGGTGGCTCGACCACAGGCGCAGGCGGTGGTGGCTCGACAACCGGTGGCGCGGGTGGTGCCGGGCGCGAAAACTCGATGGTCATCGGTGGAATTTCCGGCGGCACAATCGGCAACACCGGCGTCGGCTTCTGGCTGATCCAGTAGATCACCGCGCCATGCACCACCAACGCCAGCACACCGAGCAGAATCGTCTCGCGGCGACTCAGAATGCCTTTGGGCGCGCGCTGCAAACGCAACTGCCCCAACGGCACGCGATGCGGTCGGCCGAGATCGACCAATTCGCCACTCGGCGTCTGACGCCACAGCAATTCCTGTGCGCTGGCGGCGGTCTGGACATTGCCCATTGATTCACTCCCTGCGGTCTTTTTTGCGTTCTCTACAAAAAGGCTGAGCTGCCGTTTGTTGAATCCCCCACGGCAGATCGCTGGGTGAATCATTGGGCTTGACGCTTATCTCCGAAAGTAATCTTTAACGTTATGCATAGGCTTTTATGGAATATGTAAATTGATCATTTCCAGCAAAGCCACGCGCCACAAGGGCTGCAGCGATGTGTGAAAAAATGCATGCTTTTCAGGCATTGAAAGTATTCACGCAACGCATCGATTTCGCCTGACCGGGTTTGGCAGGACAATTAATACACATTCGATAGTTGACGAATTTATCGTCAGCAATAAAAAAGCCGATGCACTTTCGTACACCGGCCTTTATATATTTCAACTGAGTTACTGCTTGACGAACTCCCCTGCCAGGGTTACGACTTCACCGTCAAAGTTAGTACGGGAACCGGCTGCGCGAACTCTCGCGTAATTATGATCGGGAGAAAACAACGACCACGCCTGAAACCCGCTATTACCATTCAGACCGACAAACGTAATGGTGGTGGGTTGTCCGGTGCTGTTCTGGAAATGGTAATGCCCGTAGCTGACGTCATAGTTGACGCCGCCCTGGCTGAAGGTACCGCTGAAGGTGCCGTTGGAATCGTTGCCATCGGTAATCGTCAGTTTGGCGCCAGCGTTCGCGTTTACATAAGTGCCATTAATGCTCGACATAATTCGACTTCCTTTATCGTTGGGATAAGTGTCTTCCGATGAGAGCAAGTTCCCTCCTGGAAACTCACGACAGTCAGAATGGTTGGACATTCAAATATTGTCCACGCCACTTACAAACGAAATTGCAATAAGTACTGTTCAAGTTGCTCATAACTTATCGCCAATCGGTCGAGCATTAATTCCATTTCAACTAACGACTGGCATTGGTCTGCTGCACGCCAACGGCCGGCGCAATGACGGCCGTCTCGGAGCGCGGCGTTCCGGCAGGCACCCAGTCATAACTCACAGGCAGCGCTCGATAGACCCAGTTGCTGATTGCGTCACTACCCGGGGCTTTGCCGAGGTAGGGACTGACGTATTCCCAGACGTTCTCACCCTTGGCTGTGACCTGGAAAAACCGCCCGTTCATACCTTCGTCGATCAGCGTATTGCCGTTGGGCAAGCGCCGTGCGCTGCTGATAAATGAGCTGTAAAACGCCCAGCCCGGCTGCTTCGAATTGGCCGCGCTGTACTGCCAGACAATCTCATTTTTCAGCGGGTCGATTTCCAACACCCGCGAGCCGGAAATCAGCCCGAGCGTCACGTTCGGATAACCCGCCGAGCCCTGGTTGTCGAACACCAGCAGATTGCCGGCGCCGGGCAATCCGGCCGGGATGATGTGGGCGTCATGCTGACCGACAAACTGATCCACCGGGCGCGGCAGAGTCTGCGCGGTTTTCGGGTTGATCAGCGGCAGGTTCGGCCCCAGACGCCAGACCACTTTGCCGCTGTTCTTGTCGATGATCGCGATGAAATTGGCGTTGCGTGAATCGATCAGCAGGTTGTCCGGATTGAAGCGTTTGTCACCGCCATCGAACCACTTGTTCGGCCCGACCAGACTGAGGTTGTTGATGTGCAGGTAATCGGGATTGTCACTGGCGCGCACCAGTTTCAATTGCTCGGCCGTGAAGCCGAATTCGTTGAGGTGCTCGGAGGCCAGCCACTGCCATTTCACCGCGCCATCGGCACTGACTTCATAGATCGCATCGTCAATCACCTCGGGCACTTTGAAGCCTTTGACCTTGTGTACCTTGTTGGCCAGCACCACGGTGTTGCCGTTGCTCAAGCGGCGCTGATCATGATGCTGTTGCGCCGCACCACCGGGTGCGTTGTCGCCCCACTGCCAGACGACTTTGCCATTCCAGTCCAGTTCGCCGACGCTCTGGTTGCCCAGGCCGTTGCCGGCCGAACCGAGCTTGCCCGGATCCTTGTCGCTCAGTTGCAGCAACACGTGTCCACGCTCACCGCCAACCAATTGCGGGTCGATGATCGCCGAGGGGAAACCCGCCTGTGGCCAGGTTTTCACCTCGTTGCCGTTCATGTCGATCAGGTGCGTCTGCTTGTCGGCGCCGCTGAAGATCACGTACTGATTGAACGCCTTGTCCGGGTCATAACGGGTAACGCCCGTGGGGTAGACGCTGGGTGCGGCGAAGGCGCCGCTACTCAACACCGCGCCGGACAACAACAGCGGTAAAGCGCTTTTGATGGGCAACATGATGCAGCTCCTTGAAGGGTCAATCAGAAGTCGTAACGGCCAGTGACGCCGAGGGTTCGCGGTGTGCCGAGCAGGCCTTCATAGCCGCCGTTGCCGCCGGTCCACAGGGTCGTGTAGTAGGTTTTGTCGAAGGCGTTTTTCAGCCACAGCGAGATGTCCCACTGCCCTTGGTTGAAGTCACCGCGCAGGCCGGTGGAAAAGTTGACCACCGCATAGCTCGGGATCTGGCCGTAGTCGGAATCCTCGACCGTGCCGACGGCTTTCGAGCGGAACGCATAACTGGCGGTGACGTAGGGTTCGAAGCCGTTATCCAGATTCCATTTGTATTCGCCGTTGGCGTTGCCGATCCATTTCGAGGCACCGACCACTTGATGGCCGCTGAGATCGCAAGAGGCCGGAGCGCCTGGCGCCTGGCTGACTTCCGGCGGGCATGGCGCATCTTTATAGGAGAGGTAGCTGACGTCGTTGTAGGAGCCGTTGATGTTCAGGGTCAGGCCGCGCAGCGGGATCACCGTGCTCTCGAATTCGACCCCGCGCGAGCGCACGGAACCGGCGTTGGTCAGGTATTGCACGCGGTTTTCGGCGTCGTAGGCGTTGGTCTGGTAGGCGTTGACCTGGGTCCAGAACACGTTGGCATTGAGTTGCAGACGGTGATCCCACAGCGTGCTTTTGAAACCCAGCTCGGCGTTGTTGGCGCGCTCGGTGCCGATCAACAAAGAGTCGGCGCCGGCCACCGGAGCCGAGCCGACCGCAAGGTTGACCCCGCCGGATTTCTCGCCGTGGGACAGCGTTGCGTAGCCGAGCACATCATCGGTGATCCGGTAGCTGAGGTTGAGCAGCCCGGAGGGACTGGAGCTGTATTGATTCAAGTCGCCGGAATCGTAAGCGCCGGCACGACCACGCCGCGCCGTCGCGGCAGCACCGGCGACAGTCGCACCGCCAACCGGAGCATTACGCGTGACCCAGGCGCTTTTTTCTTCATAGGTGCCGCGCACTCCGGCGGTGAAGTCCAGGCGCTCGGTGAGGTGCCAGGTGCCTTGGGCGAACAGTGCAAAGCTGTCGGTCTTGATGTGGCCGTTGCCGACGCTGGTCACGTTGGCCAGCGCACCGGCCGGCGTGCCGTTCCAGATATCAGCCTGCGGGCCGTAATAGGCGAAGGATTTGTTGTCCAGGTTGTTGCCGAAGTAGTACGCACCTACGACGTAATCGAAGAACTCGCCCTTCGGTGAGGCCAGGCGAAATTCCTGCGAATACTGTTTGTCTTCCACCGACACCCCGGCGTTATAGCTCGCCGGCACGTTGAGGCCGTCGTCGTTGCGCGGGGTGAAATTCCAGAAGCGGTAGGAGCTGATCGAGGTCAGGGTGAAGTCACTTGGCAGCGTCCAGTTCGCTTCGACCGAGGTGCCGCCCTGATGCACGGTGACGTGCTGATCGTTGTCCAGATTGACCTTGCGGTGCGAGCCGTTGACCAGCGTCGCGCCGGCGGCATTGGCTCGCGACTGGTAAAGATTGACGCCATTGATGGTCGGCCCGGTGCTGTACAGCACGCGGGTGCCGGCGCTGGAATCCTCTTCGTTGTAATCGCCGATCCAGCGCAGGTTGAAATCTTCGTTGGGCTTGAACAGCAACTGTGCACGGAAGCCGTCGCGCGAGCCGCCATTCAGATCATGGCCGTCGTATTCATTCTTGATGTCGCCATCGCTGCGGGTGCGATAGGCGGAAAAACGCCCGGCGAGTTGATCGTTGAGCGGCCCGGAAATCGTGCCCTTGGTCTGGAAGTATCCATCCTCGCCGACCGAGGTTTCAATGCTGCGTTCAGGTGTAAACGTCGGCGCACGGGTGCTGATGTTGATCACCCCGGCGGTGGTGTTTTTACCGAACAGTGTGCCCTGCGGGCCACGCAAAACTTCGAGCTGTTCGATGTCCATCAGATCGAAAACCGCCATCCCCGGGCGCCCCAGGTAGACGTTGTCGATGTACAGGCCGACGCTGCCTTCCAGACCATCGCTGGCCGGGTTGTTGCCCAGGCCGCGAATCGACACGCTGGACTGGCGGGCGTGCATGTAGGCGACGTTGACGCTCGGCACCAGTTGCTGCAAATCCTGAATCCGGTAGACCCGTTGCGTCTCCAGATTCTGGCCGCTGACCACGCTCATTGGCGTTGGCACATCCTGCGAACTTTCTTCGCGACGGCGGGTGGTGACCGTCACCGTTTCCAGCTGCGAATTGTTGGCCGCCGGCTTGCCGGCAGGGGCTGGCGCCGGGGTTTCGGTTTCAGCGGCGTAGCTGTGAGTCCAACTGGCGCTCCCTGCCAGCAACAGGGCCAGAGGCAGGCGTTTGAGCCGTCGTGGGGTTAAGGGTGACGCGAGGTTCAACGGACTCATGGCGCGGCTCCTGGTCAAAAAACACACAGACATCGTCAGTGCTGCATATTCTTTTAAGTTATTTATTTATGGATTTACAAATATTTACTGCATAAGAGATTGCCTTTATAAGGAGTCGACGTAATGCATATCCAATGCATTTCCCGGATATTTTTTATGTGAAAAATGCATATCGACTTGCGCCAACTTCGTCACTTCATCGCCTTGGCTGACCAACGCAGCTTCGTCGCCGGCGCGCAGGCGGTGAACCTGTCGCAGTCGGCGTTCAGTCGCAGTATTCAGGCACTGGAACACAGCGTTGGCTGCCAGCTGGTTGATCGCGGGCGCAAGGAATTGCCGCCGACCAAGCAAGGCCAGGTGCTGCTCGAACATGCGCGGCGGCTTGTCAGCGGTGCGCAGCAAATGGCCAACGAGATCAGCCAGTTCAATGGCCTGGAGGCGGGAGAATTGCGCTTCGGTTGCGGCCCCGCGCCGGCAGCGGGGTTGATTCCGCGTGCCATCGGCAGCTTCATTGGCCGATATCCAAAAGCGCGGGTGCAGTTCCAGGTGGATGACTGGCAGAGTCTGAGCAAGCGCCTGCTCAGCGAAGAGTTCGAATTCTTTGTCGCCGACACCCGACACTTTGAAGCCGATCCGGATTACCTGACGTACCGGTTACGCCCGCGCAAATGGCATTTCTGCTGCCGTGCGGGGCATCCACTGGCAGGTTTTGAGCGGGTTACCGCCGAACAACTGATGAGCTATCCGCTGGCGGTGAGCATTCGTCCGCCGAACCTGCGCAAAGTCATCGTCGACCTCAGCGGTCGCCCGGATTTCACGCCGAATGTGGAGTGTGAAAACAGCTCCAGCCTGTTGAGTGTGGTACTGCGTTCGGATGCGATCGGGATTGTTGGCGCGTACTCCGATGCGTTGCATCAGGCCAAGGGTGATCTGCTGTGTTTGAAGATCGAAGGGTTGGTGGACGATCTGGAGGAGTTGTACACCCGCTACGGGATTGTCAGTCGCGCGGGGTATCGGTTGTCGCCGTTGGCTGAGGCGATGATTGAGCAGATCAAAGAGATTGATGCGGTGGATGAGGAGGTGTGTTCACTTGAGAACCTGGCTGTCTGAGCTACCGCTATCGCTGGCAAGCCAGCTCCCACAGGATGTGCGTGTGCTCAACCGGGACTTGTGGGAGCTGGCTTGCCAGCGATGGCGTCGCCACTCACACCGATGCATCCACTGCATAGAACCCATTCCCCAAATGCACTTGCCGAACACCCCCACCGAAAGCGAAAACCCTCGCCTGTCTCTCTGACCGGTGAACCCCATGTCCCAGCCTGAACAACCCGTGCGCAACGTGCTGTACATCATGTGCGATCAGTTGCGCCGCGATTACCTGTCCTGCTACGGCCACCCCCATTTGCACACGCCGAACATTGATCGCCTGGCAGCGGCCGGCGTGCGCTTCAGCCGCGCCTACACTCAAGGGACGATATGCGGACCGTCACGGATGTCGGCCTACACCGGACGCTACGTCAGCAGCCATCAAGTGGCATGGAACGCGGTGCCGTTGCCGCTGGAAGAACTGACCATCGGTGATTACCTGCGCCCTCACGGCATTCGTACCGCGCTGGTCGGCAAGACCCACGCCACGGCGAATGTCGATGCCTTGCAGCGTCTGGCCATCAACCCGGACAGCGAGCAGGCCGAAGTGCTCAACGAGGTCGGCTTCGAACCCTACTTCCGTCACGACGGCATCTTCCCCGACGACCCGCTGTTCGACGACAAACGCGAATCAGCGCCTTACACCCATTACCTGCGCGAACACGGTTTCGTCGGCCGCAACCCCTGGCACGACTGGGCCAACGCTGCCGAAGGCGAGCACGGTGAAATCCTCAGTGGCTGGCAAATGCGTCATGCGCATTTGCCAGCACGAATTCCCGAGCAACACTCAGAGACTGTCTACACTACAAATCGAGCCATCGACTTCATCACCGAGCAAGGTGAGAAATCCTGGTGTTTACACCTTTCGTATATCAAACCGCACTGGCCCTACATCGTACCGGCACCATACCACGCCTTGTACAGTACGAAATCGATTCTCGAACCGGTCCGCGCGACGCCCTCCGAAGCCAGCAAACACCCCGTATACACTGCCTTTCGCCAGCATGAGGAAAGCCTCAACTTCTCCCGCGATTCAGTACGATTGAATGTAATCCCGACCTACATGGGCCTGATCAAGCAAGTGGATGATCAGTTGGGGCGACTTTTCGATTTTCTGCAGAGCAATGGCCGCTGGTATGACACGTTGATCGTGTTCACCAGCGATCACGGCGACTTCCTCGGCGATCACTGGCTGGGCGAGAAGGAGTTTTTGCTGGAGCAGGCGGTGGGCGTGCCACTGATCGTGCGCGACCCGCGGGCGGCGGCGGATGTCACTCGGGGAACGGTGGATGATCGGCTAGCGGAAACCATCGATGCGCTGCCGACGTTTCTTCAGGCACTCGGATTGCCGGGGGCAGAACATCGGCTTGAAGGGCGTTCGTTGATCCCGCTTCTGCACGGTAAAAATCCAGACTGGCGCCGCTATGCAATCAGCGAATACGACTACGCCTTCCAGGCTCCGGCACGGGAGCGACTCGGACAACCGATCGACCGTTGCCGCATGACCATGGTGCGCAGCGAACGCTGGAAATACCTGGCGTATGACGGCTTCCGGCCGCAGCTGTTTGATCTGTTGAATGATCCGCAGGAGTTGCGTGATCTGGGTGATGACCCGGCGTATGCGGCGGTGCGCGAGGAGCATGCGGGGCATTTGTTCGAGTGGGTACGCGGGTTGAAACGGCGGACCACGATCAGTCATCAGGAGATTGATTTGCGCGGGCAGCGGTTTCGCTATGGCGAGCCTGAGACCGAGAAAGTCGTGCAGATCGGTGTGTGGTAGTTAAAAGCATCGCTGGCAAGCCTGCTCCCACAGGATTTGTGTTTTACACATCCATTGTGTTCAACACTTTCCACTGTGGGAGCTGGCTTGCCAGCGATGGGGCCAGATCAGACGCCGCCGATATCAGGGCCTTTGATGGTCTGGCTACGCTGCCCCGAAACCCCTACCGGCACCTCACCTTTCAACGTCACCCGGCGCACGATCCGATCCTGCGTGCCGTAGTCATCAATCGCGTAATGCTGCGTCGAACGGTTATCCCAGATCGCCACATCACCGGCCTTCCAGCGCCAGCGCACGGTGTTTTCCTGACGAATCACATGGCTCTGCAGCAACCCGAACAGGTGCGCCGAATCCGCTTGCGAGTAACCCTTGATGCGCTTGACGAAATGCCCCAGCAACAAGCTCTTCTCGCCACTGATCGGGTGTACGCGGACCACCGGGTGCTCGGTCTCGTAAACGGTCGAGGTGAAGATCTTGCGGTAGCGCTCAAGCTTCTCGGCCGAGACGTCAGGCTTGGCGCCGGCGTAGTCGTATTCGTTGCTGTGCACGGCGACCAGTTTGTCTGCCAGTTCACGCAGCTCGGTCGGCAGTTCGTTGTACGCGGTAGCGGTGTTGGCCCACAGGGTGTCGCCACCGAAGGCCGGCGCCACCACCGAGCGCAGGATCGAGGCTTTCGGGTAAGCGTCGACGAAGGTCACGTCGGTGTGCCACGAGTTGGCGCGCTGGCCTTCGGCACCGTCCAGTTCCAGCAGATAACGGGTGCCGTCACGCACAGGAACGGTCGGGTGCGCCACTGGCTCGCCAAGCAAATGGGCGAAGGCTTCCTGACGCTGATCGTCGAGCTGGGTTTGCTCACGGAAGAACACGACTTTGTACTGAATCAGTGCCTGTTGAATGGCTTCGACCGTGGCGGCGTCCAGCTCACCGGACAGGTGCACGCCACGGATCTCGGCGCCGATTCGGCCGGCCACCGGATGAATTTCCAGCGCGTGGACAGCGGGTTTTACAGCGAGTGCGGCATTGCTCATGGGTAGACCCTCATCGACTGCTTACGGTTGGACGGCAGCGAAACATCGCTCTATCTATATTCTATTTACATCTAATAGATAATCACATGCTTCGTTGACGGAATAAGAGCTTGCATTTAAAACCTCTACCAACCCTCGTCGCAAATGCCTTCGAGCTATTTTTAGGATGCCGGAAAAGCATATGGATCTTCGCCAGTTGCGCTATTTCATCGCCCTCAACGAACACCGCAGTTTTGTCCGTGCGGCGGACGCGATGGGCATCACCCAACCGGCGTTCAGCCGCAGCATTCAAGGGCTGGAGCAAGAGTTCGGTTGCGTGCTGGTGGATCGCGGCAACAAGGATCTGCGCCCCACGCCCGAAGGCCAGGTGGTGCTGCAACACGCGCTCAGCCTGGTGCAGGGCGCGGCGCTGCTCAGCGCGGAAGTGACACAGATGACCAAGCTCGATGCCGGCGAGGTGCACTTCGGTTGTGGTCCGGCGCCGGCGGTGAAACTGGTACCCGACGCGGTGGCGCAATTCATCAATGCGCACCCGAAAGTACGCACCTGTTTTCAGGTGGATAACTGGGAAAAACTCAGCCGTGCGCTGAGTCGCGAAGAGATCGAATTTTTCATTGCCGACATCCGTCATTTCGAATCGGACCCGAACTTCCAGACCCAACCGCTGACGCCCAAGCGCGGGGTGTTTTTCTGCCGGCCGGGGCACCCGTTGCTGGCCAAGGAAAGCCTGTCGACCAACGACATGTTCGATTACCCGCTGGCGACCACATTGATCCCGCCGGGTATCCGCAAACTGCTGGCGAACCTCAGTGGCCGGATCGATTTCTCACCGACTATCGAGACCGAGCATTTTCCGGCACTGGTGAAGGTAGTGCTGCAATCGAATGCCATTGGCATCGGCACGGAAGAGGCGTTTTACGAGGACATTGCCCAGGGTTCGCTGGCGTTGTTGCACTGGCGCAATCTGCCGCAGAACCTCGAGAGCATGAATGCACGCTGCGGGATTGTCAGTCGCACCGGGTTTCGCTTGTCGCCGGCAGCAAGAGCGATGATCGACACGCTGGTGGCGGTGGATAAGCAGGAAATCAGCGTTGCCGTTTAGAGCGCTATCGCGAGCAGGCTCACTCCTACAAGGGAACGGATTCCAAATGTAGGAGTGAGCCTGCTCGCGATGGCGTCGGACCAAGCGCTACAGATTCAGAGCTTGGCCGCTGCCAGCTCAGGCGCCACCCAATCATTCACCTTGAACGGTTTGCGAATCAGCTTCTGCTGCGCCGCCAGATCCACCTTGTCCTGCAAACTGCTAAGGAACACCGGATCCAGCGTCGATGGGAATATCTCGCTCAACTTCTGATCTTTCAGATCCTCGGTGAGGATCACCGGTGGATAACTCGCCAGTCCCGAGACCAACTGCACGTACGCGGCCTTGTTGCTGTCCTGGGTCAGCCATTCCACGGCCTGCTCTTGTGCCTTGAGCAGTTTGCTCACGGCCTCCGGATGCGCATCGACAAACTTGCCACTGCCCACCAAAACCGACTGCACGCTGCCAGCACCGCCCAGATCCTTGGTGTTCAGCGGCAATTCAGCCAGGCCCTTGGTCTGCAAAGCGGCCAGGCCGGAGCTACCCCACGACGCATCGATCTGCCTGGCCGCCAGTGCGGCAGTCGCGCCGGTGAAGTCGAGGTTGATCACCTTCAGATCCTTCTCGCTCAAGCCCTGACTGGCCAACGCCGCATCGAACGACAGCTGCGTCGCGGTGCCGCGAAAGATCGCCACGCGCTTGCCTTTGAGGTCCTGCAAAGTCTTGATCCCCGAGCCCGGCACGACGCCCAGGTACTGCTTCACCCCGCGGGCACTGGCGCTGAGCAGCCGCGTATCAAGGCCGTTGGACTTGCCGATGATCGCCGCCAGATCACCCAGATACGCCAGATCGACCTGACCATTGGCGAACGCTTCGTTGATCACCGGCCCGGCCCCTTTGAAGAAACTCCACTGAACCTTGATGCCCTGTTCGGCGAAGGCCTTTTCGAGGATCTGCTGATCGCGCAATACGTCGACCACGCCACCGCCGCTGTGCTGGGTGCCGGCGCTCAGGTCGGGCACGGCGATGCGGATTTCCTTGAGTTCGTCGGCATGGACGGTGAAGGCCAACAGGCCCGCCAGAGCCGGGGCGGCGAACAGACTGAAAACGCGTTTGAAGGGAAGGTTCATGGGTGCTGCTCCTGATCACGACGGGCGTTGAGGAGCCGAAAGTAGGCCGAAGGAGCACCTGCGCTTAAATACTATAAATTCACATTTTTATATCTTTTAGAGATAAGCAAGCAGTTATAGGGCTGTAAGCGTCCGGCGAAGTCATCTTCTGATGGTAATGGTGTATACCCGCTTTAGTCTCTCAAACATGCCGTCATTACAATCATCGATACTGGTTT
>NZ_JBIUVJ010000026.1:0-44808 GCF_044742875.1 Pseudomonas sp. NPDC087817
GTTCGTCCTGCACGACGGCCCACCGTATGCCAACGGCACGATCCACATCGGTCACGCACTGAACAAGATTCTCAAGGACATGATCATCCGCTCGAAAACCCTTTCGGGTTTCGACGCGCCGTATGTTCCGGGTTGGGACTGCCACGGCCTGCCGATCGAGCACAAGGTTGAAGTGACCCACGGCAAGAACCTGGGCGCGGACAAGACCCGCGAACTGTGCCGTGCCTACGCCACCGAGCAGATCGAAGGTCAGAAGACCGAGTTCATCCGCCTCGGCGTGCTGGGCGACTTCGCCAATCCGTACAAGACCATGGACTTCAAGAACGAGGCCGGTGAAATCCGTGCCCTCGCCGAAATCGTCAAGGGCGGCTTCGTGTTCAAGGGCCTCAAGCCAGTGAACTGGTGCTTCGACTGCGGTTCGGCCCTGGCCGAAGCCGAAGTCGAGTACGAGAACAAGAAGTCCTCGACCATCGACGTGGCTTTCCCGATCGCTGACGAGGCCAAACTGGCCGCCTCGTTCGGTCTGCCGTCGCTGAGCAAGCCTGCCTCGATCGTGATCTGGACCACCACCCCGTGGACCATCCCGGCCAACCAGGCACTGAACGTTCACCCGGAATTCAACTACGCGCTGGTTGATATCGGCGACAAGCTGCTGGTGCTGGCAGAAGAGCTGGTTGAGGCCTGCCTGGCGCGCTATGGCGTCGAAGGCTCGGTCATCGCGACCACCACCGGTAAAGAACTGGAACTGATCAACTTCCGTCACCCGTTCTACGACCGTCTGTCGCCAGTGTATCTGGCTGACTACGTCGAACTGGGCGCCGGCACCGGCGTGGTTCATTCCGCTCCGGCCTACGGTGTGGACGACTTCGTGACCTGCAAGAAATACGGCATGGTCAACGACGACATCCTCAACCCGGTGCAAAGCAACGGCGTTTACGTGCCGTCGCTGGAATTCTTCGGTGGTCAGTTCATCTGGAAGGCCAACCCGGCCATCGTCGACAAGCTGACCGAAGTCGGTGCGCTGATGCACACCACCGTCATCGAGCACAGCTACATGCACTGCTGGCGCCACAAGACCCCGCTGATCTACCGCGCCACCGCGCAGTGGTTCATCGGCATGGACAAAGAGCCGGTCAGCGGCGACACCCTGCGTGTGCGCTCGCTCAAAGCCATCGAAGACACCAAGTTCGTTCCGGCCTGGGGCCAGGCGCGTCTGCACTCGATGATCGCCAACCGTCCGGACTGGTGCATCTCCCGTCAGCGCAACTGGGGCGTGCCGATCCCGTTCTTCCTCAACAAGGAAAGCGGCGAACTGCACCCGCGCACTGTCGAGCTGATGGAAGAAGTCGCCAAGCGCGTTGAAGTCGAAGGCATCGAAGCCTGGTTCAAGCTCGACGCCGCCGAACTGCTGGGTGATGAAGCACCGCAGTACGACAAGATCAGCGACACCCTCGACGTCTGGTTCGATTCGGGCACCACGCACTGGCACGTCCTGCGTGGTTCGCATCCGATGGGCCACGAGACCGGCCCGCGTGCCGACCTGTACCTGGAAGGCTCCGACCAACACCGTGGCTGGTTCCACTCGTCGCTGCTGACCGGGTGCGCCATCGACAACCACGCGCCGTACCGCGAGCTGCTGACCCACGGTTTCACCGTCGACGAGTCCGGTCGCAAGATGTCCAAGTCGCTGGGCAACGTGATCGCGCCGCAGAAAGTCAACGACACTCTGGGCGCCGACATCATGCGTCTGTGGGTGGCTTCGACCGACTACTCCGGTGAAATGGCGGTTTCCGAACAGATCCTGCAACGCAGCGCGGACGCCTATCGTCGTATCCGTAACACCGCGCGCTTCCTGCTCTCGAACCTGACCGGCTTCAACCCGGCCACTGACATCCTGCCGGCTGAAGAAATGCTCGCGCTGGATCGTTGGGCGGTAGACCGCACCCTGCTGCTGCAACGCGAGTTGCAAGAGCATTACGGCGAATATCGTTTCTGGAACGTCTACTCGAAGATCCACAACTTCTGCGTGCAGGAGCTGGGTGGTTTCTACCTCGACATCATCAAGGACCGTCAGTACACCACTGGCGCCGACAGCAAGGCTCGTCGTTCGTGCCAGACCGCGCTGTTCCATATCTCCGAAGCGCTGGTGCGCTGGATCGCACCGATCCTGGCGTTCACCGCCGATGAGCTGTGGCAGTACCTGCCGGGCGAGCGCAATGAATCCGTCATGCTCAACACCTGGTATGAGGGTCTGACCGAGCTGCCGGAAGGCTTCGAGCTGGGTCGCGCCTACTGGGATCGCATCATGGAAGTGAAGGTTGCGGTCAACAAAGAGATGGAAATCCAGCGCGCGGCCAAGGCCGTCGGTGGCAACCTGCAGGCCGAAGTGACGCTGTTCGCCGAAGAGGCGCTGAGCGCCGATCTGGCCAAGCTGAGCAACGAACTGCGCTTCGTTCTGATCACTTCGACCGCCAGCGTCGCGCCGTTTGTACAGGCTCCGGCTGACGCGGTGGTCACCGAAGTCAGCGGCCTGAAGCTGCAGATCGTCAAATCGGCCTTCCCGAAATGCGCCCGTTGCTGGCACTGCCGTGAAGACGTCGGCGTGAACCCGGAGCATCCGGAGATCTGCGGTCGTTGCGTCGACAACATCAGCGGCGCAGGCGAGGTTCGTCACTATGCCTGATTCCCTTGGCCGTTTCGGACGGTTGAGCTGGCTCTGGTTGAGCTTGCTGGTTCTGGTCATCGACCAGGCCAGCAAGTTCTACTTCGAAAACAAGCTCGAAATGTTCCAGCAGATCGTGATCATTCCCGATTACTTCAGCTGGACCCTGGCCTACAACACCGGCGCTGCGTTCAGCTTCCTGGCTGACAGCTCCGGCTGGCAGCGCTGGTTGTTCGCCCTGATCGCGATTGTGGTCAGTGCGGTGCTGGTGGTCTGGCTCAAACGTCTTGGCCGTAACGAAACCTGGCTGGCCATCGCTTTGGCGCTGGTGCTGGGCGGGGCGCTGGGCAATCTGTATGACCGCATTGCCCTGGGCCATGTGATCGATTTCATTCTGGTGCACTGGCAGAATCGATGGTACTTCCCGGCGTTCAACTTCGCCGACAGCGCCATCACCGTGGGTGCGGTGATGCTGGCACTGGATATGTTCAAAAGTAAAAAGACCGGAGAAGCCGTTCATGACTGAACAGGTATTGGCTGAGCAACGCATCGGCCAGAACACGGAAGTCACTTTGCACTTTGCATTGCGCCTGGAGAACGGCGACACCGTCGACAGTACGTTCGACAAGGCCCCGGCGACCTTCAAGGTCGGCGACGGCAACCTGCTGCCGGGTTTCGAAGCGGCGCTGTTCGGTTTCAAGGCCGGTGACAAGCGTACGCTGACCGTCGAGCCGGAAAACGCCTTCGGCCAGCCGAACCCGCAGAACGTGCAGGTTATTCCACGTTCGCAGTTTGCCGACATGGAACTGTCGCCGGGTTTGCTGGTGATCTTCAACGATGCGGCCAATACTGAGCTGCCGGGCGTGGTGAAAGAATTCGATGACGCGCAAGTGACCGTCGACTTCAACCACCCGCTGGCGGGGAAGACGCTGACCTTTGACGTCGAGATCATCAACGTCAAAGCGCTGTAAGCAACAACGCATAACCACTGTGGAAGTGGACTTGTTGTGGTGAGGGGATTCATCCTCGATGGGGGGCGAAGCTTCCCAAAATCAGGCACCGAGATCTTTAACGGGAAAGCGCTGTCGGGTTTTACGATTGCTTCGTAATCGATCGGGGATAAATCTCCTCGCCACAACAAGCCCGCTCCCACAGGGACTGCAATGATCTATTTTCTTGCGCGCAAGACACGAGGCACAGCATGCAAATCAAACTCGCCAACCCCCGTGGCTTCTGCGCCGGCGTGGACCGGGCGATCGAAATCGTCAACCGCGCCCTGGAAGTCTTCGGGCCGCCGATCTACGTGCGTCATGAAGTGGTGCACAACAAGTTCGTCGTCGAAGACCTGCGCAGTCGTGGCGCGGTTTTCGTCGAAGAACTGGATCAGGTGCCGGACGATGTCATCGTGATTTTCAGTGCTCACGGCGTATCGCAAGCCGTGCGCACCGAAGCCGCCGGCCGTGGCCTGAAGGTGTTTGACGCCACTTGCCCACTGGTGACCAAGGTGCACATCGAAGTGGCGAAATACAGCCGCGACGGTCGTGAATGCATCCTGATCGGCCACGCCGGTCATCCGGAAGTCGAAGGCACCATGGGTCAGTACGACGCCAGCAACGGTGGCGCGATCTATCTCGTCGAAGACGAAAAAGACGTCGCCGAACTGCAAGTGCATAACCCGGAAAAACTGGCCTTTGTCACCCAGACCACCCTGTCGATGGATGACACCAGCCGGGTCATCGATGCGTTGCGCACGCGCTTCCCGGCTATCGGCGGCCCACGCAAGGACGACATTTGCTACGCCACGCAAAACCGTCAGGACGCGGTCAAGCAACTGGCCGACGAATGCGACGTGGTGCTGGTGGTCGGCAGCCCGAACAGTTCCAACTCCAACCGCTTGCGTGAGCTCGCTGAACGCATGACCACACCGGCCTACCTGATCGACGGCGCCGAAGACCTGCAAAAGAGCTGGTTCGATGGCGTCGAGCGCATCGGCATCACCGCCGGTGCCTCTGCTCCGGAAGTCCTGGTGCGTGGTGTGATTCAGCAGTTGCAGGCCTGGGGCGCTACCGGTGCCGATGAGCTGGCCGGTCGCGAAGAGAACATCACGTTCTCGATGCCTAAAGAGCTGCGCGTCCGTTCGATCTGACGTTTTTGGTTTTCTGACACAGCGCCTGTTCAGTCTTGTCACTGCCCAGGCGCACCCGACCGGTCGCCGCCAGTACGATCTGATGCTGGCTGACCGGTTTGTGAATCGAACAGACATGTAAAGTCCCTGCCTGAAAGGCCCGCCCGGGCATCAGCGGTTGGCCCAGATTGCTGAACCGCACATAACGACTCACCGACCAGTTGCCGACAATGGGCACCTTCGCGTCAATCGCACGCTCTACCAGCAGCGGATTGCTGCTGTCTCCCGGCCCCTTGCCGCTGATATCCAGAACGATCCGCCAGCCCTGACCCCAGTCGCCGTTGATGGCATGAATCACCACACTCTGATTGTGGGTGAGCGCCAGCGTTCGGGCATGGCGAATACCGTAGAGCAGGGATTGCGCGGCCTCATCCCGATGGTTCGACTCCGTGAGTGTGGCAAACGCCGGACTGACCAGCAGCAGAACAATTGCGCCAATCGCCAGTCCCATAAGCAGTTCGATCAGGCTGAATCCCTGTTGCGACATGAAAACTCCCTCCATGGAGTGCGGTGGTTGACGCGATCCGTGCGCCGGGCAGGGCAAATCAACCGACACAGGTCGGTTGAATGTTCTAGCGTGTAGAAGCAGGTATAGCCGACGGCAACGGAGGGCACCGATGGATCATCGTACAAAAGGTTTCACGCTGATCGAGTTGCTGGTCGCGATTGCCATCTTCGTGATCATGATCACTCTGGCGGTGCCGGCATTTACCCGCTCGATACAAGGCAGCAAAGCCGATACGGAAATGGGCGACCTGCAGCGGGCAATCAATTTCGCAAGACTTGAGGCCATTGATCGAGGCGTGACCACCCGCCTGCGGCCAACCGCCGGGGGCAGCGTCTGGACCGGCGAATTGTCGGTCTACGACAGTACTGGCACTCCGGCCAATGTGTTGCGGGTTGTTCCGGCAATGAGCAGTGGTGCGACTCTGACGCTAACCTCTGGAGTGACCGCGCTGGATTTCAACAATCTGGGAGGTCTGGCGGCGCCGTCCACGGCGGTGGCCATCAGTTACACGTTGGGCACGCAAAGCAGGACGCTGAACGTGTGTTTGAACGGACGAATTCAACTGGGTGGAAGTTGCGGATGAGGGCTGGGAGCAAGGGCGTACAGCAAGGCATGACGCTGATTGAAGTGTTGGTCGCGTTGCTGATTCTGACGGTCGGACTGCTGGGGGCGGCGGCGGTGCAATTGAATGCACTGAAGTACACCGACAGTTCACGCATGACCAGTCAGGCCAGTTTCATCGCCTACGAGATGATGGACCGCATCCGCGCCAACTCCGGCGCCGATTACACGGTCACGCCACCGACCTCCGGTAACCTCGGCGTGACACGTGATCAGGATCTCTACGACTTCACCACCAACATCGTCAATTTCGGCGGGCCGACGGCCACCGGCAGCATCACTCTCAACCAACGGGTCTACACGATCACCATCACCTGGAGTGACGCCCGGGCAGCGAATACCGCCAGTGCCCAGCGCAGTTTCGTGCTGAGCAGCCGCGCTGCGGTGGATCCGGTGGCCACACCATGAAGCGCCAAAACCAAGGCTTCGGTCTGATTGAATTGCTGATCGCTCTGGCACTGGGGCTGATCGTGGTATTGGGCGTGGTGCAGACGTTCATCGCGGCAAAAAACACCTATGTCAGTCAGAACAGCGCCGCCGCCATGCAGGAGGACGCACGTTTTGTGTTGAGCAAGATGATTCAGGAAATACGCATGGTGGGCATGTTCGGATGCCTGGGCACTATCACCGACTCGAGCACGGCCGGGGATTTCAATGCGGCGCAGATCACACCGATCAGTTGGGACAATGCCAACCTCAAACTGACCCTGGTGACCTCGGATGTCGGCAGTGGCGGTGGCACGCCTACCTGGACGGTGCTGTCCGATTGCCGTAACAGCGCGACGGCCTATACCGGCTTGCGTAGTCCGGCGACCGGGCAGATCGCTTTCCCGATCCGGCGTCTGATCTACAACTTCAGTAACAACCAGATCCTGATGGGTACCGGCAGCGGCACGCCAACCCAGCAGGTGCTGGTCAACAACGTCAGTGCGTTCAACGTGACGTTTGGTCTGGCCAGTTCTGCGACGGATGTCGCGGCATCGACTTACAGCGCCAATCCCAGCGATCCGGCACGTATTCGCAGTGTGCGTCTGAGCCTGACCCTCACCGATCCGAATAACCGGGTGAGCAATCAAACCTTCAACGTGGTTGCCGCCTTGCGCAACCGCTTGCAATGAGGGCCTGAGCGATGATGATTTCTTTGCATCAGCGACAGGCACAGCGCGGCATGGTGCTTCTGGTCAGTCTGGTGTTTCTGCTGCTGCTGACGCTGATCGGGCTGTCGTCGATGCAGAGTGCCAACCTGCAGGAAAAAATGGCCGGTAGCGTGAGCCTGCGCAATCAGTCGTTCCAGACCGCCGAAGCAGCGTTGCGCGTGGGCGAGAGCGCAGTGCAACTGGACAGTTATTCGTTGGCGGTGTGCAGCGGCACGACGCAATGTGCGCCTCCGGCAGAGTCATCAGTGGTCAGTGCGGCGGGGCTCAATTCGACCTCGGGGGTGACCTGGATCGCAGCGGGCAATGGCTTTTATGGTGTGCAGAACATCGGGACGACACTCACCGCCGTCAATGTACCGAGCAACACTTCGGCAACGCTGTATCGGGTGACCGCTGTCGGCATTGCCGGCACTTCGCGTAGCGTGGTGGAGAGTGTCTATGCGAAGTATTGAACGCTGCGGATCGCTGCTGATTGGCATACTGATGAGTTTGTATCTGGCCGCACCGGCCTGGGCGTTCACGCCGTCCGACTCGCCGCTGCTGAGTGCGGCGGCGGTGCCACCCAACGTCATGCTGCTGATCGACGACTCGGGGAGTATGAACAGCATCATTTACGCGGCGGGGTTCGATCCGACTGTCGATCGCACACCGGCCCGGCAATGTAACGCCTTGCTCGGCTTGTGCCTGAGTTCGACGGCGATCACCGGTGATCCGATATTTCTATCGAGCTTGCCGACTTCGGGATGTTCCGGCGGGGCATACGCGTTCTACAACAACAGCCTGGCGCCGCTATGCCTGAAACTGCCGGATCCTGTGGGCAGCGGCAACACCCGCTATTCAGGGGATTACATTTCTTACGTGGTCGGGCTGGCCATCAATAACGGCACCCGGGATTTCACCAACGGGGCAATCCCCAACGACTACCGCATCAACGTTGCGCGCAACGTTTCCACGGCGCTGGTTACCAGTAACCGGACCCTGCGCATGGGCCTGTCGACTTTCAATCCGGCCACCAGCAACAACTCCGGCAATGGCGGCTACATTGCCCGCTCCATCGCCGATCTGTCGCCAGTCTCCGGTAGCGTCACCCAGGCCCAGGCGGACACCAACTACAACGCGCTCATTTCAGCGATCAATAACTTGAGTGCCGTGGCCAACACGCCATTGGCCGAAACCTATTACGAAATCACCCGCTACATGCGCGGCATGGCGCCGTATTACAACTCCACGCCAGCCACCTATACCAGCCCGATTCAGTACCGCTGCCAGAGAAACTACGGCGTGGTGATTACTGACGGCTTGCCGACCTATGACCGAACCTTTCCAACTAACGATCCGCTCGGCGGTACCCGATTGCCGAACTGGGACGGCGTCAACAATGACGGCAATAACCTCAATGGCGATAACGAAGGCGACACGCTGTATCTGGATGACATCGCCAAATTCGCCTTCGATATCGACATGCGCTCGACCGGCACCGACGCGGCAGGCAAGAGCTGGAACGCGGTGGATTTTCCCAAGCAGAACATGAACACCTACACCGTGGGTTTCACCGCTGATAACGACATGCTCTCGGATGCGGCGAGTTACGGGCAGGGCCGCTACTATCAGGCGACCGACAGCACCGGTCTCAATGCCGCATTGTCGTCGGCACTCAGCGACATCACCTCCAAGGCGGGTTCCGGCGGTAGCGGTGTTACCAGCGGCACCACACTGGCCAGCGGCACCAGTTATTTCCAGACCAGTTACGACCCCAAGGACTGGCGTGGCACGATCAAGTCCTTCGGCTTTAACTCGGCGGGCGCGGTCAATACATCTGCGACCCTCTGGACCACCGACACCACCATCGTTCCGAGCGCTACCGCGCCGGCTTACCAGTCGTGGAATACCACCAGTAACGCGGCGGTGACGCTGGCTTACGGCAATTTTTCCGCGACACAACAGACCACGCTGGGCCAAGGTCTGCCCACCGGCATCACCGGCAATGATCTGGTGGAATGGAGCAAAGGCACCAACAAGACCGGGCTCAAGGTGCGCAGTGTGTTGCTGGGCGACATCATCAACTCGCCACTGGTGCTGGCTTCACCTACGGATAAAACCGCCTCCGACCTGTCTGGCGATACCACTTACACCAGTTACCTGACCACTAAGGCGGCGAACATGAGTGCCAGTCTGGTGGTGAACGCCAACGACGGTTTCGTCAACGTGATCAACTCGGCCAACGGCACCCGGCGTTACGCCTACATGCCGTCCAGCGTGTTGCCGTCTCTGCGCCTGATTGCCGATCCGACCTACATCAACGGCGTCAGCCACAAGTTTCTGGTGGACGGCCAGGTTGGCGTGTTTGACGCGCAACTCAACAGTGCCTGGAAAACCCTCGCCATCGGCGGCACCGGTGCTGGCGGCAAGACATTCTATGCATTGCAACTGTTCGACGCTTCGGCAGGCAACGTCCTTCGCGCACTTTGGGAAGTCAGTGCACCGGCCACCGCCAGCACCGCCAACGCTTTTAATGATCTGGGTTACGGCTATGCGCGGCCGGAAGTGGCACGCTTGGCCGATGGGCGTTGGGCAGCCTTTATCGCCAACGGTTACGGCAGCAACTCGGGCGTGGCGGCGCTGTACGTGCTGGATGTGCGGGATGGGTCACTGATCAAGAAAATCGTCATCGACAGTACGGAAACCACCAATGGCCTGTCCTCGGTGAAGCTCAAGGTCAATTCGCAAAATGTCGTGCAGGCTGCCTATGGCGGTGACTTGAAAGGGCGACTGTGGAAGTTCGACCTGAGCGCGACATCGACCGACAGTTGGGGCGTGGCGTTTTCCGGCAAGCCGTTATTCACAACGGCGGGTGGGGCGACTCAGCCAATTACTGCGCAACCGTTGCTGGCTGACAATTCTCTGGGCGGCAAACAGATTTTCGTCGGCACCGGCAAGTTCAACGAAACCGCTGACAAGACCAACAAGGATTTGCAGGCGTTCTACTCGGTGTGGGATGCCGATGGTGGCTCGGGGCAGCTCACCGTCAGCAGTTTGCAGGCACAGGCAGTGACGGGCGTGTTCTCTGGCAGTACCGGGCAATTCATCACCACGACCCAGAACGACACGACGTACCCGGGCGAGAAGGGTTGGTACCTGCCGTTGGTGTATAACAACGCGCTGACTGGCGAGCGGGTAATCAATCAGGCCAGTCTGGTGCTTGGGCGGATCATCTTCACCACGGCGAGCGTTGATACCACCGATCCATGTTCCAGTTTTGGCACCGGCAAACTGGTCGAACTCGATGCGTTCAGCGGTAAGATGCTCAACTACGCGGTGCTCGATACCAACAACGATGGTGTGGTCGACAGCAATGACACGATTTCCAGTGGCGTGATATTCACCGGCGGCATTCCGACCCTGAACGCCATCGTCAACGGCGCAACGCGCAAGATTGTGAACGACTCCAGTGGCGGCATTACCACCCTGGTGGAAAAATCCGGCGGCGGCAGCCGTCGTATCATGTGGCGACAAATACAGTAAGCGAGAGTTTGAGGCATGCGCAGATCCAACCGAGGCTTTACCCTGATCGAAATCATGATCGTGATTGCGATCATCGGGATCATGCTCACCATCGGCATTCCAAGCTACACCGAATACGTGAAGAAGGGCCGTCGCGCCGAAGTGGTATCGCTGCTGTCGGAACAGGCGCAGAGCCTCGAACGTTTCTACACCAAGAGCAATATCTACACCGGCATCACCGGTCTGAGTGCAGGCAACGATTTTTATACGATCACGCCGACCATCACCGACCAGACCTTCCTGCTGACCGCTACCCGCAAGACGGGCACGGCCATGGCGACTGACAAGTGCGGGGATTTCACCCTGACCAACACGGGTGTCAGAAGCATGAACAACGCGACTACCGGGCTGACCACCAAGGATTGCTGGGGCCGCTGAGGCGCTTTCTTTCGGGCGCCTTTTGCGCCCACTGTCTTTTTTACGGTTGGATCAAACATGACCAGGCAACAGCAAGTGGTGATTGTCGGTGGCGGGGTGATTGGCCTGCTGACCGCCTACAATCTTGCTTCCGAAGTGCGCAGCGTGGTGCTGCTGGATCGTTCGAGCGTCGGCCAGGAATCGTCCTGGGCCGGTGGCGGCATCGTTTCTCCGCTGTATCCGTGGCGCTACAGCCCGGCAGTCACCGCGCTGGCGCATTGGTCGCAGGATTTTTATCCACAGCTCGGCGAGCGCCTGTTGGCTGATACCGGGGTTGATCCTGAGGTTCACACCACCGGCCTGTATTGGCTGGATCTGGATGACGAAGCTGAAGCCCTGGCTTGGGGCGAGCGCGAGAATCGCCCGTTGCGGGCTGTGGATATCTCGGCGGCGCACCAAGCGGTGCCGGTGCTTGGCAGTGGATTTTCGCGGGCGATCTACATGGCTGATGTGGCAAATGTCAGAAACCCGCGATTGGTCAAATCACTGAAAGCCGCGCTGTTGGCGCTGCCGAACGTGACCATCCACGAGCAGTGCGAAGTCAGCGGGTTTGTTCGCGAGGATGAGCGGGTGGTTGGCGTACAGACGTCCACGGGCGTGATCTCTGGCGATCAGGTGGTGCTGACCGCGGGTGCGTGGAGCGGTGATCTGCTCAAGACGTTGAACCTGTCGTTGCCGGTCGAACCGGTCAAGGGCCAGATGATCCTTTACAAATGTGCGGCGGATTTCCTGCCGAGCATGGTGCTGGCCAAGGGGCGTTATGCGATTCCGCGTCGTGATGGGCACATCCTGATCGGCAGTACGCTGGAGCACGAAGGCTACGACAAGACGCCGACCGATGTGGCGCTGCAAAGCCTCAAGGCTTCGGCCGAGGAGCTGATACCTGCTTTGGCGGATGCCGAAGTGGTCGGGCATTGGGCTGGATTGCGGCCAGGATCACCCGAAGGGATTCCGTACATTGGCCGTGTGCCGGGGCATGAGGGCTTGTGGCTGAACTGCGGTCATTACCGCAACGGCCTGGTGCTGGCGCCGGCGTCGTGTCAGTTGTTTGCCGATGTGATGCTGGGGCGCACGCCGATTATTGATCCGGCGCCGTATGCGCCGACCGGGCGCATCTAGTCTGATGTTTATGGGTTTGTGTAAGGCCGCTATCGCGGGCAAGCCCGCTCCCACAGGCTTTTCAGCTTACGCAATTTAGCGGAAGCCTCGGACCACTGTGGGAGCGGGCTTGCCCGCGATGAGGTCTTCAGTCCAGACCGAGTTTTTTCAGGCGATAACGCATCGACCTGAACGACAGGCTCAACCGCTGCGCCGCTGCCGTCCGGTTCCAGCGGGTTTCCTCCAGTGCCTGCAAGATCAGTTTGCGTTCGACGTTCTCCAGATAATCTTCCAGATTGTCGATCTGCGTCAGATCGGCAATCGCGCCATCCGCCGCGCAGTTACCCTCGCTCAATCGTAGATCTTCAGTCTCGATCACGCGGTTCTCGCACAAGGTATGTGCCCGCTCGAGGACGTTTTCCAGTTCCCGCACATTGCCTGGAAAGCGGTAACTCTTCAGTGCCTCCAGGGCCTGCGGATGCAGGCGTGCCGCCGGTTGACCGGTATCCTTGGCCAAGCGCTTGAGCATGTGCGCCGCCAGCACTTCAATGTCATCGCGGCGTTCGCGCAGGGACGGCACACGCAGTTCGATCACGTTGAGACGGTAATAGAGGTCCTGGCGAAAGCGCTCGGCGGTGACCTCCGCATCGAGGTCCTTGTGGGTTGCACAGAGAATCCGCACATCAACCACGGTTTCCTGCTGACCGCCCACGCTGCGCACGGCTTTCTCCTGAATTGCTCGCAGCAGTTTCACCTGCATCGACAGTGGCAAGTCCGCCACCTCATCAAGAAATAGCGTGCCGCCCTGCGCGGCTTGAAACAGCCCCGGTTTGTCCTCGACAGCCCCGGTGAAGCTGCCTTTGCGATGGCCGAAAAACTCGCTTTCCATCAGCTCCGACGGAATCGCCCCGCAATTCACCGGCACGAATGGCTGACCGGCACGCGGGCCTTGTTCGTGGATCAGTCGCGCCACCAACTCTTTGCCACTGCCGGATTCGCCGCTGATGTACACCGGTGCCTGGCTGCGAGCGAGCTTGTCGATTTGCTTGCGCAGATTACGCATTGGCAATGAATCACCCAGCAGCCGTCGATCAATCGTGGTCGAAACCCCTCCCGCCGCCATGCGCAGGGCCGTTGCGACCAGTTCGCGCAGCCGGGTCAGATCCACCGGTTTGGTGAGGAAGTCGAACGCCCCGGCCTTTAACGCGTTGATTGCCGTTTCGAGGCTGC
The DNA here is from genome assembly GCF_044742875.1 of Pseudomonas sp. NPDC087817. Taxonomy (NCBI): domain Bacteria; kingdom Pseudomonadati; phylum Pseudomonadota; class Gammaproteobacteria; order Pseudomonadales; family Pseudomonadaceae; genus Pseudomonas; species Pseudomonas sp. NPDC087817. Next base: position 13,440 of record NZ_JBIUVJ010000026.1, read on the forward strand.
CATAGGCGGTGATCATCGCCACCGGCAATTGTGGATAACGTTGCTGGATGTGCTGTACCAACTCCAGACCCGTGCCGTCGGGCAGGCGCATGTCGGTCAGGCACAAGTCGAACGTTTCGCGGTGCAACAGCGCCCGGGCTTCCGTCAGATTGCGTGCGCTGAAGGTGTCGAGTTTCATCCGTCCCAGGGTGATTTCCAGGAGTTCGCGGATATCCGGTTCGTCGTCGACGATGAGGATTTTTTGCCGTGGGCTCGTGTTCAACTTTGTTTCCGTCCGTGAGCAAAGGTGATGCGAAAGCAGCCGCCGCCTTGGCGTGGTTTGAAGTCTAGGCGCGCTTGGTTGCTTTCGCACAGCTCACGGGACAGATAAAGCCCAAGGCCGGTGCCCTGGCTGCTGGTGGTGAAGAACGGTTCGAATAGATGGGCCTGTTCATCAAGCGCCACGCCTGGACCGTTGTCCTGCACTTCGAGCACCGCCAACTGGCTGTCGGGGTCAATAAACAGGGCCAGCCAGACTTCGGCTTGATCATGCAGAAGTCCGCTGTGACGCCAGCCGTTACGTAACAGATTGTCGAGAATTTGTGTGAGCTGATTCGGGTCCATCAGGGTGGTGAAGTCCCCCGAGTTGATCCGCAAATGAATCTGCTGGCGCTCGGTGGCCTGTTCGCGGCTTTCGGCGACGAAGTTTTCCAGCCATGGTTTGAGATCCAGGCGTTGCGGGGCGCTCTGCTGGCGACGAGACAGTTGCAGGACGTTTTCGATGACTCGATTCATGCGTTTGGAGTGATCTTGAATAATCTGCGTCAGACGCCGATCTGCGCCATCGAGTTCCTCGGATTCGCCCAGCAACTGCGCGGCGTGACTGATGGCGCCCAGTGGATTGCGAATTTCGTGAGAGATACCGGCGGTCAAACGCCCCAGCGCAGCGAGTTTCAGTTGCTGGGCCTGTTGGGCGATTTGCGCGAGGTCTTCGAGAAACACCAGGGTTTGCTGGTTGGGGCTCTGTTCGAGGGCGATAAAGCTCGGCTGCAGTTCCAGGCCGTTACCGGGGATTTTCAGGCTTTGCGGACGCAGGGTCGGGTTGTTCATCCACAGTTGCAGGCGATCGACCAGCGCGGTGGAGTAATCGTCGATCAAATGGCCTTGAAGATGCGACTGCGCGAGCAAGGTCTGCGCGCTCTGGTTGGCCAGTTGCACCCGACGTTGCGCGTCGAGTACCAGAATCCCGGTGCGCATGCGTTGCAGGATCAGCGCGTTGAGGGCTTCCAGTCCGACCACTTCACTGGCTTTCTGCTCGGCCAGGGTTTCACTGACTTCCAGTCGCCGGATCAGCCCCTGCACCAGCAACGACGCGGCAAAACACAATGCGCCAAGGGTGCCGGCCTGCAAATATTCATTGGCGCTCAGGGGATGGCTGAAACTCAGCAGAAAGCTCAAGGCGACAATGCCGAGGGCGCCAATGGCCGCGATCAGCAGGCCGATGCGTCGGCGCAGCAGGGTGTTGCTGATCGCCACCGAGACCACCAGCAAATTGCCGAGGGCACTGGCCACGCCACCCGCCGCATAGAACAGGCCACACAACAGCAGCACATCCACCAGCGCCAGACTGAATAGCTGGGCCGGGCGCCGGGTGTTCTCAAGGAACACCACCAGCAGGATGTTCAGCACCAGATACAGCCAACTGCCGCCGCGCAGCAGATCGTCGTTGGCCGACGTCAGCAGGCGATTGTCCATATTGCTGGAGATCAGCAGCACCAGCGTGATGCCGACACTCAAGCGGTAGAGATGATAAAGGCGCAGCAGACGCTGAGCCTGTTTCTGATCGGCGTTGGCGGCCTCAGCGATCACTGGCACCCGGGCCTTGCTCGAGGTGAGCCTGGCTGCAATACCACTGTTGTTGAAGGCTCAGCGCACGGTCGCGGGGCAGGTGTACGCCACAATGGGCGCAGCGCACCATCGGCGAAGCGTCTTGCTGGCGAGGGGAGGGCGCGGACGATGCAGGGGCCTTGAATTTGCGCCACAGCCATACCGCAGCAAAAATCAGGGCGATCCAGAATAATAAACGAAGCATGATGAGCCGCTTTTCGATTGATGATCCGGCAGTTTAGCCAAGGACCTGATCAGCGCACAGCGGATTAAAGCGCGGAAATGAAAAAGGGAGATCCGCAGATCTCCCTTTTCCGTACATCCGGTGTGATCAGTCGAACACGCCGAAAGTCATGTAGCTGAACCACGAGCGGTCGGTGTTGCTCGATTCCGGCTCCGGCTCTTCGATCACGTCGCCGTTCTCGTCTTTAGGCTTGAGCTCGTTCGGGATCGCATCTTTCGCGTCCTGGAACTGCTTCTGCACGTCCTGGTTGGCGCGGGTTTCACCCGGCGGCAGCGGTGGACGCGACTCGATCAGACCCAAAGTCGCCTTGCTCAGGAACGAACGGTTGTCGGCCTCGGCAACCCGTGGCACGAACTGGCCGTCTTGCAGGCTCGGGTGGTTCGGGTAGTTGAGCTTCAGGGTTTCCAGGCTGGTGGCCGCCAGATCGTCCAGGTGCAGACGCTGGTAGGCTTCAGTCATGACCGCCAGGCCGTCGCCGACCGATGGGGTTTCCTGGAAGTTTTCCACTACGTAACGGCCACGGTTGGCGGCGGCGACGTAAGCCTGACGGGTCAGGTAGTAGTCGGCCACGTGGATCTCGTAGGCCGCCAGCAGGTTGCGCAGGTAAATCATGCGCTGCTTGGCGTCCGGCGCGTAGCGGCTGTTCGGGTAACGACTGGTCAGCTGGGCGAACTCGTTGTAGGAGTCGCGCGCGGCGCCCGGGTCACGCTTGGTCATGTCCAGCGGCAGGAAGCGCGCCAGCAGGCCGACGTCCTGGTCGAAAGAAGTCAGACCTTTGAGGTAGTACGCGTAATCCACGTTCGGGTGCTGCGGATGCAAACGAATGAAACGCTCGGCGGCGGACTTTGCAGCTTCCGGCTCGGCGTTCTTGTAGTTGGCGTAGATCAGTTCCAGCTGCGCCTGATCGGCGTAGCGACCGAACGGATAACGCGACTCCAGAGCCTTCAGCTTGGCTGTGGCGCTGGTGTAGCTGTTGTTGTCCAGGTCAGTCTGAGCCTGCTGATACAGCTCGGCTTCGCTGAGGTTTTCGTCTACGACTTCCTTCGATGAGCAAGCAGCGGTCAATGCGAGGATGGCGATCAGCAGCAGGTGTTTCACTTGCATGGCGGCTTGCGTCCCTATGACGGCCGCTGTCTTGGGCGGGGCCGTCCTGTTATGATGAGCGCCCCGTTGAAAAGCCTCGGGGCAAAAGACGCCGTATTTAACCACAAGCGCGCAGCCGAAACCAAAAGCTGTGCCGACGCACAGTCAGAGCATGTCCGATAAAATTGAACTTCGCGCAGAGGTGCCGTCCGAATTGGGCGGCCAACGCCTCGATCAAGTCGCTGCCCAACTCTTCGCTGAGCACTCTCGCTCGCGCCTTTCCGCCTGGATCAAAGAAGGTCGCCTGACTGTGGACGGGGCGGTCATCCGCCCTCGCGACATTGTGCATGGCGGTGCCATCCTTGAGCTGACTGCCGAGCAGGAAGCCCAGGGCGAGTGGATCGCCCAGGACATCGAGCTCGACATCGTCTATGAAGATGACGACATCCTGGTAATCAACAAGCCTGCGGGCCTGGTGGTGCACCCGGCTGCCGGTCACGCCGATGGCACCTTGCTCAACGCCTTGCTGCACCATGTGCCGGACATCATCAATGTTCCGCGCGCCGGTATCGTGCATCGTCTGGACAAGGACACCACCGGTCTGATGGTGGTGGCCAAGACCATTCAGGCACAGACAAAACTGGTTGCGCAGTTGCAGAGCCGCAGTGTCAGCCGGATCTACGAATGCATCGTGATTGGCGTGGTGACTGCCGGCGGCAAGATCAACGCGCCGATCGGTCGTCACGGCCAGCAGCGCCAGCGCATGGCGGTGATGGAGGGCGGCAAGCCTGCCGTCAGCCACTATCGCGTGCTGGAGCGTTTCCGTTCCCACACCCACGTACGGGTGAAACTGGAAACCGGCCGAACTCACCAGATCCGCGTACACATGGCGCACATCAACTTCCCGTTGGTGGGCGACCCGGCGTACGGCGGTCGTTTCCGCATTCCGCCGGCGGCGAACCTGAACATGGTCGAAACCCTCAAGAACTTCCCGCGGCAGGCTTTGCACGCGCGGTTCCTTGAACTCGATCACCCGACGAGCGGTCAGCGCATGAGCTGGGAATCGCCACTGCCGGAAGACTTCGTCTGGCTGTTGACCCTGCTCAAGCAGGATCGCGAGGCTTTCGTCGGATGAACTGGCTGACGCCGGACTGGCCCGCGCCGGCCAGCGTCAGGGCCTGTGTCACCACCCGCGAGGGGGGTGTCAGCGAGGCGCCGTTCGACAGTCTCAATCTGGGCGATCATGTTGATGACCGCCCGCAGGACGTTGCCGAGAACCGTCGGCGTCTGACTGAGCACTTCTCTATAAAGCCTGCCTGGTTGCAGCAAGTGCACGGAATCACCGTAACCCATGCTGATCCAGGCGTGGTGGCGACCGCCGACGCCAGTTGGACGGCCACCCCCGGAATTGCCTGTGCGGCGATGACGGCGGATTGCCTGCCGGCATTGTTCTGCGACCGCGCGGGTACTCGCGTAGCCGCTGCGCACGCCGGTTGGCGTGGTCTGGCGGCGGGCGTGCTGGAAGCGACGCTCGACACGTTGGATGTACCGGCAGAAGACGTGCTGGTCTGGCTCGGTCCGGCTATCGGTCCGCAAGCATTTGAAGTTGGCCCGGAAGTTCGGGAGGTCTTCATCAATCAATTGCCTGAAGCAGCCGATGCCTTTGTACCGAGCAGCAATGCCGGCAAGTTCATGGCTGACATCTATATGCTGGCGCGCCTGCGTCTGGCTGAGCGAGGTGTCACTGCGGTTTATGGCGGCGGTTTCTGCACCGTGAACGATCCGCGCTTCTTTTCTTACCGCCGTGCGTCGCGCACCGGTCGCTTTGCCTCCCTCGTTTGGCTCACCCGCTAGACTTGCCTGACCTGAATCAACTCTCTGACGCTTGAATCTCCCAGAATCGACCGCATGTACAGTGGTATCTGGCAGGTTTCTTTATTCAGGATGGTTTCTTAGGTCCGGCCTGCTCAAAAGGAAGGTGACCCATGCGTATAGACCGTTTAACCAGCAAATTACAGTTGGCGTTATCCGACGCCCAATCCCTGGCCGTTGGCCACGATCATCCGGCCATCGAGCCAGCGCATTTGATGCAAGCCATGCTTGAACAGCAGGGTGGTTCGATCAAACCTCTGCTGATGCAGGTGGGCTTCGACGTCAACAGCTTGCGCAAAGAGCTGACCAAAGAGCTCGACCAATTACCGAAAATCCAGAATCCGACCGGCGACGTCAACATGTCGCAGGATCTGGCGCGCCTGCTCAATCAGGCCGATCGCCTGGCCCAGCAGAAGGGCGACCAGTTCATTTCCAGCGAACTGGTGCTGCTCGCCGCGATGGACGAGAACAGCAAGCTCGGCAAGTTGCTGCTCGGCCAGGGCGTGAGCAAGAAAGCCCTGGAAAACGCGATCAACAACCTGCGCGGCGGTGAGGCTGTCAATGACGCCAACCACGAAGAGTCGCGTCAGGCGTTGGACAAGTACACCGTTGACCTGACCAAGCGTGCCGAAGACGGCAAGCTTGACCCGGTGATCGGCCGTGACGACGAAATTCGTCGCACCATTCAGGTTCTGCAACGCCGCACCAAAAACAACCCGGTGCTGATCGGTGAGCCTGGTGTGGGTAAAACCGCCATCGCCGAAGGTCTGGCCCAGCGCATCATCAACGGCGAAGTGCCGGATGGCCTCAAAGGCAAGCGTCTGCTGTCGCTGGACATGGGCGCGCTGATTGCCGGTGCGAAGTATCGCGGTGAGTTCGAAGAACGCCTGAAATCGCTGCTCAACGAGCTGTCGAAGCAGGAAGGGCAGATCATTCTGTTCATCGACGAACTGCACACCATGGTCGGCGCCGGTAAGGGCGAAGGTTCGATGGACGCCGGCAACATGCTCAAGCCTGCACTGGCTCGCGGCGAGTTGCATTGCGTCGGCGCGACCACGCTCAACGAGTATCGCCAATATATAGAGAAGGACGCAGCGCTCGAGCGACGCTTCCAGAAAGTTCTGGTGGATGAGCCAAGCGAAGAAGACACCATCGCCATCCTGCGTGGCCTCAAGGAGCGTTACGAGGTTCACCACAAGGTGGCGATCACCGACGGCGCGATCATTGCGGCAGCGAAGCTCAGCCATCGTTACATCACTGATCGGCAACTGCCGGACAAGGCCATCGACCTGATCGACGAGGCCGCCAGCCGCATCCGCATGGAAATCGATTCCAAGCCGGAAGTGCTTGATCGTCTGGAACGTCGCCTGATTCAGCTCAAGGTGGAATCCCAGGCGCTGAAGAAAGAAAGCGACGACGCGGCGAAGAAACGCCTGGAAAAACTTCAGGAAGAAATCGAGCGTCACGAGCGTGAGTACTCGGATCTGGAAGAAATCTGGAACTCGGAAAAGGCCGAGGTGCAGGGTTCTGCGCAGATTCAGCAGAAGATCGAACAGTCGCGTCAGGAACTGGAAGCTGCACGCCGCAAAGGCGACCTGAATCGCATGGCCGAGTTGCAGTACGGGGTGATCCCGGATCTGGAGCGCAGTCTGCAAATGGTCGATCAGCACGGCAAGAGCGAAAACCAGTTGCTGCGCAGCAAGGTGACTGAGGAAGAAATCGCTGAAGTCGTCTCGAAGTGGACCGGCATCCCCGTGTCGAAAATGCTCGAAGGCGAGCGCGACAAGCTGATGAAGATGGAAAGCCTGTTGCACCAACGTGTGATCGGTCAGGACGAAGCCGTGGTGGCGGTGGCCAACGCAGTGCGGCGTTCGCGTGCCGGGTTGTCCGACCCGAATCGCCCGAGCGGCTCGTTCATGTTCCTCGGCCCGACCGGTGTCGGTAAAACCGAGCTGTGCAAGGCGCTGGCCGAATTCCTCTTTGATACCGAAGAGGCGATGGTGCGGATCGACATGTCCGAGTTCATGGAGAAACATTCCGTGGCTCGCTTGATCGGTGCGCCACCGGGATACGTCGGTTACGAAGAGGGTGGTTATCTGACCGAAGCGGTACGCCGCAAGCCTTACTCGGTGATCCTGCTGGACGAAGTCGAGAAGGCGCACCCGGATGTGTTCAACATTCTCCTGCAGGTGCTTGAGGATGGTCGCCTGACTGACAGCCATGGCCGCACGGTGGACTTCCGCAATACCGTGATCGTCATGACCTCTAACCTCGGTTCGGTGCAGATCCAGGAACTGGTCGGTGATCGTGAGGCGCAGCGTGCAGCGGTAATGGATGCGCTGACGTCGCACTTCCGTCCGGAGTTCATCAACCGGGTCGACGAGGTGGTGATCTTCGAGCCACTGGCGCGGGATCAGATCGCGGGCATTACCGAGATCCAGTTGGGTCGTCTGCGTACGCGTCTGGCCGAGCGTGAATTGAGACTGGAGCTGAGTCCGGAAGCAATGGACAAGCTGATTGCTGTCGGTTACGACCCGGTCTATGGCGCGCGTCCTTTGAAACGGGCGATTCAACGCTGGATCGAAAACCCGCTGGCGCAGTTGATCCTTTCGGGTCACTTCATGCCAGGCGACACGGCGACCGGCACTGTCGAGAACGACGAAATCGTTTTCAGCTGAGTTCAAGCGTCAATGAAAATTGGAAGGCCCCACATCGTGGGGCCTTTTTTTTCGTTAGGCTGTTGAACTCAAAGGAAAAGGCTTGTAAAGTGCGCCCCGCAGTCAGTCACCCACAGGGTTTCAGCTCACTGAGCAGAAATCTGAAATAAGTTGCAAATCATTAACTTGAAAGCAATTTAGGGGGTTGACAGAGGTGATCTAGGTTGTAGAATAGCGCGCCTCAGACACACGAACGCAGCGATGCGAACGAAGTCTAAGAGCTGTAAGTTTCACCGTTGTAAATTGAAATATGTAGTTCCGTGATAGCTCAGTCGGTAGAGCAAATGACTGTTAATCATTGGGTCCCAGGTTCGAGTCCTGGTCACGGAGCCAATTTCAAGCCGGGGTATAGCGCAGTCCGGTAGCGCGCCTGCTTTGGGAGCAGGATGTCAGGAGTTCGAATCCCCTTACCCCGACCATATTAAAAATCCTCGTATCGAAAGATACGGGGATTTTTTTTGCCTGAAATTCATGAACAGGCAGACACAAAAAAGCCGCGCTTCCCGAAAGAGAGCGCGGCTTGGTTTTTCCGGCAATCAGGCGCCGTCTTGGTCTTTGAGGTGTTCGAACAGACCTTTGGGCATTTTCTTGCCATTGGCTTCAAAGTTGGCCTTCACGTTGTTGTAGGCCTCTTGCTCGTCGATGAAGCCATCGTGGTTGGTGTCGATTTTGTCGAAGTCGGACTTTGGCGCAACTTTCAGAAATTCGGCACGGGAAACCTTGCCGTCGCCATCACTGTCGGTCTTGGCCATCGAAGCGTCGCCGCATTTGCCTTCGCCACATTTGCCTTCAGGGGCTTTCACCGAAGTTTCTGCCGAAGCGACCATGTAGCCCTGAGCCAGTGGCTGCGCGGCAAATACCGAGCCGGACAGCATCAGACCGCCAGCCAGCGCAGCGCCGAGCAGGCCAATGGATTTTTTGCCGAGAGTCGAAGTACGGGACATTGCATTCTCCTGGGCTGCACAGCGCAACCACACGTTATGGACGTTCGCCTGAGCAGGTGTTGCTCGGGTGTGGCCATTAAGCGGTGGCGGTGTATCGCGTCTGTGTCGCGGAGCGGGGGAGTTTGTAAGCGAAGTCGGGATATAGAGGGCGCAGATACACTACGAGACAGAATTGCGAAGCAAATGTAGGAGTGAGCCTGCTCGCGATAGCGCTGTGTCAGAGGACATATTTGTCATTTGACACAGCGCTATCGCGAGCAGGCTCACTCCTACGGGTTTTTAGTGCAGCTTCAGGCGCGGTTCAGTACCACGACCAATCTTGCTGCCCAGCATCAGCATCGCCGTGCGGAACGGCCCGTACAACGCCATCTGGTGCATGCGATACAGCGACACGTAAAACATCCGCGCCAGCCAGCCCTCAAGCATCACGCTGCCAGTCAGGTTGCCCATCAAGTTACCCACAGCCGAAAAACGCGACAGCGAAATCAGCGAGCCGTAGTCGGTGTACTTGTACTCCGGCAGGGTCTTGCCTTCGATGCGCAGCTTTAGCGATTTGGCCAGCAACGAAGCCTGCTGGTGCGCCGCTTGCGCCCGTGGCGGTACGTTGCGGTCGGTTCCCGGTTGCGGGCAGGCTGCGCAGTCACCGAAAGCGAAGATGTTCTCGTCGCGGGTGGTTTGCAGTGTCGGTAGCACTTGCAGCTGGTTGATGCGATTGGTTTCCAGGCCGTCGATGTCCTTGAGGAAACCCGGTGCGCGAATACCGGCTGCCCAGACCTTCAGGCTGGCCTTGATCTCGTTGCCGTCGGCGGTGATCAGGCTGTCGGCCGTCACTTCGCTGACCGAGGCATTGGTCATCACATTGACCCCGAGTTTCTCCAGGGTCTTGTGTACCGGTCCGCTGATGCGCTCCGGCAGGGCAGGCAGTACCCGCGGACCGGCTTCGATCAGGGTGATGTGCATGTTTTCCGGTTTGATCCGGTCCAGGCCATAAGCCGCCAGTTCATGGGCGGCGTTGTGCAGTTCTGCCGCCAGTTCGACACCGGTGGCGCCGGCGCCGACGATGGCCACGCTGATCTGCTCGACCACATCGGTCTGCCCGGCGTGCGCCCGCAGATAGTGGTTGAGCAGTTGCTGGTGGAAACGCTCGGCCTGTTTGCGCGTATCGAGGAACAGACAGTGCTGCGCCGCGCCCTGAGTACCGAAATCATTGGTGGTGCTGCCGACGCTGATCACCAGCGAGTCGTACTGAACTTCACGCGCCGGGACGAGTTCAACGCCGTTTTCGTCGTAGGTGGCGGCCAGCTGGATTTTCTTCTGTGCGCGATCGAGCCCGCTCATGCGCCCCAGCTGGAACTCGAAGTGGTTCCATTTGGCCTGGGCAACATAGTTGAGTTCGTCTTCGGAAGAGTTCAGCGATCCGGCGGCCACTTCATGCAGCAGCGGTTTCCAGATATGCGTCAGGTTCGCGTCGACCAGCATCACACTGGCCGTGCCACGCTTGCCCAGAGTCTTACCCAGACGGGTAGCCAACTCCAGACCGCCGGCGCCGCCGCCGACAATAACAATACGATGGGACATGGGGATAACTCGCAAGGTTTTTAAAGGAAATCGGTGCAGTTAACCGAGCGAGCGCGAGGCAGCTCATAGCGTCAGGTAACTGATAAGCCGGCTCAACAGGCCCAGACCAATGGTCACTGCCAGCACCAGCACCAGGAGCATCCACGGCCGGAAAGGCCGGCGCTCGACACGGTGTTGGGACAGTTGCAGGTACTCTTCGACATGCTTTTGGTCTTCGGGGTTCAGGCGGCTGGTCATATTGGCCTCGTCAGGTAGACGTTGCTGAATGTGCAGAAGCTACAGCGGTTTTCAACCGGGGTTGAACGCAGCATAGCCGCTGTCCGGAACAGGCTCGACGGACACGCCATCATCAAGGCGAATGATCCCGCTTTGTAACACTCGCGCAGTAATTCCGCCATGCCCGCGCACTGCTTGAAAAGTGCCGGGGCCGAGGTTGTTTTGCAGGCGTGCGCAGGGCTGACACCAGCCGGTGGTTTCGAATATTGCCTGACCGATGCGAAAGCGCCGACCCTTGAGACTAAACAGATTGATACCGCTGATAACCAGATTGCGCCGCAGATCTTCAGGCTTCACCGGTTGATCGGCCGGGCGCCCCATCAATGCGCTGATCACCGCCAGATGTTCCCACTGAATCAGCGTCACCTGCCGCGCGTTGCGCACGCCGGGGCGGGCGTGATCGCCGGTCAGTCCGGCTTCCAGCCGCGCCTCCACGGCATCGAGTTCGATCATCGGCCCCCGGGATTCAGGACGCACACCAATCCAGCGCACCGTGCCGGTTTGCGGAACATCGGCGATCAACTGCTGAAGTGGCGTCACAGGCTGATCCCGACATCAAAAACAATGCTGCGGCCCAGGTTGCTGCGCAGGAAATCCGGTGCATCCGGGTGGGCGAAGAGCACGCGGGCGAAAGTCGGGCCGACGAGTGACAGCGAACGCCAGCCCTGACGCAAATATTCGGTGGGCGGCGGGAAATGACTGTTCAGGTCGAGCACCTCACGTTTGAGGCTGGCGAAGGCAATGATGTCCAGTTCGCCCAGATCCATCCCGCGCTCCTTGTAGTTGTGCGCTTTTTTGCGCAGGGTCGGCGCCAGCCTCATCAGAAATTCGTTGGCCGGGATCCGTCGCGGCTTGGCTTCACGGCGCACCAGTTGGCTGAGGGAGAAGGCACTACGGCGACGCTGCAATTCATCGCGCCATTCGTCGTTGAGGCGTCGGCCTTCATCAAGGACGAAGAACACCTCGAAATTGGCATCACGAAACAGCACATCCGGCGGCTCGCCGGCGGGCGCGAATTCGTCGGCGCGGTAGGGAATGTTCAGGCCTTGCAGCAGGCGCTGACAGACCCAACGCTCACGCTCCCATTTGCGGGCATTGGACAGGAACGCGTTGGCCTGCTCGGCCGCGATGGTCAGCAGGCGTAAATAATCTGAGTCATCCATAGGCCCAAGCTTAGCGTTCAAATGCGACAAGCAGAAAGCCTTGCGTGGCAAAGTGCGTCAGTGGGCAATCCGAAGAGGCGGTATAGACTGGTGGAAAGCGTCCATTGATACCAAATCGAGGAGATTGAACGTGAATTCACGCTGGCTACTGTTGTTTGCTTTAGTTCCGCTGTTTGCCCATGCACTCGATACCGGCGAACGACTCGCACCCTGGACATTGCTGGATCAGTACGATAAGGCCTACACACTCGATAACGGCGCCACAACGCTGTTGGTGGCGCGGGACATGGATGCCGCCAAACTGATCAAGGAAGCCTTGAAAGATCAGCCCAAGGGCTATCTGGAGGCGCGCCACGCGGTATTCGTTGCAGATATCCAGCGCATGCCGGCGCTGATCGCCAAGATGTTTGCCGTGCCCGCCATGCGTGACTACAACTATCGGGTCATGCTCGACCGAGAGGGCCGGGTCGCATCGCGCTATCCCGGCGTAGAAGGCCAGGTGTTGTGGCTGCAACTGAAGGACGGCCGACTGCTCGAACAACATCAGTACGCCAACGCGATCCAACTGCGCGAGGCTTTGGAGAAGGCGCGGCCATGATCGGTGCCGAGGTGCTGTCAAATGCAAGCCTGGTGCTGGGCTGGCTGATTTATGTGCCAGTGCTGCTCTGGGCGATCTTTCGCGCACCGTGGGTCGAGTTGTTCAGTGACAGCCGCCGTCAGCATTTACTGTTCGGCACGGTGTTCGCGTTGTTTCTGTTGTGGCTGGTGCGCAGGGATTTCGACACCGGTGTGTCGTATCACTTCATCGGCATGACTGCCGTGACGCTGCTGCTCGACTGGCCGCTGGCGATTGTCGGCGGAGTGGTGGCGCAAGTTGGTTTGTTGCTGCTTGGGCGTCAGGATCTCGCGGCGCTTGGGGTCAACGGTGCCCTGTTTATTCTGCTGCCGGTGCTGATCACCGAGTGCGTGGCGATTCTCGTCGAGCGCGCTCAGCCCCGTAATCCGTTCGTGTACATCTTCTGTTCAGGATTCTTCGCTGCGGCGCTTTCAGCCCTGTTGTGCTTGATCCTGAGCCTGACACTGTTGTGGTACGACGGTCTTTTTGCCATGCCGGAGTGGCTGGAAGATTTCATCGGGTATCTGTGGTTGCTGCTGTTTCCCGAAGCGTTCATCAACGGCATGGTGATCAGCGCACTGGTGGTGTTCTGCCCGGAATGGCTGGAGACCTTCAACCGCACGCGCTACCTTTCGGCGCCGTGGAAGGACGACGATCCGAAGTCTTGATCCACATCAAACCCGCCACGCGCCGGAAATTTCATGCTCGCGCAAATCCCTTCAGGAGCAGCGGCATGAGTGTTTACGAGTGGGCGAGGCAGGAAACCCGGCAGAGTCTGGAGATGGCGCAGGAGGTGGGGTTCGATCCGGGCTTGAGCTTGCGCGCCTTGCTCAGTGCGGTGGTGCAACAGAGCAAGGCGGTGCGTAATGCCGAGGACTTGGCCGACGAGTTGCGCTTTCTCGCGGAAAACCTCGACGATGATCAGGACTACGGCTTCATGCGCCCCTGATCGGAATCAGTGACGCGGGTCGAAATCGCCGGAAAACATTTCATCTTCGGCGTCCGGTGCGACCGGGATCTTGTGCTCTTCCGACGCCCAGGCGCCGAGGTCGATCAGTTTGCAGCGATCGGAGCAGAACGGGCGGAATTTGTTCTCGGGGGTGAATTCCACGGGTGCGCCGCAGGTCGGGCATTCAACGGTTGGGATCGGGCTCATGATTGGCCTCCACTTAAAGTCAGGTAAAAGTCATGCAGGCGCTCGACCTCGCTGTGCAGCCAGGCGAGGTCGCGGTCGTTGACCACCACGTCGTCGGCACGGCTCACACGGTCTTCACGGCTCGACTGGGCCGCGAGGATCGCCTGAACCTGCTGTTCGCTGGTCTGGTCACGCTGCAAGGTGCGTTCGATCTGCAGTTGTTGCGGGGCGTCGATCACCAGGATGCGCTGGGTCATGGCGTATTGCCCGGACTCGATCAATAGCGGCGAAACCAGAATCGCGTAGGGCGATTTTGCCTGTGCCAGATGATCAGCGATTTCCTCGGCGATCAGCGGATGCAGCAGGGCTTCGAGCCAGCGGCGTTCCTCCGGGACCTCAAAGATCAGCTTGCGCAGGGCGGCGCGATCCAGCGTGCCGTCAGCCTGCAATACGCCAGCACCAAAGTGCTCGGCAATCTTCGCCAAGGCTGGGCGCCCCGGCTCGACCACCCAGCGCGCCGCGTGATCGGCGTCGACCACATGGATGCCAAGGTCGATGAAGTGCTGGGCCGCAGCGCTTTTGCCGCTGCCGATGCCGCCGGTCAGGCCGAGAATCCAGGGTTTTTCCACAGGGGTATTCATTGCAAACCGACAAACTGCCAATAGAAGTCGGTTATTTGACCACCCCAGAGCAAGGCAATCCAGCCGGCAATTGCCAGAAAGGGGCCAAAGGGGATCGGCGCCGAGGTTTTCTGTTCACGCACACGCAGCAGAATCACCCCGATGATCGCCCCCACCAACGATGACAGCAGGATCGTCAGCGGCAGAATCTGCCAACCTCCCCAAGCGCCAAGCAGCGCCAGCAGCTTGAAATCACCGTGACCGATGCCGTCCTTGCCGGTCAGCAGCTTGAACAGCCAGAACACCGACCACAGCGCCAGATACCCGGCCACCGCACCCCATAATGCCTCGTGTAACGACACGAACATGCCGAAACTGTTGACGATCAGCCCCAGCCACAACAACGGCAGCACCAGCACATCGGGCAGCAGTTGATGCTCGGTGTCGATCAGGCTCATCGCCAGCAAGCCCCAGGTGAGAAAGATCAACAGACAGGCCGGCCAGCCAAATCCGAAATGCCAGGCGATGAATGCCGAGAGCAGTCCACAGGCCAGTTCGGTCAGTGGATAGCGTTTGCTGATGGGCGTGGCGCAGGCCGAGCAGCGTCCACGCAGCCACAGATAACTGAGTAGCGGAATGTTCTCCCAGGCACGGATTCGATGTGCGCAATGCGGGCACTCGGAGTGGGGCAGCATCAGGTTGTAGGTGGGCAACGGTGTTTCGCTGGGCAGACCGAGGACGTCCTGGGCCTGCTGGCGCCAATCGCGCTCGAGCATTTTCGGCAGGCGCCAGATCAGTACATTGAGAAAACTGCCGACCACCAGGCCGAGCAGCAACGCCGTGCAGACAAAAGCCAACGGATAGAGGGCAAACAGTTCGTCTATAGGCATGTCAGATCGCTGAGCCGAGTTGGAAAATCGGCAGGTACATGGCCACCACCAGACCGCCGACGATCACCCCCAGGACCACCATGATGAACGGCTCCATGAGGCTGGTGAGGTTGTCGACCATGTTATCCACTTCGTCCTCGTAAAACCCTGCGACCTTGTCGAGCATCTCGTCCAGCGCGCCAGACTCTTCGCCGATCGCCGTCATTTGCACGGCCATATTGGGAAAGACGCCGGTGGTGCGCATCGAAAAATTCAACTGCATACCGGTGGAAACATCCTGGCGAATACGCAACACCGCGCGCTTGAACACCACGTTGCCGGTGGCGCCGGCCACCGAGTCGAGGGCCTCCACCAACGGTACGCCGGCTGCAAAAGTCGTCGACAGGGTGCGGGCGAATCGGGCGACGGCCGACTTGTACATCAGTGTGCCCACCAGCGGCAGTTTCAGCAGCCAGGTGTCTTTGCGGTCGCGCAAGGCCTGAGACGTTTTCAGGGCGTGGCGGGTGCCGAAAATGGCCGCCGCCAATACACCGAGAATCGCCCACCACCATTGCTGCATGAATTCCGAGAGGCTGATGACCATCAGGGTGAACGCCGGCAGCTCGGCACCGAAGCCGGAAAACACCGACTGGAACTGTGGCACCACTTTCACCAGCAGAATCCCGGTCACCACCGCCGCGACCAGCACCACAGCGGTAGGGTAGGTCATGGCTTTCTTGATCTTGGCCTTGAGCGCTTCGCTTTTTTCCTTATAGGTCGCGACCCGCTCAAGCAACGTATCGAGGGCACCGGACTGTTCGCCGGCATCCACCAGGTTGCAGTACAACTCGTCGAAATACTGCGGCTTCTTGCGCAACGCGTTGGCGAAACTGTTACCGGCGGCGACTTCCTGTTTTACCTCGTCGACCACTTTGCGCATCGCCGGGTTTTCGAAACCTTCGCCGATGATGTCGAATGACTGCAACAACGGTACGCCAGCCTTCATCATGGTCGCCATCTGCCGCGTGAACAGGGCGATGTCCTGCGCCTTGATGCGTTTACCAAAGCTCAGTATCGAGGCGGATTTCTTGCGCACCTTGCCCGGGTTGATCCCCTGTTTGCGCAACTGCGCCTTGATCAGCGCCGGGTTGAGCCCACTCAGCTCACCAGTCATTTTGCTGCCTTTCCTGTCCGTGCCTTCCCAGGCATAAACACTGGTTTTCGCTGCCTTGACCGCCATGTTCAGTCCTTGGTGACCCGGTTGATTTCTTCCAGGCTGGTGATGCCTTGCATGGCCTTGTGCAGGCCGGAAGTGCGCAGGTCATCGAAACCGTCGCGACGCATCTGGATATCGATTTCCAGCGAGTTGCCCTCGGCCATGATCAGTCGCTGCAGTTCGGGTGTGTTCTTCACCACTTCATAAATCCCCACGCGCCCCTTGTAGCCGCCGTTGCAGTGATCGCATCCGACCGGTTCGTAGATCGTGAAACTGCCGATGCGTTCCTCGGGGAAACCTTCCTTGATCAGGGTTTCGCGGGGAATCTCGATGGCTTTCTTGCAATGGCTGCACAGCTTGCGCGCCAGTCGCTGGGCGATGATCAGGCTGACCGAGGTGGCGATATTGAAGCCGGGGATGCCCATGTTGTGCAGGCGGGTCAGGGTTTCCGCCGCGCTGTTGGTATGCAGGGTCGAAAGCACAAGGTGGCCGGTTTGCGCGGCCTTGATGGCGATCTCGGCGGTTTCGATGTCACGGATCTCACCGACCATGATGACGTCCGGGTCCTGACGCAGAAATGAACGCAGGGCCTGAGCGAAATCCAGCCCCTGTTTGGGATTGACGTTGACCTGGTTGATGCCTTCCATATTTATCTCCACAGGGTCTTCGGCGGTGGAGATGTTGATGTCGACGGTATTGAGAATGTTAAGCCCGGTGTACAGCGACACGGTCTTGCCTGAGCCGGTGGGGCCGGTGACCAGAATCATGCCTTGTGGCTGTTTGAGTGCGGCCATGTACAGGTCTTTCTGCGCCGGCTCATAGCCGAGCGCATCAATGCCGATCTGTGCACTGGACGGGTCGAGGATCCGGATTACCACTTTTTCGCCCCACAGGGTCGGCAGGGTGTTGACCCGGAAGTCGATCGACTTGCTCTTCGACAGGCGCATCTTGATCCGCCCGTCCTGGGGTTTGCGCCGTTCCGAGATGTCGAGGCTGGCCATGACTTTCAACCGTGCGGCGATTCTCCCGGCCAGTTGAATCGGCGGCTTGGCCACTTCGCGCAGAATGCCGTCGGTGCGTACGCGCACCCGGTAGTTCTTTTCGTAGGGCTCGAAGTGCAGGTCGGAGGAGCCGCTTTTGATCGCATCCAGCAGCATTTTGTGAACGAAGCGCACCACCGGCGCGTCGTCGGCGTCGAGTCCGCCGATGGCGTCCTGTTTGCTGTCGTCGATGGACTCGACATCAACGCCATCGAGGTCGACATCGGCCATGTCTTCGAGGCCGCTGGCGTGGGTGTCGAAGAACTTTTCGATGGCATCGGTGAGCTTGTCGTCCTCCACCAGAATGGCTTCGGTGCTCAGCCCGGTGCTGAACTGGATGTCATTGATCGCCTGATGATTGCTCGGGTCGGAAATGCCCACGAACAGTTTGTTGCCGCGTCGCCACAAGGGCAGGGCGTGGTGCTGGCGCACCAGTTTTTCACTGACCAGGCCTTTGGGCTGGGTTTCCTTGTCCAGGCAATTAAGGTCCATGAAAGCCATGCCGAAGTGCTCCGAAGCGATCTCGGCCACCTGCCAGCTCTTCACCAGTTTGTTCTGCACCAGATAACTGACCAGCGACAGACGATTGCGCTGGGCCTGTTGCCAGGCTTGCTGGGCGCTTTTTTCCGTAAGCAGTTCGGCCTGCACCAATTGCTTGGCCAGACCGCTCAGAGCGATGTCATTCATGGGGATTCCGCACGCTTGCAGTTCATGACTTATAGCCTAGTCAAGTGACAGCGCCAAACCCCCTCGGTGCAGGTGACAAAAAGTGTCAGATAGTGCGGTTGCAGGTTGTAGGAAATGGCGGCGTCCCGAGGACGCGCTCAGTCTTCCGGGCGTTGACCGGTTTGGCATGGGCTATGCTCAGTTCATCTCAGATCATGAGATTTCGACTCATGCATGGAGCGTGTCTATGAAAAAACAACAAGGTTTTACTCTGATCGAACTGCTGATCGTGGTGGCGATCATCGGGATTCTGGCGACCATCGCCTTGCCGCAGTACACCAAGTACCAGGCACGGTCGAAGGTGACGGCGGGGCTGGCGGAAATCAGCGCGCTGAAAGTGCCGTTCGAGGACACCATCAATCAAGGGACCGACCCGACGCTGACGCTGGTAACCGGTAGTGCAACTTATGTGACGACCAACTGCGGTACGGTGACTGCTTCGGGTACAGCGTCTTCGGGGGCAGGCACCATCGTTTGCACATTGGCCAATGCGCCCGCTCCGGTGTTGGGCAAAACCATTACGCTGACCCGTTCTGGCGGTGCGACGGGTAACACGGCCGGCGTCTGGAGCTGTGCATCGACGGTAAACGCCGACTACGCGCCTAAAGGTTGCCCTGGCAGTGGTACCTGATCATTCGGGTTAGTGTCGTCAAATGCCCCGCTTTGCGGGGCATTTTTCATTGCGTAGCACTTCACAAAAGCTTCAATAATTTCAGCGCTTTAGGAACTTTCCAAAAAACCGCAACTTGCATGTGAATTTTGCACATGTCATGCAATTTGCATGAATCCGGAAATTTGCGTTATTTGTAAGATATTGATTTATAACTATTTTATATGTTTTGAAAAGTTGGCACAGCGTTCGCAATATCTCCAGTAACCCTGCTGACAAGACATCCAGCAGACTTTCCAGAAAAACAGGAGTTACTCGTATGAAGAAGTTCGCTATCACTGCCGCTGCTGCTACCGCGCTGACCCTGACCATGGCTTCCGGTGCATTTGCACAATCCACCCAGGCTACCCAGGCTCCTATGACCCTGGCCGCCGGCGAAGTCACCAAGGCTAAAGAAGCTACTTCCGATACCTGGATCACTACCAAAGTGAAAAGCGACCTGGTCACCGAAAAAGGCATCCCAGGCACCGACATCAAAGTAGAAACCAACAAAGGCGTCGTTTCCCTGTCGTCGACTGTTGCTGTAACTGACGCTCAGAAAGCCACCGCTGTAGCGATCACCAAGAAAATCAAAGGCGTCAAAGCGGTCTCCGCTGACGGCCTGAAAGCCGAGTAAGGCATGACTTCTCGCCTGGACCGGGAGAAGGCGCGACAGACGGGCCGAGCAATACGTCTGCCGCAACTTTAGAGTTCATGCGAACGGTCACACGGATGTGACCATTACAGGCCCCGGCACTTGTGTCGGGGCCTGTTTTATTTGGCACGCAAAAACAATGTGGGAGCGAGCCTGCTCGCGAAAGCGCTCTGTAAGCCGACGAAGATGTCGACTGACGCAACGCATTCGCGAGCAGGCTCGCTCCCATATGGGTTTGGGTGTCGGGTCAGTTACCGCGCTTGCTGGTGATCTCGCGCAGGCGGTTGCCCTCAAAACGCAGGTATTGATACATGCCGTTGTTCGGGCCGTAGGTCCATTCCTCGACCTGAAACTCTTCTCGACGATTGGCGCTTCTCTTGTAGCCCAGTGCATCGCGGCTGACCGGTTCACCGCACTTCTGCAGTACCTCGCTAGCGCGGTCGCCAAGGCTGACCAATTGACTGCCGCAGCGCAGGGTATCGGACGCTGAGGCCTGCCCTGCAACGAGCGTCAGCGCCATCGCGGCGAGCCACTTACCCTTCATCATTCGGCATCCAGGTGCATTTGCGTCACCACCCGACCATCGCTTTCGGCTTCGCCAAGATTGGCGTCGATGAAGTACACGCGATCGTCAGCCAGTTGGCCCTTGTCTACCAGATAATCCTTGATGCTGCTGGCGCGGTCCTGGCCCAACTGCCGCAGCAACACATCGCTCGAACTCCAGAACTGGATCACACCTGCGCGCATTTTCGCCGTGCGTTCTTCCTTGCCCAAGTCCTTCCATTCGGCCGGTGGCTGGGTTTTCAGACGCGTGCGGTAGATGCCTTCCAGCAGTGGACCCTTTTCGCTGTCTGGTACCTGCAGCAAGGAGGCCTGGGCGGGAACCTTGTCGCCGCGACGCTGGAGCATCTTGTAGTAGTTGTACTGGTATTCGCGTTCCAGACGCTGTTCGGCGAGCAAAGGGCCGTCGCTGCTTTTCGCGGCGGTGCCTTCGATTTCCAGGCGCAGGGCCGGACGTTCCTTGAGGGCTTGCGACAGTTTCACCAGTGCGGCCTCGGCATCCTTGTTCAATTCGCTGGAACCCGGTGCGAACGATACGGTGCCGAGGTCTTCGGAACCGCCACCGCTGACCAGCCCGCCAATCAGCTTGAACGGCGCCGCCGCGGCTTTGACGATCAGGTTGCGCAGGGTTTGCCAGACAATCGGCATCACGCTGAATTGCGGGTTGTTCAGGTCGCCGGTTACCGGCAGTTCGATGGAGATCTTGCCATCGACGTCCTTGAGCAAGGCAATCGCCAGTTTCAGCGGCAGGCTCACGGCATCCGGGCTGTCGACCTTTTCACCGAGTTGCAGTTGCTCGACCACCACTTTGTTCTCGGCTTTCAACTGGCCCTTGGTGATCAGGTAATGCAGGTCGAGGTTGAGCCGGCCCTTGCGGATGCGGTAACCGGCGAACTTGCCGGAGTAGGGCGTCAGCGTGGTCAACTCGACCCGTTTGAAACTGGTGGTGATATCGAGGCTGGCCATCGGGTCGAATGGATTGACCGCGCCCTTGATGGTCACTGGCGCATAGCGATCAACCTTGCCCTTGATATCGACAGTGGCGGGTTTCACCTGTCGACTGTCGATGGTGCCAATCTGGCCGTTGAGTTGCTGCACGGCGGTGGCGAAGTTCGGCGTCAGGCTGAAGTCGGCGAAGTTGGCCGAACCATCGTTGATGGCAATGCCGCCGATGTGGATGCCTAGCGGTTTGTCTTTGCTGGCCGGTTTGGCCGCGGCGGTTTTTGTGCCGCTGTCAGCTGGTTGCGGAATCAGCAGGTCGTCGATATTGGTGGTGCGATCATCGTTGATCATGAAGCGCACATACGGCTGGAACAGGTTGACCTTGTCGATCGACAGGCTGTCACCGTGCTGATAATTCAGGCCTTCCACGACCACTTGCTGCCACTTGAGGAAGTCGCGGGTCTTCAGGGTGTCGAGAGTATGCAGTTGATCGACCTGAGCGCGGCCGGTCACGCTGAGCGCCAGTGGATTGGTGCTCTTGAGATTGACCTTGAGATCACTGCCGAGCATGCCGCTGCGCAGTTCCAGGCGAATGAACGGATTGATGTAGGACTGCGCGACACGCAGGTCGATGTCCTGGGTTTTCACGTTGAGCTGGGCGGTGACGGGGGCGAGATTGACCACGCCGTCGGCCATGACCTTGCCTTGCTTGCCCAGTCCGGTGTCGAGCTTGACCTTGAAAGGCGAGCCGTTGAGGCTGTCGAAATCCTGCAGGTCGGCGTTCAGCGGGCCGACATCCAGCGCTACCGGTGGATTGGCCGAGCGGTCGGCCACATGCACGGTGTAGTCGCGCAGTTGCACATCTTTAAGCAGCACTTGCCACGGCTTGCTCGGCGCGGTCGGTTCAGCTTTCGGCGAGTCGGCGGCGGCCGGCGTACTTGCCGGCTCGGCGGCGGCTTTGGCGGCGGGTTTCGACGGTTGGCTGGCGAAGAGTTTCTGCCAGTCCAGTTGACCATCGGCTTCCAGAGCGGCCCAGGTTTCCAGTTTGTGGCTGCGAATCTTGCCGACCACCACTTGCTGTTTGGCCAGATCGACCGTGGTTTCACTGATATCGAGGCGTTCGAGCTTCGCCAGTGGGCGCCCGTCCGGTGCCTTGATCGCAAACGGCGCGATGCTCACCGCGACATTGTTCAGCAGCAGTTCGGTTTCTTTCGACAGATTGAGTTTGTACTCGGTACTGAGGCTGACCACGCCGTTCTCCAGCACCAGCGGCACGGCGTCGCGCACATAAGGCCAGAAGGACTTCATCTGCCCGTCGGTGATTTTCAGGGTGCCTTCGGAAGAGATAGGGATCAGGCTGAAGTTGCCTTTCCAGTCGATCTGCCCGCCGGCCGGGCCAGCGGCGACCAACGTCATGTCGGCGCTGTCTTCGGGCAGGGTGCTGAGGTTTTTCAGTTCGAAGTCGAGTTTGTCGTAAAGGAATTCGATCGGTTCGCTGGGCCGCTCATCCTGAAAGTGCAGAGCGCCGCCAGCCAGTTTGATGCGGTCGATACGCAGCGGGAACGGTTTGGCGTCAGGGGCGGCCGGGGTCGGTTCGCTGGCCGGGAGCTTGAACAGACCCAGCAGGTTGAGCTGGCCGTTTTTGGCAAAGAGAATTTCGGTCTTGGATTTTTCCAGCTCGATATCGGACAGGTGCAGCGCTTTTGTCCACAGGCTGTCGAGTTGCAGGTTGGCGTACAGGCGTTCGAAACCGATCTGCTCCTTGCCCGGCTCGCCGATGACCAGGCCCCATAAGGTGACTTCAAGGCTGAACGGATTGAGTTCGATGCGCTGCAAATGCGCAGGCACCGTGGCGTAATTGGCCAGTTGCTGGTTGGCGATGCGCAGGGCGATGCCCGGCAAAATCAGAAACCCCAGCAGGCTGTAGAGGGCCAGAGCAGTCAACAGGGCGCCAATCGCGCGAATCAATCCTTTGGGCATGTGCGGCTTCATCTGTCTGAATCGGAGTGCCTTGGAGTATGGCACGCGATTCTGGTTCCGAAGTACCTGGCGTGGCACAGGATTGTTCAGATTCTTCTCCGATAGTGCAAAACACTGTGGGAGCTGGCTTGCCAGCGATGTGGGCATTTCATTCGACAGGGATGTCGTCTGATCCACCGCAATCGCTGGCAAGCCAGCTCCCATAGGTTGTGCGCCGTTGCCAGCTTTTGGTCAGAGCTGGAGGATGAGGGTTTTCAGTGGCGGTTGTTGATCCATGGACGGGAAATCCGCGCCCGGGGTCATCACGCTCCATTCGCGCACCGGGCGCCCGGCCTTCTCCGCGCAGCGCAGCACCTGCTCACGCCAGTCATCCATGCTGACTTTTGCCAAGTTGTTGCAGCAGATCAGCACGCCGTTGTCAGCGGTGGTCAACAAGGCCGGTTTCAGCAGGCTTTGATAATCGCGCAGCAGATCTACGGTGCCGAACGCACTCTTGGCCCAGGCCGGCGGATCGAGCAACACCAGATCATATTGCCGCTGTTCGAGGCGTAGATAGCTCGGCAGTTTCTGCCCGCGTCGCTGACTGATCGGCAGGCCGGCAAGCTGGCGGATTGCCGGGAAGTAGTCGGACTGGATGAATTGCATCTCCGGCAGTTGCGGATTGAGCTGACCGTTTTCGCGACCGACCGCCAGATTGCCTTCGGCAAAATCCAGGTTGCACACCTCGCGTGCGCCACCGGCCGCCGCACTGAGGCCAACGCCACAGGTGTAGGCAAACAGGTTGAGGACGGATTTGCCCTTGGCGTGCTCCTTGACCCAGCCGCGGGTGTTTCGCAGGTCAAGGAACAGCAGCGGATCCTGCCCGGCATGGCGCCCGCGTACGCGGTAGTTGAGGCCCCATTCGTGACCGACCAGATCGGCCAGCGCCGCGTCGTCGGCGCGGTAGACGGTGTCTTCACGGTCAATACGCGAGTTGCCCCGGGAACGATCGTTGTAGACCAGCAGGGTTTCGAAACCCAGAGTCTGGTTGACGATGGCATGCAATTGCAGCAGATCGTCACGCTCCAGCGTCTGGTGAAAGCTTTGCACCAGCAGTTGCGGACCATAGCGGTCGATGGTCAGACCACCAGCGCCTTCCTGACTGCCGTGGAACAGTCGATAGCAGTCGGTGCCCTGGCTGTGCAGTTCGGCAAGCAAGTCCTGGCGTTGATCGAGGGCGGCGCGCAGCGCCTGATTCAAGGAAGACATGCGGGCGCCTTGCTGGTGAGAATTGGGGCGCGGGAGTTTAGCAGCTTGGCGGGCAATCGAGTGGCTACCATCGCGAGCAGGCTCACTCCTGCAAGGGATATATGTTGCATACGAATGTCCTGTAGGAGTGAGCCTGCTCGCGATGCTTTCAGGTGATCAAGCCCATTCGGCGTTTGGCCCGCTGCACCGAACCATTGCGCATCGCCCAACGCAGCATCGGCGCGCTGCGTTTGACGCTGGCGCGGATCAGTTGGCGTTGCAGCGAACTCTGGCGGACCTCGAGCATGTCGCTGGCCCAGTCCGGCAGCAGATCAATGCCAGCCTTCATCATCAAATCGCCAAACGGTCGCGCCAGAACGCTCGGTGCCGGCGCGTCGAGCAACAAGCGCAGGACTTCCCGGCTGCGTTCATCGCACAGCAACTGCGGGCGCATGCGTTGCAGATAATCCGCCACGGCTAGCCGAGACTTCGGCACATCGCGTGCGCCCAGACGCTCGGCGACCACGGCGATTTCCGCGTAGTACCGATCCTGGTCCGCCCCTGACAACTGCGGATTGCGATAACGCAAATGCGCGGCAAGGAAGTTGCTGACTTCCGCCACATGCACCCACGTCAGCAGACCCGGATCGCTGGCCGCGTAGGGCCGACCATCGGGCGCGGTGCCGACCACTTGCAGGTGAATGGTGCGAACCTTCTCGATCAGCCAGTCGGCGTCGCGGCGCGAGCCGAACGTGGTGCCGGAAACAAACTGGCTGGTACGGCGCAGGCGCCCGAGCATGTCCTGACGAAAATTCGAATGGTCCCAGACCCCGGCCAGCGCCAGCGGATGCAGGGCTTGCAGCAACAACGCGCTGATGCCGCCGATCAGCATACTGCTGAAATCGCCGTGCACCTGCCAACTGATCGAGTCAGGGCCGAACAGGCCGGGATCGCCCTTGGGGTTTTCCAGGTCGAGCTGACCGAGGGACAGACCGGTCAGGCTCATGAGCTGGTTTTCGATACGGCTGCGGATAAATTCCATGGCACTCATTAATGAGGGGCGGGCGCGGCTATTTGGCCGCACCCGGATGTTACTGATTGAGGCGCGTGTCGATCAGGCCCTGCACCACGCTCGGATCGGCCAGGGTCGAGGTATCGCCAAGGCTGTCGAGCTCATTGCAGGCAATCTTGCGCAAGATGCGGCGCATGATCTTGCCTGAACGGGTTTTCGGCAAGGCCGGGGCCCACTGGATCAGGTCCGGTTTGGCGAAGCTGCCGATTTCCTTGCTGACGTGGGCGAGCAATTCTTTCTTCAATTCGTCATTCGGTTCGGCACCGTTCATTGGTGTGACAAAGGCGTAGATGCCCTGGCCTTTGACGTCGTGTGGATAACCGACCACGGCGGCTTCGGCGATGCTGTCGTGCAGCACCAGCGCGCTTTCCACCTCGGCCGTGCCGATGCGATGCCCGGAAACGTTGATCACGTCGTCGATACGCCCGGTGATCCAGTAATCGCCGTCCTCATCGCGCCGCGCGCCATCACCGGTGAAGTAGTAGCCGGGATAAGGTTTGAAATAGGTGTCGACCATTCGTTGCGGGTCGCCGTACACACTGCGAATCTGTGCCGGCCAGCTGGATTTGATCGCCAGTACGCCGCTGCCGGCACCTTTGATTTCCTTGCCGTGTTCATCAAGCAGCACAGGCTGCACGCCAAACATCGGTTGGGTGGCGCAACCCGGTTTGATCCTTTGTGCGCTGACCAGCGGGCTGAGCATGATGCCGCCGGTCTCGGTCTGCCACCAGGTATCGACGATGGGGCAGCGCTGTTCGCCGACCACGTTGAAATACCATTCCCACGCTTCCGGGTTGATCGGCTCACCGACGCTGCCGAGTAATCTGAGGCTGGCGCGCGACGTTTCCTTCAACGGTTCGGCACCTTCGCGCATCAGCGCGCGCAAGGCGGTGGGGGCGGTGTAGAAAATGTTGACCTTGTGTTTGTCGATCACCTGCCAGAATCGCGAGCTGCTCGGATAGCTCGGCACGCCTTCGAACATCAATGTGGTCGCGCCATTGGCCAGCGGGCCATAGACGATGTAGCTGTGGCCGGTGACCCAGCCGACATCGGCGGTACACCAGAACACTTCGCCGTCGCGGTAATCGAGCACGTATTTGAAGGTCATCGCTGCTTGCAGCAGGTAGCCGCCGGTGGTGTGCAAAACCCCTTTGGGTTTGCCGGTGCTGCCGGAGGTGTAGAGGATGAACAGCGGATCTTCGGCGTCCATCGGCTCTGGCGGGCAATCATCACTGACATCGCGCACGGCCTGGTGATACCAGAGGTCGCGGCCTTCGACCCAGTCGACCTTGCCCTGAGTGCGCTCGACCACCACTACGGTGCTGACGTCCGGGCAACTTTGCAGGGCTTTGTCGACATTGCTTTTCAGCGGTACGAACTTGCCGCCGCGCACGCCTTCGTCGGCGGTGATCACGGTGCGGCAGTCGGCATCGAGGATGCGGTCACGCAGTGAATCCGGGGAGAAACCACCGAACACCACCGAATGGATCGCGCCGATCCGCGCGCAGGCGAGCATGGCGTAAGCGGCCTCGGGGATCATCGGCATGTAGATGCACACCCGGTCGCCTTTCTTCACGCCACGGCTTTTCAGCACGTTGGCCAGTCGGCAGACGTGATGGTGGAGTTTTCGGTAGGTGATTTGCGCCGATTCGGCCGGGTCATCGCCCTCCCAGAGCAGGGCGGTCTGATCGCCGCGTTGTTCGAGGTGGCGGTCGATGCAGTTGTAACTGACGTTGAGCTGGCCGCCGGCAAACCAGACCGCTTCACCGGTTTTCAGGTCGTAGCGCTGGACGGTCTGCCATGGCGTGCTCCAGTCGAGGAAGCGCGTGGCCTGTTCGGCCCAGAAAGTGCTGGGGTGTTCAATGGATTCGCGGTACAGGCGTCGGTAGTCGTCCTGACTCAACTGAGCAGCCCGGCGGACGGCATCGGCTTTGGGGAACGTGCTGATATCGAACATGACGGTTCCTTATTCTTGTTGTGCGAAGAATAAAGATGCGCCGAGCGGTCGACAGGTTCAAGCCGGATTCGGAATCCGATGACTGAAGCTGATTTTGAATGCACCCCAAAACAACTGTAGGAGTGAGCCTGCTCGCGATCGCGGTGTGTCATTCAACATCAATGCTGACTGATACACCGCGATCGCGAGCAGGCTCACTCCTACAAGGGATTTTGATTGCCCACAGGATTTGGGTTGGGCCAAATCCTGTGGGCAGAGACATCCAATTACCCGCGGTGACGACCGCGGAAGTAGTTGATCAGGCCTTGGGTGGACGGATCATCAGCAGTGGTTTCATCGCTGCCGACCAGACGGTTGTAAACGCCTTTGCCCAGCTCTTTGCCCAACTCCACGCCCCATTGGTCGAAGGCATTGATGCCCCAGACCACGCTTTGCACGAACACTTTGTGTTCATACATGGCCACCAGCGCGCCAAGACGGCGTGGGCTGATGCGCTCAACCACAAGGGTGTTGCTCGGACGGTTGCCCGGGATCACCTTGTGCGGTGCGAGTTTGTGCACCTGCTCTTCGCTCATGCCTTTGTCGCGCAGTTCCTGCTCGGCTTCCGGCAGGGTCTTGCCTAGCATCAGCGCCTGACTCTGCGACAGGCAGTTGGCGTACAACCACTGATGGTGGTCGGACACCGGGTTGAAGCTGACGATCGGCACAATGAAGTCGGCCGGGATCAGTTGGGTGCCTTGGTGCAGCAACTGGTGGTAAGCGTGCTGACCATTGCAGCCGACACCGCCCCAGATCACCGGACCGGTATCGGTCGACACCGAGGTGCCGTCCTGACGCACGCTCTTGCCGTTGGATTCCATGTCCAGCTGCTGCAAGTGCTTGGTGATGTTGCGCAGGTAGTGGTCGTACGGCAGGATCGCGTGGCTTTGCGCACCCCAGAAATTGCCGTACCAGACACCGAGCAGCGCCAGCAGCACCGGCATGTTCTGTTCGAACGGCGCGGTCTGGAAATGCTGGTCCATGGTGTAGGCACCGGACAGCAGTTCCTTGAAGTTGGACATGCCGATGGCCAGAGCAATTGGCAGACCGATGGCCGACCACAGCGAGTAACGGCCGCCTACCCAGTCCCACATCGGGAAGATGTTTTCTTCGCGGATACCGAACGCGATGGCTGCCGCATTGTTGCTCGACACGGCGATGAAGTGACGATACAGCTCGGCTTCCGAGCCGCCCTGAGCCAGGTACCAGGCGCGTGCGGCTTGAGCGTTCTTCAGGGTTTCGAGGGTATTGAACGACTTCGACGAAACGATGAACAGCGTGGTTTCGGCGCGCAGTTTTTGCGTCAGCTCGTGGAACTCGCTGCCGTCGATGTTCGCCAGATAGTGGCAACGCACGCCTTTCTGCGCGTACGACAGCAGTGCTTCTGACACCAGCTCAGGGCCGAGGAACGAGCCACCGATGCCGATGTTGACCACGTCAGTGATCGGCTTCTCGGTGTAACCACGCCACAGACCGTCGTGGATGCGGCCGACCAGATCGGTGATCTGGTTCAACACTTTATGCACTTCCGGCATCACGTTGACGCCGTTGACCGACAGCTTGTCGCCGACCGGGCGGCGCAGGGCGGTGTGCAGCGCCGGGCGACCTTCGGAGGCGTTGACGATTTCGCCGTCGAACAGCGCTTTGATCGCGCCTTTCAAATCGACTTCGTTAGCCAGACCCACCAGCAGATTGCGGGTCTCGGCGTTGATCAAATTCTTCGAATAATCGAGAAACAGCCCGCAGCTGCTGAGGGTGAACTGATTGAAGCGCTGCGGATCGGCGTTGAAGGCTTCGCGCATGCTGAAATCCTGCATGGCTTGGCGGTGATCTTTCAACGCTTGCCAGGCAGGCAGAGCGGTAACGTCGTGAGGAGTGCGGTAGTACGCCATCGCTGCGGTTTTCCTTTTTACTTGAACGGCCTTTTGAACACGGTACAGACCAGCACGCCATGATTGGGCATGGGCCAACTGTGTCGCCTCGGTTTCTGGACACAGGGCGAATACAGTAAACCTCGCGCTGCGTTCTGTCTTGACTTTGTCTGACCCGTTCCCTGTACTTTTTTAACATTGATACCGGGAACGGGCCGACCAACGGAAGGTGAGCTGGATGCTCAGCGGCTCAGGCGACCTGAACCGGGATGGCGTTGCTGGTATGGCTCAGCTCATTGCCAGGTGCCATGTAGAGCATGCGCGGCTTGAAATTCAGCAGTTCCGCTTCGCTGTAATGGGCGTAAGCGCAAATGATCACCCGGTCGCCGACCTTGGCCTTGTGCGCGGCGGCACCATTGACCGAGATCATGCGTGAACCTTCTTCGCCACGGATGGCGTAAGTGGTGAAGCGCTCGCCATTGTCGACGTTATAAATCTGGATCTGCTCGTACTCACGGATGCCGGACAGGTCCAGCCACTCCCCATCAATGGCGCACGAACCTTCGTAATCGAGCACGGCGTGAGTGACTTCGGCGCGGTGCAGTTTGGCCTTGAGCATGATGGCGTGCATGAGGGTTTCCCGGGTTGGAATCGAACGGCGGGCAGTGTGCCCGAAGGCTTTGAGGGCGGCAATATGGCTTGAAATGCAATTTTCAGGACGCTGAAAAGCACTGTAGGAGTGAGTCCGCTCGCGATAGCGGACTGTCATTCAACATTGATGTCGAAAGTCAGGCCCTCATCGCGAGCAGGCTCACTCCTACAGGGGGTATTGCGGTGTTTTTTAGACAGCGCTATCGAGATTCAGGTGCAGGTTATCGATCAACCGCGTGGTGCCCAGGAACGCTGCCACCAGAATCACCAGATCACGATCTTCAGCCACCGCCGGCCGCAAGGTCAGCGCATGGCGAATTTCCAGATAGTCCGGACGCAGGCCCGCGGCTTCCAGCGCTTGCAACTGTGCATTGATCAACGCCGGGAAATCGCGTTCCCCTTGTTTGATCGACTCGGCAATCGCGTTCAGGCTGCGGTAAACCACCGGCGCCACGGCACGTTGTTCTTCGCTGAGGAAGCCGTTACGCGACGACAGCGCGAGGCCATCGGCGGCACGCACGGTCGGCTCGCCGATGATCTGGATCGGCATGTTCAGGTCATGCACCAGCGCGCGGATCACGGCCAGTTGCTGGAAGTCCTTCTGGCCGAAAATCGCCAGATCCGGCTGAACCATGTTGAACAGTTTGCTGACCACGGTCGCGACACCTTCGAAATGCCCCGGACGACTGGCGCCGCACAGACCTTCGGAGAGTTGCGGCACGCTGACCCGGGTCTGCCCGGTCATGCCGTCGGGATACATCTCTTCAACTGTCGGCGCGAACAACAGGTCGCAACCGGCTTCCAGCAGTTTTTCCTGATCCGCTGCAAGGGTGCGCGGGTATTTGTCGAGGTCTTCGCCGGCACCGAATTGCAGCGGGTTGACGAAAATGCTCGCCACCACGAAGTCCACGCGTTGCGAGGCTTTGGTGATCAGCGCGACATGGCCGCTGTGCAGGTTGCCCATGGTTGGCACGAAGCCGATGCGCTTGCCTTCGCTACGGGCGCGGGCTACGGCGGCGCGCAGTTCGCGTACGGTTTTGACGGTGTTCATGCAGAGAATCCGTGTTCGATGCCTGGGAACGTGGTGGCTTTGACTTCGCTGACGTATGCCTTCAGCGCGGACTGGATGCTGTCCTGGCCATTCATGAAGTTCTTCACGAACTTCGGCACGCGGCCGGTGATCGACAGGCCGAGCATGTCGTGCAGTACCAGGACTTGACCGTCGGTGGCGTTGCCGGCGCCGATACCGATGACCGGGATTTTCACGGCCTGACTGATTTCAGCGGCCAGTTCACTCGGCACGCATTCGAGCAGCAGCATTGCCGCGCCAGCCTGCTCCAGCGAAATCGCGTCAGCACGCATCTGCCGCGCCTGGTTTTCGTTGCGGCCCTGCACTTTATAGCCACCGAGAATGTTCACTGCTTGCGGGGTCAGGCCCATGTGCGCGCAGACCGGGATACCGCGTTCGGCGAGCAGACGGATCGACTCGGCCAGCCACAACGCGCCTTCAACCTTGATCATGTGCGCGCCGGCCTGCATCAGCATGGCGCTGTTGGTCATGGTTTGTTCAAGGGTGGCATTGGCCATGAACGGCAGATCGGCGAGGATCAGGGCGTCGCTGTTGCCACGTTTGACGCAGGCGACGTGGTAGGCCGTTTCTGCGGTGGTCACCGGCAAAGTACTGTCGTGACCTTGCAGGACCATGCCGAGGGAGTCGCCCACCAGCAGCACTTCGACACCGGCCTCGTTGCAGGCGTGGGCGAAGGTCGCGTCATAGCAGGTCAGCATGGTGATCTTTTC
>NZ_JBIUVJ010000026.1:44818-52514 GCF_044742875.1 Pseudomonas sp. NPDC087817
TTTTCACCATTCTGGTTGTGGCTCTGGAGCGAGGTGAGGGTGATGGCTGGCATGTAAAAATTCCTCGTTCAGGCGCTTTGGAAACTACTGCGAGTAACGCGCGTGATTCGTCATCTATTCAGGCGCACGCTCTTTTGTCGTGCTTATAAGGCCTGGATTGCGCCCGTATGTGCCGGGTTGGCGGCAGCGGGACGCCTATAGTCGTGATGAGCCAACAGGAAGTCAATTGCGTGTGTTACCGCATTGTTACGCAGGGAGTGTTACCGGCGTTACTGATGCGATTCAGCGGCGCGGCGGGCCTGATTCAAGGCTTTTTGTCCGACAAAATCCTGGATATGGAACACCGCTTTTGTGGTGAGGGGATTTATCCCCGAAGGGCTGCGAAGCGGCCCCAAAATGGTAGTGCGCATTAATCAGTCAGACCGCATTTGCCGGTTTTGCGATTGCTACGCAGCCGATCGGGGATAAATCCCCTCGCCACAAAATCCTGCACCCAAGGGAAATGGGTGTCAGGGGTGGGGGAGGCGTTCGAGGCCGACGAACGGGCAGGCTGCCAGCAGATCGGTGAGGGTCCGGCCATCGGCAAGACGCAGATCTTGCGGCGCCAGTTCGGCAAGGGGATAGAGCACGAAGGCGCGTTCCTGAATCTGATAGTGCGGGACTTTCAGTCGCGGCTCATCGATCAATCGATCACCGAACAGCAGAATGTCCAGATCCAGCGTGCGCGGGCCCCAGCGCTCCAGGCGCTCGCGGCCTTGATCATTCTCGATGGCTTGCAAGGCATCGAGCAGATCCAGCGGCGCAAGATCGCTGTCGAGCGCTGCAACGGCGTTGGTATAACGCGGCTGGCCCGGCAGCAACGAGTCGCTTTGATAAAAGGCGGAAACGCCGGCAAGGGTGGTCTGCGGCAATTGTCCCAGCGCCTCGACGGCGCTGCGCAATTGTTCGGCCGGGTCAGCGAGGTTGCTGCCCATGCCGATGTAGATGCGTTCCATGCCTTACTCGCCCGTAGCGCTCGGTGCACCGGCGCGTTTGCGCTTGGAGCCGCTGCTGCGTCGACGCTTGCGTGGCGCACCACTGGCATCATCACCTTTGCCGCTGAGGTCGCGGATCATGTCGCGGCGTTCGCTGTCGTTGCCGTCCTGATAATCCGTCCACCATTCGCCCAGACCATCGGTCTGCTCGCCGGCGCTTTCACGCAACAGCAGGAAGTCGTAACCGGCGCGGAAACGCGGATTGTCCAGCAACAGGTCGGCGCGTTTGCCGCTGCGGCGTGGCAGGCGTTCCTGCATGTCCCAGATTTCGCGGATCGGCATGGTGAAGCGTTTTGGAATCGCGATGCGCTGGCACTGTTCGGCGATCAGTTCGTGCGCTGCTTCCTGCATGGCCGGAATCGGCGGCATGCCACGTTCTTGCAGACGCAACACCCGGGCCGGCAGGGCAGGCCACAGCAAGGCGGCAAACAGGAACGCCGGGGTCACCGGTTTGTTCTGCTTGATGCGCAGGTCGGTGTTGGTCAGCGCTTCGCTGATCAGCGTGTGGGTGTACTCCGGGTTGTGTTCCAGTGCGTCGGCACTGGCCGGGAACAACGGGGCGAACAGTTGCAGATCGACCAGCATCTCGAAAGTGATTGCGCCGTGTCCGGATAGGAACAGTTTCAGCACTTCTTCGAACAGGCGTGCTGACGGGATCTCGCGCAGCATCGGCGCCAGTTCGCGAATTGGCTGCACGGTGTGTTTTTCGATGCCGAAGTTGAGCTTGGCAGCGAAACGCACGGCCCGCAGCATGCGTACCGGGTCTTCCTGATAGCGTTGCTTGGGATCGCCGATCAGGCGGATCAAATGATTGCGGATGTCGTGCACGCCGTTGGCGTAGTCGAGAATGCGCTCGCTGACCGGATCGTAATACAAGGCGTTGATGGTGAAGTCGCGGCGTTGCGCGTCTTCTTCCAGGGTGCCGTAAACGTTGTCGCGCAGAATCCGCCCGCTTTCGTTACGCGAAGAATGATTGCTGTCCTCGTCGTCTTCGT
Organism: Pseudomonas sp. NPDC087817; assembly: GCF_044742875.1. NCBI lineage: Bacteria > Pseudomonadati > Pseudomonadota > Gammaproteobacteria > Pseudomonadales > Pseudomonadaceae > Pseudomonas > Pseudomonas sp. NPDC087817. Next base: position 46,848 of record NZ_JBIUVJ010000026.1, read on the forward strand.
TGACTGGGTGATTGGCGCGGAAGGTCGCGACTTCGATGATTTCGCGACCGAAATGGATGTGCACCAGTTTGAAGCGGCGACCGATGATCCGCGCATTGCGGAATTCGGCACGGACCTGCTCGGGGGTGGCGCTGGTGGCGACGTCGAAATCTTTGGGCGTGATGCCCAGGAGCATGTCACGCACGCAACCGCCGACCAGATAAGCCTGGTAACCGGCACCTTGCAGGCGTTCGACGATATTCACCGCGTAGCGGCTGAATTGCGTTTTCTGCAGCGAATGTTGGCCGCTGTTGAGCACTTCAGGGGTGCTGCGGATGTGTTGCGTACGACGCACGGGAGTTCGGAATGACTGGAACAGCTTCTTCAGCATGGGATGCACTGTTTGAAGGAATGTTCGGCCATACCAAAGAATGACCGCATGATGGGCGCAGATTCTAGCATTTAGTCGGGGGATGGTGTAGGACACGGCCGATTTGAGCTGCAAGCCGCAGGCTACAGGCATCGCGCGCGATAAAAATGGGGGATTTTGCTGCGGAGGAGAAACTACAAGGGGAGCCGAAGCTCCCCAAGAAGTAGTTGCGTGCTCTTTTTATTATTGATTCGGGCTTCTTGTTTTTGTTGAGTGCCCTCGTCATGAGGCTTTCGCTTCATGACCCTCCCAATCGGGAGCCAAGAGCAAACGGATTGCTTTGGTCGCTGAATTGCAGTGATCTCTCGATCCAACCAGTACAGGCTCTGTCTTAGGACAGTTTTTGTTGTTCTCGGCCTGGTCGTGGGGCAAGCCCCAAATACAACGCCTCTCCAAAAGAATCAGTTAGCTGCGCCTCTCGCCGTCTTGTTTTTATTTTGCGTGAGTCGATTCGTCTTATTTTTATTGTCTTGTGCATTGCTTGTTATTGTTCTTGTACTAAACATATAGCAGGTGCCGTGCCAACTTTTGCGAAACCCAATAAAACAAGGGGTTAGGTCGATATAACCGTTTTCGAGGGGCGAAAAAAAGCCGGGGTTTCGTTACCGATAACCCCGGCTTTTGTTACGTGACAAGACTGAGGTAACAGTTTTTTCACATCTTCAAGCGTTACCCGCACACTCGACAGGTAACGTTCAGCTCTCGCTGGCGACCCCGGTCTTGCGCCGTGGAATGCCCAGACGCTGACGGCGTTCCCACAGGCATTTGCGGCTGACGCCCAGTTTGCGCGCCAGTTCGGTCTCGGTCATGTGGTCCTGATGTTCGAGGACGAAGTGCTGGAAGTAGTCTTCCAGCGACAGGTCTTCGGTCGGCTCGTGGCTGCTGTTGCTGGCATTGCCGGCGGTTTGCGGCGGCAGACCGATGAACTCGTCATCTTCCAGATCGCTCAGCTCGATGTCGATGCCCAGCAGGTCGGCGGAGATTTCCGGGCTTTCGCTCAGGATCACCGCGCGCTCGACCGCGTTTTCCAGCTCACGCACGTTACCCGGCCAGGAATAGTGCCGAATCGCCTGTTCGGCATCGGCAGCAAACTTCAGGTCGGTACGGTTGATGCGTGCGCTCTGACGAGCAAGGAAGGCATTGGCGATCTCGTTGACGTCGGCGCCGCGCTCGCGCAGGGCCGGCAATTTCAGCGCAATCACGTGCAGACGGTAATAAAGGTCTTCACGGAACTGGCCGATTTTCGCCAGGCTCTTCAGATCCCGGTGAGTCGCCGCGATCAGGCGTACATCAACCTTCTGCGACTGCACCGAACCGACGCGGCGAATTTCGCCTTCCTGCAATACGCGCAGCAGACGGGCCTGGGCCTCCAGCGGCAGTTCGCCGATTTCATCGAGGAACAGCGTGCCACCGTCCGCCGCTTCGACCAGACCGGCTCGACCGGCGCTAGCGCCGGTGAACGCACCTTTCTCGTGACCGAACAGTTCGGACTCGATCAGGCTTTCCGGAATGGCCGCGCAGTTCACCGAGATCATCGGTGCCTTGGCGCGCTTCGACAGGTTGTGCAGGGCGCGGGCCACCAGTTCTTTACCGGTGCCGGACTCACCCTGAATCAATACATTGGAATCGGTTGGCGCGACCTTGCGGATCTTGCTGTACAGATCCTGCATCGGCGGGCAGGAGCCGATGATGCCGATTTCGCCGTTACTGTTGTCAACGGCGGATTTGCCGCTGCCATTGGTCGGTTTGCTGGCAACCACTTCGCCGGCAGCCGGTGCCGATTGGCGATCACGCAGGATCCGCGCGACGGCCTGAAGCATTTCGTCATGGTCGAAAGGCTTGGCGATGTAGTCCACCGCGCCCATCTTCATCGAGTCGACCGCCGAACGCAGGCTGGCGTAGCTGGTCATGATCAGCACCGGCGTCCCTTGGCCGAGCTTGATCAGCTCGGTGCCCGGGGCGCCCGGCAAGCGCAGATCGCTGACGATCAGATCGAACGTAGGAATGGTGAAGCGTTCTTGTGCTTCCTGCACTGAACCGGCTTCGCTGACCTGGTACTGATTGCGTTCCAGCAGGCGGCGCAAGGCGGAGCGGATAATTGTTTCGTCTTCGACGATCAAAATGTGCGGCCGGGATTCGATACTCGCGACGGTCTCAGTTCACAGCGGACGTCGCTTCGACATGACGCGGTAAGGTCACCCGGATACGGGTGCCGCGTTGGCTTTGTACATCAGCCGGGCTGTCGATGGTGATTTGTCCATAATGCTCTTCAACGATGGAATAGACCAGTGCAAGGCCCAGACCGGTGCCTTCGCCAGGATCCTTGGTGGTGAAGAAAGGTTCGAACAATCTATCCATGATGTTCTTCGGAATACCGCTGCCTTCGTCCTCGACGATCAGATCGACCGTGTGTTCGCCGGCTTCGCTCTTGACCCGTACCGCACTGTGCGGCGGCGAGGCGTCGCGGGCGTTGGAGAGCAGATTGATCAAAACCTGGGCGAGTCGCTGCGGGTCGCCTTCGACCCAGTGATCCGGGTCGCACAGATTGTAGAACTGCACTTCGAAATTGCGCCGGTTCAAGGCCAGCAGGCCGATGGCGTCCTGCGCCACTTCCGCCAGACAAACGGGCTCGTCGCTGTGCTGATGGCTGCCGGCATGGGCAAAACTCATCAGTGACTGAACGATGCGTGACACGCGTTTGGTCTGTTCAAGAATCTGTCCGCTGATCTCGGTCAACTCGCCGTCGTCTTCGCGTTCTTCGCGCAGGTTCTGCGCCAGACAGGCGATGCCGGTGATCGGGTTGCCGATTTCGTGGGCGACGCCGGCCGCGAGACGACCGATGCTGGCCAGCCGCTCGGAATGCACCAGTTTGTCTTCGAGCATCTGCGTTTCGGTCAAATCTTCCACCAGCAGTACCAGACCGCTGTTGCCCGGCGCCAACGGTTCATCAATCGCTGCTTTGTGCAGGTTCAGCCAGCGAGTCTGTCCGTCGAGGGCCAGGTGCTGTTTGTGCAAGTGTTCGTCAGGCAGATTGATGAAACCTTGCAGCAATTCTTTCCACGGATTGCCGATGGTGCTCAGGCGCGAGCCGACCACCCGTTGCGCGGCGATGCCGGTCAGCTCTTCCATAGCCTTGTTCCACATCAGGATCTCTTGATCCTTGGCCAGCGAGCAGACGCCCATCGGCAATTCCTGCAAGGTCTGGCGGTGGTAGCGGCGCAGGGCATCGAGTTCGGCGGCCAGACCTGTCAGGCGCGAGTGGTAATCCTCGAGGCGGCTTTCGATGAAGTGAATGTCTTCGGTGACGTAGTTTTCACCGCCGGCCTTGTACGGCAGGAAGGTTTCGACCATGTCCTGCGCCACACTCGGGCCCATCAGGCCGGAAAGGTTGGCTTCGATACGGTCGCGCAGACGGCGCAGGGCATAGGGGCGACGTTCGTCGAACGGCAGATACAGATCGCGCAGCGCCTGCTCGACTTCTTTCTGCGCAGCCTTGGCGCCCAGCGGTTTGGCCAACTGCGTGGCGAATTCCTGCGGCGAAGCGGCGTGCAGTTCCCGGCGTTGCGGGCGACGGACGTTATCCACTGCGCAGGCTTCGGCTGCGGAAGCCTCTTCCGGGCTGGCGTTGGTGAACAGCGAGATCAGGGTGAACATCAGCACGTTGGCCGCCAGTGAGGCGATGGCTGCCATGTGCCAACTGGTGTCGTCCAGCACGTAGATCATGTTCAGCAGGGGAATGTAGAAGCCCTGCAGATTGCCGACCAGCGGCAACAGCATGGTGATCACCCAGACCAGAATCCCCGCCAGCAGACCGGCAATGAAGCCGCGACGGTTGGCGGTCGGCCAGTACAGCACTGACAACACGCCCGGCAAGAATTGCAACGTGGCGACGAAGGCCACGATGCCGAGGTTGGCCAGGTCCTGCCCGGCGCCGAGCATCAGGTAGAAGCAGAAGCCGGCCATGATGATCGCGACGATCAGTGCGCGGCGGGTCCACTTCAGCCAGCGGTAGATGTTGCCTTCGGCGGGCGGCTGATAAAGCGGCAGCACCAAGTGGTTGAGCGCCATGCCCGACAGCGCCAGGGTGGTGACGATGATCAGCCCGCTGGCCGCTGACAGCCCACCGACGTAGGCGAGTAATGCCAGCGGTTTGCTGTTGGCGGCTATGCCGATGCCGAGAGTGAAGTATTCCGGGTCGGTGGTAGCGCCAAGCTTGAGGCCGGCCCAAAGGATCAGCGGCACCGCCAGACTCATCAACAGCAGGAACAACGGCAAGCCCCAGCTCGCGCTGACCAGTGAGCGCGGGTTGAGATTCTCGGTGAACGTCATGTGATACATGTGCGGCATCACGATCGCCGAGGCGAAGAACACCAGTAGCAGTGTGCGCCACGGGCCTTCTTGCAATGGCGTGTGCAGCGCGGCGAGGGCGGTCTGGTTTTGCAGCAGCCACAGCTCAAGCTGTTGCGGGCCATCGAATACGCCGTACAACGCGTAGAGGCCAACGCCGCCGAGGGCGATCAGCTTGATCACCGATTCGAAGGCAATCGCGAACACCAGCCCTTCGTGCTTCTCGCGGGTAGCGATATGCCGGGAGCCGAAGAAAATCGTGAACAGAATGATCAGTGCACAGAACGCCAGCGCTACGCGGCTCTGAATCGGCTCGCCGGTGAGAATGCCAATGGAGTCGGCCACCGCCTGAATCTGCAACGCCAGCAGCGGCAGTACGCCGATCAGCATGAATATCGTCGTCAGTGCGCCGGCCCAGGTGCTGCGAAAACGGAAGGCAAACAGATCCGCCAGCGACGACAGTTGATAGGTGCGGGTGATTTTCAGGATCGGATAGAGCAACACCGGCGCCAGCAGAAACGCGCCGGACACCCCGAGATAGCTGGAGAGAAAACCGTAGCCGTACTGATAGGCCAGGCCGACCGTGCCGTAGAACGCCCACGCACTGGCGTAAACCCCCAGCGACAAGGTGTAGGTCAGTGGGTGGCGAATGATCGCCCGCGGGATCATGCCCCGTTCGCTGATCCAGGCAACGCCGAACAGCACCGCCAGGTACGCAGCGCTGATCAGGATCATCTGGGTCAGGCTAAAGCTCATCGGCATCTTTTTGGCTCTGCAGGATGAAGGTCACGACAATCAGGATCAGCCAGAGCAGATAAGGGCGATACCAGGCGCCCGTAGCGTCGCTCCATGCTGGGTTGGTGGGTCGACGCTACGGGCGCCGGGTGTCGGCCGTATCTGCTCTGGCGGTT
>NZ_JBIUVJ010000026.1:52524-68547 GCF_044742875.1 Pseudomonas sp. NPDC087817
ATCCATGATGGCGGGAGAAAACAGATAGATCCCCACGACCAAAAGCAGGACCAAGCGATAGATGTACATCCCGGCCTCTCTTTTTTATGCGCGTGCCCGAAAACGTGCGGCGATGGTAACGGATGGCGGCGCGACTGCAAGTGTCGTCATGACAGTTGCGCTTCGGGGAGGGTCAGTGTGCGCGGGATCTTGCTTGCGTCCCAGTGGGTGCTGCCCCAAGTGAGCAGTTCCTGCGGCGTGGCATGGACCAGCTCGGGGCCAGGGTTTTGCCCCAATGCGCGCAGGGCTCGCAGCAGTAACGGTGTGGCTTGATCCGCTTCGAGCGGCGGCGAACGGTAGGATTTGCCGAGCTTGTTGCCGTCCGGTTGAGTGATCAGCGGCAGGTGCAGATAGCGTGGCTGACGCAGGCCCAGCAGTTCTTGCAGGTAAAGCTGGCGCGGCGTCGAGTCGAGCAGATCGGCACCACGGACGATATCGGTGATGCCTTGCCAGGCATCGTCGAGGACCACGGCCAATTGATAGGCGTAGAGGCCGTCGCGGCGACGGATGACGAAATCGCCGACATCGCGGCCCAGATGCTGACGGTATTCGCCCTGCACACGGTCGATGAAGTGGTATTCCAGCTCCGGCACGCGCAGGCGGATGGCGGCGTCTTGCTGGTCATGCCCGGCATTGCGGCACAGTCCCGGATAAATGCCGTGATAAGGCTCCAGTTGCTTGCGCGAACAGGTGCAGGCGTAAGCGAGACCGTGATTGAACAGGCTGTTGAGGACTTCGGCGTAGGCGTCGTGCCGATCGCTCTGGCGCACCATCTCGCCATCCCATTCGAAGCCGTAGCTTTCCAGCGCCTTGAGAATCGCCGCTTGTGCGCCGGGTTCTTCGCGCGGCGGATCGAGATCCTCCATGCGCACCAGCCAGCGACCGCCGACCGAACGCGCATCGAGGTAAGAGGCGAGGGCAGCAACCAGCGAGCCGAAGTGCAAGTGGCCACTGGGCGTGGGGGCGAAACGGCCGATGTAGGCGGGAGAGGTTTTGGCAGTCATGGGAGCGATAGTACTTTTTCAGGGCTTGTGCGCACTACCTTGTGGGAGGGGGCTTGCTCCCGAATGCGGTTAATCAGTCAACAACTGTGTTTATGACACACCGCATTCGGGAGCAAGCCCCCTCCCACAAAGGCAGAGAAGACAGAGAAGGCAGGTAAAAGGCAGAAACAAAAACGGAGCGTTCGCACGCTCCGTTTTTCGTTCAGGTCGAGATTACTTGCCGACCTGCTTTTCCTTGATTTCCGCCAAGGTCTTGCAGTCGATGCACAGATCCGCAGTCGGACGGGCTTCGAGGCGCTTGACGCCGATCTCGATGCCGCAGGACTCGCACCAGCCGTATTCTTCGTCCTGAATCAGCTCCAGCGTCTTGTCGATCTTCTTGATCAACTTGCGCTCGCGGTCGCGGGCGCGCAGCTCGAGGGCGAATTCTTCTTCCTGACTGGCACGGTCGGCCGGGTCAGGAAAGTTGGCCGCTTCGTCTTTCATGTGATCAACAGTACGGTCGACTTCCTGCATCAAGTCCTGTTTCCACTTGTTCAGGATCTTGGTGAAGTGCGCGCGCATGGGGGCGCCCATGTACTCTTCGCCGGCCTTCGGAACGTAAGGTTCGAAGCCGCTGATCGTCGCTTGCTGCTGTTGCTTTGCTTGGGTGGGCATGAAATGGACCGCCTCTACTCTTGTAATCCATTGCGCAGGATTGCTCCATCACCGACACCTGCCGGCCCTGCGGCTGCAAGCGGGCGAACTTACCAGATCAATTCGGCCTGCGCTACTCCCGGATGTCGAGCCCCCGGCGGGTGGCGCTTGCAAATGTTTGGCAAGCCGTGTCTGGCGGTGTGGGAGACCTGTTCAATCACTGATTTTAGTCAATCCTGGAGCGTACGCTCATATCGTTACAGTCCAGCGTTCTTGAGGCTGTGACCGCGGTGGGTTCTCGCTCGTTCCGGGAGATGAGTAGAATCGTCTCTTTTTCCCCGTCGAAGGAAATCCAATGGCTCAGCCCTACAGTGCGCGCAGTCGTGCGATCGAACCGTTCCATGTGATGGCGCTGCTGGCGCGGGCCAATGAATTGCAGGCTGAAGGGCACGACGTTATCCATCTGGAAATTGGCGAACCGGACTTCACTACGGCCGAGCCAATCATCCGCGCAGGGCAAGCGGCGCTGACGGCGGGCAAGACGCGTTACACCGCCGCACGCGGCATTCCTGAACTGCGCGAGGCGATTTCCGGTTTTTATCAGTCGCGTTACGGGCTGAACATTGATCCGCGGCGAATTCTGATCACGCCCGGTGGCTCCGGTGCCTTGTTGCTGGCTAGCGCGTTGCTGGTCGATCCCGGCAAGCACTGGCTGTTGGCCGATCCAGGGTATCCGTGTAACCGGCACTTTCTGCGTCTGGTCGAAGGTGCGGCGCAGCTCGTGCCGGTAGGCCCGGATGTGCGCTACCAACTGACGCCGGACCTGGTTGCGCGGCATTGGGATCACGACAGCGTCGGTGCATTGGTGGCCTCGCCGGCCAACCCGACGGGGACGATCCTGACCCGCGATGAGCTGGCCGGGTTATCCACAGCCATCAAGGCGCGACACGGGCATCTGGTCGTCGACGAGATCTACCACGGCCTGACTTATGGCACCGATGCGGCGAGCGTGCTGGAAGTCGATGACAGCGCCTTCGTCCTCAACAGTTTCTCCAAGTACTTCGGCATGACCGGCTGGCGCCTGGGCTGGCTGGTCGCACCGGATGCGGCGGTCAGCGAGTTGGAGAAACTGGCGCAAAACCTCTACATCAGCGCGCCGAGCATGGCGCAGTACGCGGCACTGGCCTGTTTCGAGCCGGACACCATTGCCATTCTCGAAGAGCGCCGGGCTGAATTTGGTCGGCGTCGGGACTTCCTCCTGCCCGCGTTGCGCGAATTGGGTTTCAACATCGCCGTCGAGCCGGAAGGTGCTTTTTACTTGTATGCCGATATCAGCAAGTTCGGCGGCGATGCCTTCGCGTTCTGCCGCCATTTCCTTGAAACCGAGCATGTGGCGTTTACCCCGGGACTGGATTTCGGCCGCTATCAGGCCAGCCACCATGTGCGTTTTGCCTACACGCAAAACCTCCCTCGCTTACAGGAAGCGGTGGAACGGATCGCCCGTGGCTTGAAGAGCTGGCAAGGCTGATGCGCTTTTATCCTCCTCTGGAAGAGGCGCGGCTGATCCGTCGTTACAAGCGCTTTCTCGCCGACGTCGAAACGGTTGGTGGCGAATTGTTGACCATTCACTGTCCGAACACTGGCTCGATGCTTAATTGTCAGGTCGAAGGCGGGCAGGTCTGGTTCAGTCGCTCCAATGACCCTAAACGCAAATTGCCCGGTACCTGGGAGATCGGCGAAACCCCGCAGGGGCGGTTGTTTTGTGTGAACACCGGACGCGCCAACGGGCTGGTCGAAGAAGCCTTGCAGGCCGGCGTCATCAGCGAGCTGAACGGGTTTACCGCGTTGAAGCGCGAAGTGGCGTACGGGCAGGAAAAGAGCCGCATCGATTTTCGTCTCGAATACCCGAGCGGCCCCGCTTATGTAGAAGTGAAAAGCGTCACCCTGGGCTTTGATGGCACCAATGTGGCGGCGTTTCCCGATGCCGTCACGCAACGCGGCGCCAAGCATTTGCGCGAGCTGGCGCATCTGGCGCGGGACGGGATTCGTGCGGTGCAGTTGTATTGCGTAAATCTCACCGGGATTGAGGCGGTGCGTCCTGCGGTGGAGATCGATTCGGCCTACGCCGATGCGTTACGCGAAGCGGTCGCCGATGGGGTCGAGGTCTTGGCTTATGGGGTGCGGCTGAATCATCAAGAGATGGTCATCGACCGGCGACTCGACGTGCTGCTCAACGGTTAAACATCGATCCACAGGCCCTGCGCATCCTCGCGACAAGGAATAGCCGTCAGCGATTGCCCGGCGCAGGGCCCGGCAACACATTCGCCGTCCTCGATCAGAAACAGTGCGCCATGGGTCGCGCACTGGATCAGGCTGTTGCTCGGGTCGAGAAACTGGTCGGGATGCCATTCGAGTCCCACGCCCCGGTGCGGGCAGCGATTCAGGTAGACATACGCCTGGCCATTACGGCGCACGGCGAACAGCTTTTTGCCGGCGATATCGAAACCGCGGCTGCCGGCCTCGGCCAGCTCGACACCCGCGCAGAGAAACTTCATGGCTATCCTCTAATGTCCGCTCGTGTCCGGATATGTCCGAGCTTGACGTTTAAATGCAAACAATTATCAAATGGCGGCCATCGCCCAAAGGCGTCTGCCCGATGCCGAGGATACTTGGCCTGTCATCCTGATGCCCGGGAAAACCTTGTTCAAGGAAGCTGTTATGCGCCTGAGTACCCGCGTTGCTGTGCTGTGTGCCGGACTTTTCGTCAGTCTTCAGGCCGCATCGGCTGAATTGCCGCAACGTTGGGTCAGTGCCGGTGGTGCGCTGTCAGAGTGGGTCAGTGCATTGGGTGGCGAGTCGAAACTGGTGGGCGTCGACACCACCAGCCAGCATCCCGAAACATTGAAGTCGCTGCCGAGCATCGGTTATCAGCGCAGTCTTTCTGCCGAGGGCATTCTCAGTCTGCGCCCGGATATTCTCATCGGCACCGAAGAAATGGGTCCGCCACCGGTGCTGTCGCAGGTGAAAGCAGCCAAGGTGCAGGTGGAATTGTTCTCGGCTCAGCCGGATCTGCCGACACTGCAAAAGAACGTCACTCATCTGGGCCAATTGCTCGGCGCCGAGTCTCAGGCTGCGCAGTTGCTGCAACGTTATCAACAGCAACTCGATGCGCAGAAAGCGCGGGTTGCACAAGCACAGGCCAAGCAGAAGGCGCCGGGCGTGCTGTTGTTGCTCGGCCATGCCGGTGGCAAACCGTTGATCGCCGGCAAGGACACCGCCGCCGACTGGCTGCTGCAACAGGCGGGCGGGCATAACCTCGCGACACATACGGGCTACAAGCCATTCTCCGTGGAGTCCCTCGCCAGCCTTGATCCTGAAGTGCTGGTGTTCGCCGACCGGGCGTTGACCGGTGATGCGGCGAAAGCCGCGTTGTTCAAGGAAAACCCGATCCTCAATTCCAGTCGCGCGGCCAAGGCCGGGCGTGTGCTGGAGCTTGATCCGACATTGCTGGTTGGCGGGCTCGGGCCGCGATTACCGGCAGCGTTGAAAAGCCTGTCTGACGGTTTTTACCCGGCCAAGAGCGGCCAATGACCACACTGGTAAAGCCCCGTGGCCTGTTCATTGGCCTGACGCTCCTGTGTTTATCGGCGATCTGGCTGTCGCTCGCGCTGGGGCCGGTCAGCCTGCCGCTGTTCGATACCCTGCGCGCGGCGTTGCGTCTGGTCGGCGTGCCGCTGGCGCCGGACGGCCTGGAGCAGGCTGAGCTGATTCTCGGGCAGATTCGTTTGCCGCGAACCCTGCTCGGGCTGGCGGTTGGCGGAGTGTTGGCGTTGTCGGGTGTGGCGATGCAGGGGCTTTTCCGTAATCCGCTGGCGGACCCGGGGCTGGTCGGGGTGTCCAGTGGCGCCGCGTTGGGTGCGGCGATCGCGATTGTTGGCGGCTCGTTTTTCGGTGGCTTGCCGGAGTGGTTCGGGCCTTATCTGCTGTCGGTGTGTGCATTTCTGGGCGGGCTCGGGGTGACCGCGCTGGTGTATCGGCTCGGTCGGCGCAACGGGCAAACAAATGTCGCGACCATGTTGCTGGCGGGGATTGCGCTGACGGCGCTGGCCAGTTCGGCAGTCGGCCTGTTCACCTATCTGGCGGATGACGCGACGTTGCGCACGCTGACGTTCTGGAACCTCGGCAGCCTCAATGGCGCCAGTTATGCGCGGCTGTGGCCCTTGCTGATCATCAGTGCAGGCGTTGCGCTGTGGTTGCCGCGTCGGGCGAAAGCGCTGAATGCCTTGCTGTTGGGTGAGTCCGAGGCCGGGCATCTGGGAATTGATGTCGAACGGCTCAAGCGCGAACTGGTGTTCTGTACGGCGCTGGGCGTCGGCGCGGCGGTGGCGGCGGCGGGGATGATCGGTTTTGTCGGGCTGGTGGTGCCGCATCTGGTGCGCTTGCTCGCGGGGCCTGATCATCGTGTGTTACTGCCGGCCTCGGTGCTGGCCGGGGCGAGCCTGTTGTTGCTGGCCGACCTGGTGGCGCGGCTGGCGCTGGCCCCGGCGGAGTTGCCGATCGGTATTGTCACGGCGTTTATCGGCGCGCCGTTCTTCCTTTATCTGCTGCTGCGAGGGCGTGCCTGATGTTGCGTGCGCACAATCTGCACATCCTGCGTGGCCGCAAGGCTGTGCTCAGCGGCGTCACCCTGCAACTCGAACCGGGCGAAGTGCTCGGTGTGCTGGGGCCCAACGGCGCCGGTAAGAGCACCTTGCTCGGTGCCTTGTGTGGTGAGTTGGTGGCGAGTGAGGGTGAAGTCTCGCTCGATGGTGAAACATTGGCGCACTGGACGGGCACACAGCGCGCTCAGCGATTGGCTGTGTTACCGCAGGTGTCGACACTGGATTTTGCCTTTCGTGTTGAAGAAGTGGTCGGCATGGGTCGCTTGCCTTATCAGAGTGGTCGAGTGCGTGATGACGAGATTGTTGCCGCAGCACTGACAGCGGCAGATGCCGGGCATTTGAGCGGACGCAGTTATCTGGCGTTGTCGGGTGGCGAGCGTCAGCGCGTGCATCTGGCGCGGGTGTTGGCGCAACTCTGGCCGGGGCAGGTCGGGCAAACGCTGCTGCTGGATGAGCCGACGTCGATGCTTGATCCGCTGCATCAACACACCACCCTGCAGGCGGTGCGCGAGTTTGCCGACCGTGGGGCGGCAGTGATGGTGATCCTGCATGATCTGAATCTGGCGGCGCGTTATTGTGATCGCGTGTTGCTGCTTGAGGGCGGACAACCGGTCGCACTGGATACGCCGCAGCAAGTGCTGCGACCGGATACCCTTAAAGACGTGTTTGGTCTCGAAGTGCTGGTGCAGCCGCACCCGGAGCGTGGGCATCCGCTGATCATCGCCCGCTGAATGTTTCGTCGAGGTGAGTGCATGCGTGGGATGTGGCTGTTGGCGATGTTGTGGCTTGCGGGATGTCAGCATGTAGCAGCGCCGCCGCCAATCGGTGGCGAGATTCGCGATCTGCACAGTGGCGAGGTGCTGACGGCGCAGCAATTACTCAAACGTCTGGCCAAGCCTGAGCGAGTAATCATCGGCGAGCAGCATGACAAAGCCGATCACCACGCCGCCGAGTTGTGGCTGCTGCAGTCGCTCGGCGAGCAGCGTTCTCAGGGAAGTCTGCTTTTGGAAATGCTCACGCCGGATCAGCAGCCGAAGGTGGATGCGGTGCGGCAACCCGCGCAGTTGCCCAACGATCTTCCTGGCGCGCTGGCCTGGCAGGACGGTTGGGACTGGAATCTTTATGGGCCAATGGTCCGCTTCGCTCTCACACAACCTTACCCGTTGCTGGCGGCCAATCTGGATAACCCTGAAATCCGCGCGTTCTATCGCAATCCGCCAGTCTTGAACGGTCAGCGCAGCAATGCTGAAGACGTGAAGACGACTCTGCTGGGGCAGATCAGCGAGTCTCACTGTGGCTTGCTGCCTGAGTCGCAGATGCCAGCGATGCTGGCGGTTCAGCAACAACGTGACCGACGCATGGCCGAGCGTCTATTGGCAGCGCCGATCCCTTCCTTGTTGCTGGCCGGTGCGTGGCATGCGCGCAAGGATGTCGGGGTGCCGCTGCATGTTGTGGACTTGGGCGCGCAGGCGCCCACGGTGCTGATGCTGGCGGAGCAGGGTGCCGACGTTACCGCGAAGATGGCCGATTACGTCTGGTACACACCGGCGACGCCCAAGCGCGATTACTGTGAAGAGATGCGCAAACAGTTCGGCAAATGACTTTTCCACAGGCAAAAAAAAGACCCGGTAAAAACCGGGTCAAATAACCGTGATTAGCCTGATGAGGAGATAATCTGAGAGTACGAACCAAGGGCTTTTCAGAATATCGACTGATCTCGCGACCAGTTGTGATAATCATAGCGATTCTCATTACCAAGTCAACCGCTGTTTCTGCATTTATTTTATCTGGTCTCTGGAATGGCCTGATTGCCCTGTAAATGAAGGGCTCGGCGTTGCGCTCAACTGAATGATCTGACGGTTGAGTTGGTCGATACGCCGGGCCATGCTCTCGATCAGGCTGTGGGCGATCTTCGGATTGCTGCGGGTCATGCTCAAAAACTGATCAGCGGGAATCAACATCACCGTACTGCGTTCGCGGGCAATCACGGTCGCGTTACGCGGTTCTCCAGTGAACACAGCCATGGCACCAAAAATTTCGTCCTTGGGCACTTCGCCAACCTTCTGCCCGTCGACAAAAGCTTCGGCATGCCCGTCGATGATCACAAATACATGATCGGCGGCAGCGCCCTGGTGAATCAGGATTTCACCGGCCTCGACCCGTTTGAAGCCGTTGGTGCTGCGAAACTCCCGCGGTTTCAGCTCGGCCACCGCGTGGGCGAGCAAAGCCATTTGCCCCAGCATGTATTGGAGAAATTGTTCCGCCCGGTTGGCGTCGGCAAACAAATGCTGCAACACATCACTGCGCCGATAGGGCGTCACACGCAACGGCCCGTCACTGCACAGGCGCGAATCGCCCCAGTCATCACCGCGCAGAAGGCCGATGAAGTCACCCTCCTGCCAATAAAACAGTGCGCGTGCGCCGATGTATCCGGTGATCACACCTTCAGTCAGCAAAAACAACTGATCGCCGGGCAACTGCGTCATCAAGTCCTCAGTCGCCTCCAGCTCAAGCGCCGGCCCGCACGGTTCGAGGCCTTGCAGCCACTGTGCAGGCAAACTCTGCAAGCGGTTGATCAATGCGTCGGCAAGCGCCGATTGTTCCCCAAGCAGGTACATGACGGTCAGCGCCCGTTCAATTCTTGTGACGCGAGGAAATGGCTTCGAGTTGCTTGTTCAAGGCGTCCTTGCGTTCGGCCGGGATGTCGTTCCAATGCACATCCATCAGCGCGCCCTCGATCGCATACAGCAACACCTTCGATGCACGAAACCCGCGGGTACGCACGGCCCGGTAGGCATCGACAGCGCCCAGGCGCCGCAAGTCCGAAGCGCTGTGGATGCCCACGGCATGCAGCCATTGCGCCGACGTCTTGCCAAGATTCTTCAGGTGTTGCAGTTCATCATTCATCAAGCCTCCTTGCGACGGCCGAATGGTGCGTGGGCGAGCTTCTCAGGAGTGTAGCCATCAGTAGGAAAAGCGTGGTTGTTTGGTCGGATTCAACTCAAACGCTTCTAAGAAAGTGCGCCGCAGAGGCGCCGAAGACCTGCGAACGCAGAAAGGCGGGAAGAAATACATATCAATGAAGGTGCGAGCCTGCTCGCGATGGCGGACAGACAGGCAACACATTAGTTGAATGTTGAGCCGCCATCGCGAGCAGGCTCACTCCTACAGGGGGAGGAACTGGATGGTTATCTCAACGAGTGCGATAACGCAGGCGCGTGCCGAAATTCATCGACATCAGAATCTCGTCAGCACTCAGCTCCGGCGGGAAGTACGCCCCGGAAATCTGCGCGTGAGCAAGGCTTGCGCCCTCCAGCGATGCGTTACGGAAGTCGATGCCACGCAAATCGGCAGAACGGAAATACGCGTCCCTGAAATCCACGCCATCGGCGTTCAGTTCGCGCAGATCGAGGCCACGGAAGTCGCCGCCGACCATGTCGATTGGTCCGTCTTGCGGGCGCTCTTTATTGAAACCTGTGATGTCATCTTTGTGCAGCAAGGCATACAGCGGGGTGTCGAGAAGTTTCGGCTGGCTCATGTCATATCACCGTTGGTTTTATGGCGCCAGTATAGTGCCACTATTTGACGGCCGTGAAGCAAGCGAGGGCTTCACGGCCGAAATAGTTTCTTACAGGCCTGGCAGGCGCTGACGGATCTGCGCGACCACGGTGTCCAGCGTGCCGGATTCATTGGTCTGCACGCGTTTGCTGCGCAGAATCTCTTCCGGCGTCAGTGCTTCGCGGTTGGCCTGCTGGGCTTCGATCACGGCCAGTGTGGCGTCGGACGGATCCTTTTGGTCAGCCTGACGAATCGCCAGCCAGCTCTCGATCACCGCTTGCGGCGCGTTGCAGTCGAGGATCAGGAAAGGTGTACCGGTGGCTTCGGCGATTTTTGCGGCGCTGTCGCGTTGCTCACGCTTGAGGTAAGTCGCATCGATGACCACCGGGAAACCGGCGTGCAGGATGACTTCAGCGATCTCATGCAGGCGCGCGTAAGTCTTGGCGCTGGCGTCGGCGCTATAAATGCCCGCCTGCACATCATTGGCCACGGTTTGCTCGCCGAACAGGCGCTTGCGCTCAACATCGGAACGCAGACGGATCGCGCCCAGCGCTTCGACCAGACGCATGGCCACGTGGCTTTTACCGACAGCGGAAACACCGTGGGTGATAGCCATGAAACGCGAAGGAATGGTGCTGTAACTTTCCGCCAGGTTGGCGTAGTTGCGGTACTGACGCAGGGTAGTGGCGCGCTGCACTGGAGTCGCGTCTGCCGGCATGCTGAACAGTGCAACCTTGGCGCGAACCAGTGCGCGATAGGCTTTATAGAAGTTCAGCACTTCCAGGCCCTGATAGTCGCCGGTCAGCTCCAGGTATTGGCTGATGAAGCGGCGCGCCAACGATTTCAGGCCACGATCTTCCAGGTCCATCGCGAGGAAACCGGTGTCGGCCCAGACGTCGGTGAAGCGGAACGGTTCGTTGAATTCGATGCAGTCGAAGATCACCACTTTGCCGTCGATGACGGTGGCGTTGCCCAAGTGGATATCACCGTGGCATTCACGGGTGAAACCCTCGGTTTTACGCTGGGTGAACAGCGGCTTGAGGCGTTCGAAGCTGCTTTCGGCCCAGGCTTTCAGTGCTTCGAGTTGCAGCAGATCGTTCTTGTCGCTGAGGAACGGCAGGATCTGCTCGAAGTTTTGCGACACCGGCGCCATCACGCTGGCCGGGGTGCCGGCGTCGTGTTCGGCCGGGACTTTGGGGGCGTTGAGATGGAATTTGGCGATCTGTTCGGCCATTTCATCGATGTGCTGGGTGGTCAGCTCGCCATTGGCCTGCAGGGTGCTGAGCAAACCGGTCTGCGGGAACTGGCGCATTTTCAGTACGTATTCGATGGCCGGACCGTCGCCGCCCAGTTGCGGGGCTTCGATGCTGCCGGTGACCGGCAACACTTCCAGATACAAATCGTCGGTCAGACGCTGGTTCAGGCGCAGCTCTTCAGCGCAGAAATGTGCGCGCGATTCGAGGTTAGTGAAGTCGAGGAAGCCGAAATTCACGGGCTTCTTCACTTTATAAGCGAAGGGGCCGGTGAGGATCACCCACGAGATATGGGTTTCGATGACCTGGAACCCTTCGACGGGGTGCGGGTAAAGGGCCGGGTTTTGCAGGGCAGCGATCAGTGATTGGCTCACGGGCGATCCTTCAGAGACTGGGGGAAATTCGAGGTCGCCATTATGGCCGCTCGCCAGCCCGACGCAAACCTCGGAGCGCTCCTGTTGAGGATGAATAAAGTGCGTATAATCCGCCGCCATGACTCGAACTCGATCCCCCCGTACCAAGAAAAAACCACCATCCAAGGGCCTGCGCCCATGGCTGAGCTGGGCCATTAAACTCAGTCTGGTCGGCCTTGTGGTGCTGGCCGGCTTCGCCGTTTACCTCGATGCCGTGGTGCAGGAGAAGTTCTCCGGCAAGCGCTGGACCATCCCGGCCAAGGTGTACGCGCGCCCGCTCGAGCTGTTCGTCGGACAAAAGCTCAGCAAGGACGATTTCCTCACCGAACTCGATGCCCTCGGCTATCGCCGTGAAGCCGTCAGCAATGGCCCGGGCGCCGCAGCGGTTTCCGGCAACACCGTCGATTTGAATACCCGTGGCTTCCAGTTCTATGAAGGACTGGAAAAAGCGCAGCCGGTGCGCGTGCGTTTCTCGGGTGATTACGTCGCCGAGCTGTCGGCGACCAATGGCTCCAAGCTGTCGGTGGTGCGACTGGAACCGCTGATGATCGGCGGGATTTATCCGAAGAATCTCGAAGACCGCATTCTGATCAAGCTCGATCAGGTGCCGCCGTACCTGCTGGAAACCCTGGTCGCCGTCGAAGACCGCGATTTCTACAGCCACTGGGGCGTGTCACCGAAATCGATTGCACGTGCGATCTGGGTCAACACTTCGGGCGGCAAGATGACTCAGGGCGGCAGTACGCTGACGCAGCAGTTGGTGAAAAACTTCTACCTGACTGGCGAACGCAGCCTCAGCCGCAAGCTCACCGAAGCCATGATGGCGATGCTGCTGGAAGTGCATTACGACAAGAAGGAAATCCTTGAGGCCTACCTCAATGAGGTCTTTGTCGGTCAGGACGGCCAGCGTGCGGTGCACGGCTTCGGTCTGGCCAGCCAGTTCTTCTTCGGTCAGCCATTGTCCGAGCTGAAACTGCATCAGGTTGCGTTGCTGGTCGGTATGGTCAAGGGCCCGTCCTACTACAACCCGCGTCGCAACCCGGAGCGTGCGCTTGAGCGCCGCAATCTGGTACTCGACGTACTTGAGCAGCAAGGTGTGGCAACGGCCGAGCAGGTTGAAGCGGCGAAGAAAATGCCGCTGGGTGTGACCACTCGCGGCAAACTCGCCGACAGCTCCTTCCCGGGCTTTATCGATCTGGTCAAACGTCAATTGCGCGAAGATTATCGCGACGAAGACTTGACCGAAGAAGGCCTGCGGATCTTCACCAGTTTCGACCCGATCCTGCAGATGAAGGCCGAGGCGTCAGTCAACGACACCTTTAAACGTCTGGCCGGGCGCAAAGGCTCCGATGACGTTGAAGCGGCGATGGTCGTAACCAATCCGGAAACCGGCGAAGTCCAGGCGATGATCGGCAGCCGACAGGCGAGTTATGCCGGCTTCAACCGGGCGCTGGATGCGGTGCGGCCGATCGGCTCGTTGATCAAGCCAGCGGTTTATCTGACCGCGCTGGAGAAACCGAGCCATTACACGCTGACCAGTTGGCTGTCAGATGATCCGCTGTCAGTCAAAGGCGCGGACGGTCAGGTGTGGAAGCCGCAGAACTATGATCGCCGTTCCCACGGCACCGTATTCCTCTATCAAGGTTTGGCCCACTCCTACAACCTTTCGACCTCGCGCCTCGGGCTCGAAGTCGGTGTGCCAAATGTGCTGAAGACTTTGGCGCGTCTGGGCGTGACACGCGAATTCCCGGCTTATCCATCGATGTTGCTGGGTGCCGGCGGCATGACCCCGATCGAAGTGGCGGCCATGTATCAGACCCTGGCCAACGGTGGTTTCAATACGCCGATGCGCGGGATTCGCAGCGTACTGACCGCCGAAGGTGAGCCGCTCAAGCGTTATCCGTTCCAGATTCAACAGCGTTTCGATCCGGCTTCCATCTACCTGATCCAGAACGCCATGCAGCGGGTCATGCGTGAAGGTACCGGCAGTTCGGTTTATAACGTGCTGCCGAAAACCCTCAACCTGGCCGGCAAGACCGGGACCAGTAACGACTCGCGTGATAGCTGGTTCGCCGGTTTCAGTCAGGATCTGCTGGCGGTGGTGTGGCTGGGGCGTGACGACAACGGCAAGACGCCATTCACCGGTGCCACCGGTGCGTTGCAGGTCTGGACCAGTTTCATGCGCAAGGCCGATCCGCTGCCGCTGGACATGCCGCAGCCAGACAATGTCGTACAGGCGTGGGTCGATTCGCGTACCGGGCAAGGCTCCGATGCCAACTGCCCGGGGGCGGTGCAGATGCCGTATATTCGCGGCAGCGAACCGCCACCCGGCGCCGCATGTGCAGGTGAAACACCTGCCAGCGGCGAATCGGTGATGGATTGGGTCAAGGGCTGGATGAATTAAGCAAAGAGGATTTCAAGTGAACAAGTGGTTGATTCCAGCGGTGACCGCCGTGGCTTTGCTCAGCGGCTGCTCTACCGTACAGCGTGGTTCGATCCCGGTGGTCGATTCGGGTACGGCGGTGTCCAACAGCGAACGCATTTCGGCCAATGGCGGCTTCCGTCAAACGACGGTCAAGCGTCCTGCGCAGGCTCAGACTCAAGCCATTCCGCAAGGTGATACCGGCGTGGTGGTGATGGTGCCGGGGGGCGGCGCGACGACATCGGCACCGATCAGTGCTTCGCCGATCGTGCCGGGTCCGGCGTCGGGCGGTATCACGCCGGGGCCTTACAATCCTTCGCCAGTCGAGTCGGCGCCGATCAACTCCGGCAGCTACAGCATGCCTTCGACACCGAGTGGTATTCCTTCCGCTAGCAGTGGCGGCGGTCTGTCGGCGGACGAGCAGCTGGACGGCCCGGTGCTTGCCTTGCTGACCACCGCTCAACAGCAACAGGCCGGTGGCGACCTCAATGGTGCGTCTTCCAGTCTGGAGCGTGCGCAGCGTGTCGCGCCGCGTGAGCCGCAAGTGCTTTATCGTCTGGCGCAGGTGCGCATGGCTCAAGGCGATGCGCCGCAAGCCGAGCAATTCGCTCGCCGTGCGCTGACCATGGCCAACGGCCGTCCGGACTTGCAGGCCAATCTGTGGGAGATCATCGCTCAGTCCCGTGAGAAACAAGGTGACTCCGCTGGCGCAGCCCAGGCCCGTCAGAAGGCCAAGGTCTCGCTGTGATGGATGCCCGTTTCCCGAAAATCGCCGATCAGTTGCTGCTGATCGAGCGTGAACTGCGCACACAGGGATGGTGGGATGAAGTTCAGCCATCGGTCGAAGCCTTGAGCAGTGTCGAGCCGTTTTCGGTCGACACCCTCGATTTCGAGCAGTGGCTGCAATGGATTTTCCTGCCGCGGATGAAGATGATCCTCGAGCAGGATCTGCCGTTGCCGAATGCCTCGGGCATTCAGGAGATGGCCGAAATGGTCTTCGCCCAGCGCAACGTGCAGGGCAAGGATCGACAGCTGCAGGTGCTGCTCAAAGAGTTCGACCTGCTGATCACCGCCTCGCGCTAACCCGGAAGCTGCCAGTCATCACTGGCAGTTTTCTGCTATCTGCTTCTGCGCTTCTACGATGCGCTCCTGACGCTGTGCATCATCCAACCTGCGCAATTGCCCCTCCACTTCCTCCCTCAAACGCGGATTGTTCTGCAACTGCGCAAGATTGGTGCGTGCCTGCTCGCAAAACTGCTTGAGCTGCGCCTGTTGGTCCGCGACCTGCCTCTTCACTTTGTCATCGATTGCCTTCTGATCACCGAGCGCGCCGCTACCCGGCATCGCCGCAGGTTTCGGCACAGGCGAGGAGGGTGTCTGCACGGTGGTGGAAGGCTGACCCCGTGGCGGCTGCGCATCGAAGTGCGTGACA
The DNA here is from genome assembly GCF_044742875.1 of Pseudomonas sp. NPDC087817. NCBI lineage: Bacteria > Pseudomonadati > Pseudomonadota > Gammaproteobacteria > Pseudomonadales > Pseudomonadaceae > Pseudomonas > Pseudomonas sp. NPDC087817. The sequence goes on from NZ_JBIUVJ010000026.1 coordinate 67,943, forward strand.
CCTTGGGTGTCGACCCATTTGTAGATTTGAGCGGCCATGCACCACGGGCTGAGGCCGATCAGCAGAGTGAGGAGAAGCGTTCGCATGCTGATTCCTTGGCAAAATTGCGCAATTGACACTAACAGAGTAGCGGTTTTCAGGTTTTTTCTTGCGTTCTCATGTGCTTACCCACAATTAAGCACATAGACGGCTTGACTTGGAGAGGGCGAAACAGAAGAATCCAAAGTCCGCTGTAGAGGGACTGCCAGAAGCAGACCCACTCGGTAGATCATGAGGCGCACATCCGCGCCGACCTGTTACACCCGCAACGCGTTACCTCGCGCTGGGTGGGAAAGGCCCGCAACACTTGGGACGATCCCAATACTTGCTCAGTCAGTGCTGACGTAGTCGGCGACCACCGTCGCTCATGCTCTGCCGAGAAGTAAACCTATTAAGACCCGCCCCTTTTTTGTGGACGGTATTCTGGCGTTTTAGAGGTGAACAACGTGGAGCTTTTATCTGGCGGTGAGATGCTCGTCCGCTTCTTGCGTGACGAAGGCGTCAAATATATCTACGGGTACCCTGGTGGTGCTCTCCTGCATGGTGACGATGCCCGGTTCCAAGAA